>JADLCS010000080.1 GCA_020847075.1 Gammaproteobacteria bacterium
CCGCGGTGATCAGGTTGGTCGCGCCGGGGCCGAGCGTGGAGAGGCAGACGCCCGCGCGGCCGGTGAGGCGCCCGTGGACATCGGCCATGAACGCCGCGCCCTGCTCGTGCCGCGTCGTGACGAAGCGAATCGAGGAATCGCGCAGGGCGTCCATCAGTTCGAGGTTTTCCTCGCCCGGAATCCCGAAGATGCAGCCGACACCCTCGTTTTCCAGACACCTGACCAGGAGTTCCGCGGCCTTCATCGTTGCCTTGCGTATCCCCCGCCGATCGCCGATGTCTTCATCGGGCCGCCCGGCCGGGGCCAGCCGTCGTTATTTTGCCAGGGAACGGCTTTCCTGGGCGACGAGAAAGTTCATCACGTCGATCAGGCGCTCGTAAGAGCGCGCCATACCGGGTCCGGTGCGGTACTTGCCGTTGATGATGACCGACGGCGTGCCGTCGATGCCGTAACGCCGGGTCATCTGGCGGGCGCGCTGTACCTTGCTTTCCACCGAGAAGGAATCGAAGGCGTTGTTGAACTGATCCTCGCTCACGCCGTGCTCGCCGAAGAATTTCATCAGGTCCTTTTTGGTGTCGAGGCGGCGCTTGTCGCGATGGATCGCGTCGAACAGGGCGATATGGATCTTGTCGGTGACCCCCAGCGCCTCTTCGGTGTAATAGGCCTGAGTGGCCAGCGCCCAGCTTTCGTTCAGGACCGCCGGCAGGCGTATGTAGTCGACGTTGTCCGGCTTCGTCTGCAGCCAGCGTTCGATGTAGGGCTGGAAACGATAGCAATGCGGGCAACCGTACCAGAATGCCTCGATCACTTCGACCTTGGTCGGGTCGGCGGTGGGCTGCGCGGGCGAGACGAGTTCGTAGTCCACGCCTTCCTGGAAGCGCAGCGGTCCCGCCGCCTGCACCGCGACGGTGGTCAACAGCAACAAGGATCCGATCAGAATTTTATGCAATTGCATGAGTACCTCTGGGGTGGATTGCCGGTGACGCGGGCCCGGGGGATCCCGGCGCCCTGTATCCTGAAGGCCAAATTATACTTTAATATCGGGGCAATCCCCAGCGCCCCGCCGGTCCGGAACCGCCGGATTTTCCCCTCCATGGTGTACAATCGGGCACTTGATGGTCCGGGGCGGGCGGGGTCCCTCCCGGCGGTCACGGGCATTTCAGGAGAATTCGATGGCCAAACAGCAGATCGATCTGACCCAGTTCCTCAACCAGCAGTATCTGTGCGAATCGCTGACCATCTCCGAGGTGCAGAAGCTGCTCGAATACACGGAGGTGGTCAAATACAAGAAGGGCCAGGTGATCGCGGATATCGGCGAGGTGGGCGACGCGCTCTATTTCGTAGTCAGCGGCGAGGCACTGCTGTCGCTGGAGGAGGGCGGCCAGGAGACCGAGGTGGGACGCGTCTCCTCCGGGGAGATGATGGGCGAGATGTCTTTCTTCGATCGCAAGCCGCGCCTGCTCAGGATGCGGGCCGGCCGCAGCGAGACCCAGCTGCTGAAGCTGTCGCGTCCGATGTACGAGCGCCTCCGCGTCGAGCATCCTTACATCGCCGTCAACCTGCTGGAGCACGCGCTCATCAGTCTCGATCATCTGCTGCGGCACGTCAGCACCGAAGAGGTGAGCCTTGCCCGCTACGTATTCGGCAAGGGCAAGCGCTGAGCGGCGGCGGCGTGCCCCGGCCCGGACCCGCGGATACCCCCCCCGCCGGCGCGCAACCGCCGGAGAAGAATCCTCTGTCCTATTTCCAGCGCGCGCGCTTTCTGTTCGGCGCGCAGCACGCCGATTCGATGCCGCCGGATGCCGGGCTCGAGGTCGCCTTCGTCGGGCGCTCGAATTCGGGCAAGTCGAGCAGCATCAACGCCATCGTCGGCAGACGCGCGCTGGCGCGCGCGAGCAAGACCCCGGGACGCACGCAGCAGATCAATTTCTTCGACCTGGGCGAGGAGCGCCGCCTGGTCGACCTGCCCGGCTATGGATACGCCGAGGTACCCGACCGGCTGCGGCAGGAATGGCGGCCGCTGATCGAGGGGTATCTGGAAGGACGTCGTTCGCTGTGCGGCCTGATCCTCACCGCCGATTGCCGCCGTGACCTCGACGAATTCGAGCTCATGATCGTCGACTGGTGCCGCCCGCGGCGCATGCCGGTGCATATTCTGTTGACCAAGGCCGACAAGCTGAGCCGCGGCGCGGGGCACAAGGCCTTGCATGCCTGGCGGCGCGGATTGCCGTCGGACGACGCCCATGTGAGCGTGCAACTGTTTTCCTCGCTGGATGGACAGGGCGTGGACGAGGCGCGGGGCAGGGTGGTCGCCTGGCTGGATTTCGGGCAAAAAAAAGCCCCAGTATGAGAGAGGGAGGGATACCTGGGGCGAACAAGCCCGGCTTGGGGTTACCGGGTATGGAGTCCCCGCAAGTGGGAGGTTCGCGGGGAACGTAAAGCAATGCTGTCTGAGGAATGAGACCGGCCCGGTGCGAAAAAGTTCAACGGACGCACAGAGGTTTTTTTCTTCCCGCGACGCGCGCGACGCCCGTGGATAAAAATTCTTTTCTGACAGAGAGATAGACTTTGTGTCCGTGCGCGGACCCCGGGCGTCGGAAAAGCGTCGCCGGTGCGGCGGGGCGTGTCCTCCGGATCAGTGCGCCTCGTCCCAGTTGAGCCCCACCCCGATACCGACCTCCAGCGGCACGGCGAGTTCGGCCGCGGAGGACATGTCCGCGGTGATGCGCGCGACGGCCTCGTCGACGCGGTCCCCGGGCACCTCGAATACCAGTTCGTCATGCACCTGCATGATCATCCTGATGCCGCCGCCATCGCCTTGCAGCCAGTCGTCCACCTTCAGCATGGCGCGCTTGATGATGTCGGCCGCGGTACCCTGCATCGGCGCATTGATCGCGGCGCGTTCCGCGTACTCGCGTCGCTGGCGGTTGCGCGACTGGATCTCCGGCAGATAGAGGCGTCGCCCGAACAGCGTTTCCACGTAGCCGAGTTCCGCCGCCGAGCGCCGGGTGTCGTCCATGAATTTTTTGACGGCGGGATAGCGCGAAAAATAGCGGTCCATATATTCCTGGGCCGCGTTGCGCTCGATGCCGAGCTGGCGCGCCAGCCCGAAGGACGACATGCCGTAGATGAGTCCGAAGTTGATCGCCTTGGCGCCGCGCCGCTGATCCGGCGTGACGTCGCGCGGATCGACGCCGAAGATCTCGCCCGCGGTGGCGCGGTGGATGTCCATGCCCCGCATGAAGGCCGAGAGCAGGCCGCTGTCGCCGGACAGATGGGCCAGGATGCGCAGCTCGATCTGCGAGTAATCGGCGGCGAGCAGGCGGTGCCCGGGGGGCGCGATGAAGGCCTGGCGGATGCGGCGGGCGAACTCGGTGCGGATGGGGATGTTCTGCAGATTCGGATTGCTCGACGAGAGCCGGCCCGTGGCCGCCACCGCCTGGTGATAGGAGGTATGCAACCGGCCGGTCCGCGGGCTGATCTGCTCCGGCAGCCGGTCGGTATAGGTCGACTTGAGCTTGTTGAGCGCGCGGTGTTCGAGGATCAGACCCGGCAGGGGATAATCCGCCGCGAGCTCCTGCAAGGCCGATTCGGCGGTCGATGGCTGGCCCTTGGGGGTCCGCTCGAACACCGGCAGGCCGAGCCGGTCGAACAGGATCTCCTGGATCTGTTTGGGTGAGCCCAGGTTGAATTCGCTTCCGGCGAGGGCGTAGATCTGTCTCCCGAGCTCTTCCATGCGCACGCCGAGTTCCTCGCTCTGCCGCCGCAGCATGGCGGCGTCGATCAGCACGCCGTGGCGCTCCATGCGCGCCAGCACCGGAACCAGCGGCATCTCGATGGTCTCGAATACCTCGCGCAGCCGGCCCGTCTCCGTCAGGCGCGGCCACAGCACCCGGTGCAGACTCAGCGTGATGTCGGCGTCCTCCGCCGCGTACCTCGTCGCGAGTTCGAGCTCGACGCTGCTGAAGGGGCGCTGGGCGGCCCCCTTGCCGGCCACGTCCTCGTACAGCAGGGTTTTGTATTCC
The DNA here is from genome assembly GCA_020847075.1 of Gammaproteobacteria bacterium. GTDB lineage: Bacteria > Pseudomonadota > Gammaproteobacteria > SZUA-140 > SZUA-140 > JADJWH01. The sequence continues at coordinate 4,026 of JADLCS010000080.1, forward strand.
AGATAGTTCAGGGCGAGCGAATCCATGTCGTGGCGCGCCAGCGTGCTGTTGAGGACATAGGATTCGAGCATGGTGTCGAAGCGCAGACCGGCGCAGCGGATGCCGTGGCGTTCGAGCACGGCGAGATCGTACTTGAGGTTCTGTCCGACCTTGGGGAGCCGTGGATCCTCCAGCAGGGGTTTCAGGCGCGCGAGCACGTCCGCGCGCTCGAGCTGGGGCGGAACCCCCAGGTATTCGTGCGCCAGCGGCACATAGGCGGCCTCTTCCGGGGTGACGGCGAAGGAGACGCCCACGATCTCGGCCTCCAGGGTGTCGAGACTGGTGGTTTCGGTGTCGAAGGCGATCAGTTCCGCCTTCCGCAGCCTGTCCAGCCAGGCGCCGAACGCCGCCTCGGTCAGCACGCATTCATAGCGCGCGGGGCGGGCGGTCGCCGGGGCCTCGGGCGCGGGTTCGGCGCCGGGTCCGGGCAGTTCTTCGAGCAGGCGTTTGAATTCGAGGTGCCGGTAGAGTCCCTGCAGGGCGGCCACGTCCGGCGCGGCCGGACACAGGTCCTGCACCCCGCGGTCGAGCGCGACGTCCTGTTTGATGGTCGCGAGCCGCTGGGCGAGCGGGAGCTGTTCGAGATGCGCGCGGATGCGCTCGCCGGTCTTTCCCTTGATGTCTCCGGCCCGCGCGATGATCTCGGCGAGCGAGCCGTATTCCTTCAGCAGCGCGGCGGCCGTCTTGGGGCCGACGCCGGGGATCCCGGGGATGTTGTCGGAGGCGTCGCCGACCAGGGCGAGGTAATCGGTGATGCGTTCGGGCGCGACGCCGAATTTCCCTTCCACCCCCGCCGCATCCAGGGTCTGGTGCGTCATGGTGTTGATCAGCGTCACGCGTCCGTCGACGAGTTGGGCCATGTCCTTGTCGCCGGTCGAGATCAGCACGTCCATGCCGGCCGCCCGCGCCTGCGCGGCGAGGGTGCCGATCACGTCGTCCGCCTCGACCCCCTCCACGGCCAGGCAGGGCAGGCCGAGGGCGCGCACGACGGCGTGCAGCGGTTCGATCTGGCTGCGCAGATCGTCCGGCATGGGCGGACGGTTCGCCTTGTAGTGTTCGTAGAGCTCCTCGCGGAAGGTCTTGCCCTTGGCGTCGAACACGACGGCGATGTATTCGGGGGCGTATTCCTTGAGCAGGGTACGCAGCATGTTGACCACGCCCAGGACCGCGCCGGTCGCCTCGCCTTTGGAATTGGTCAGGGGCGGCAGGGCGTGGTAGGCGCGGTAGAGATAGGAAGAGCCGTCCACCAGGATCAATCGCGGCATGACATTTTTCTCGGACGGCGTCTCTATCGGTGAGGGAAGTGTGGGCCGACCGGTATGGGTCGAACGGCATCCATTATACTATGGGGTATCCCGGCGTGACCGGTGTTCCGGCCGCGGATCGCGGCGACCCTGCGCAGGCATGCCTGCTACGAGATCCCCACCATGAATGAACTGGACAAAGCGACGCACCCGAGCTTCGGCATGGCCGACGAGACGCTGCTGAACCGCGAATCCTGGAAGATTTTTCAGATCATGGCGGAGTTCGTCGAGGGCTTCGAGCGCCTGGCCCGCATCAAGCCTTCGGTCAGCATCTTCGGCTCCGCGCGCGCGCGTCCCGACTCCGAGCATTACCGGCGCGCCGAGCGCATCGCGCGGGCCCTGTCCGATTCCGGTTTCAGCGTGGTCAGCGGCGGCGGTCCCGGGATCATGGAGGCGGCCAACAAGGGCGCGTACCAGGGCAAGTCGCCGAGCATCGGCCTGAACATTCAGCTCCCCAGGGAACAGGTCTCCAACGACTACCAGGACATATCGCTGCGTTTCCGCCACTTCTTCTCGCGCAAGGTGATGTTCGTAAAGTATGCCTCGGCCTATGTCGTACTGCCCGGCGGGTTCGGAACGCTGGACGAACTGGCGGAGATCCTGACCCTGGTACAGACCGGGCGGACGCGGCGCATCCCGATCATCCTGGTCGGCAGCGCCTACTGGGCCGGGCTGATCGAATGGTTCCGGACCACCCTGGTCGCGCAGGGGGCGATCGCGGAGCAGGACCTCGAACTGTTCCAACTGCTGGACGAGCCCGAAGAGGTGGTCGCGGCCATCTTCCGGTATTATGAACACCGCGGCTTCGAGCCATCCGCGGAGGAGAAGGAGATTCTGCTCGATTTGTGAGCGAGAAACGCCATGAGACAGACGATTGCCTTAGTGATGCTGCTGCTCCTGCCCGCCGCCGTTCCGGCGCAGGAGGAATCCGGCTCGACCGCCACGGAGCAGCCGGCGCCGACGCCCGATGTCACGATCGTCCAGGGGGGGGACAGGACGATCGAGGAATACCGCATCCACGGCCGACTCTACATGATCAAGGTGATCCCCAAGAAGGGGGCGCCGTATTACCTGGTGGACACCGACGGGGATGGGAATCTCGAATCGCGCCGGAGTGAATTGAGCCAGGATCTGCTGATCCCGAACTGGACACTGCTGGAATGGAAATGATCGGCTGCTAACGGGCTGTTCGACCTCGAGATTTGCCCCCGGCATGTGGATAAGCCTGTGGAAAACCCGCCTGCCGATGTCCCCCGTCAGCCCCGGAATCCGGGTAATCTCCCGGGGGATCGCCCGATCGAGTGAATTTATATCTTTTATATCAATGTGTTATCAGTTTTGCTCGGCGCCGTGCCGGGGCCTTGGGCCCGGGGTGGCACACCCCCGTTCTCCCATGTGCATAAGATTCCACCGCCGCCTCGGCCCCCGGCCTCGCCGGGGTGTCTGAGATGACCGCGCCGCGCCGCTATATGGCGGTCGACGTGGCGCGCGGGGGCGCCCTGGCCATGATGATCGCCTACCACCTCGCCTTCGATCTCAATCTGTTCGCCCGGCTGGGCATCGATTTCAATCACGATCCGCGCTGGCTGGGCCTCCGCGCCCTCATCGTCAGCCTCTTCCTGCTCCTGGTCGGCGTCAGCCAGTCGCTGGTCCGCCGGCAGGGCCTCGACGGGGCGCGCTATCTGAAGCGCCTCACCCTGCTGATCGTCTGCGCCGGGCTGGTGACGCTGGGCAGCCGGATGATGTTCCCGTCCACGTACATCTTCTTCGGGATCCTGCATTTCATCGCGGTGGCGAGCGTGCTCGGCCTGCTGACCGTGCGCTTTTATCGCTTCAATCTGGTGTGCGGTATCCTCCTGGTCCTGTTCGGCAGCGGCTTCGCCCATCCCTGGTTCGATCATCCGCCGCTGCAGTGGATCGGGCTGATGACGCACAAGCCGCTCACCGAGGACTACGTCCCGCTGCTGCCGTGGTTCGGCGTGGTGCAGATCGGGCAGTTCCTGGGACAGGCCCTGTTCCGCCTGTCTCCGGGCGCGGCCGTGCGGGACTGGTCCAGTCCGGCGCCCCCGTTCCGTCTGCTCGCCTTCGGCGGCCGGCACAGCCTGTTGATCTATATGGTCCATCAACCGGTGCTGTTCGGTCTGTTATATTTGTACTTCGGTTTTTAGCGAAGGCCGCGACAACGGCCGCGTTTCGGGAGCAAGCGTCATGATGAGGCCCGCATTGGACTGGAAAAAGGCGTGGGATCTGTTTTTCCTCGATGCCGTGCAGCGCCGCATCATCACCCTGGTGCAGGTGGTGTTGGTTTTGATGCTGGCCGCGACGCTCGCCCAGTTGACCTGGAAACTGATTCCCCTGCCCGCGCGCGGCCTGGCCCCGCCGCCGCCGGAGGTCTTCGGCGGGGCGGGCGATCGGGCGGCGGGAAGCGGGGCCTCGTGGGATATCGCCAAGTGGCATCTCTTCGGTGAAAAGCCCGTCGGGCGCGAAATCCCGGCGGTCGAATCGCTGCCCGAGACCCAGCTCAATCTGACCCTGAGCGGCGTGGTGGCCTCCGGCAGCGCGACGGGAGGCGGCGCGATCATCGCGGCACCGGGGGGATCGGAGGCCTTTTACGCCATCAATGCCCAGTTGCCGGGGGGCGCCGTCCTGAAGGAGGTCCATCCCGATCGCGTGGTGCTGGAACGGAACGGGCGCCTGGAGACCCTGCGCCTGCCCAAGGACGGGCTCGGGAACCTCGGCGGCGCGGCCGCCCCCGCGGCGGAGCCCCCCCAGGCGGCGCCCTCCCGCGCGGCCAGGGGCGGGCCCGAGGCGCCGCCGCCGGCCAATCTGCGCGAATTTCGCGACAGGGTCCTCTCCGATCCCCAGAGCGCCGGCAATCTGGTCCAGATCAACCCCAAGAGCGCCGACGGGCGCTTCATCGGCTATGAACTGCAGCCCGGCCAGGACGCCGGCCTGTTCGCGCGCGCCGGACTCTCCCCCGGGGATATCGTCACCAGCGTCAACGGGGTCAGGCTGGATTCCCCGGCCAAGGCCCTGAGCCTGTTGCGCGGGCTGTCGAGCGCGGAGGAGATCCGCCTGGAGGTCGAACGCGACGGGGTGCCGCAATCGCTCATCGTCAATATCAACCAGTAGCCCGGCGGGGCGACTTGCCGGCGCTCGGCGCTTTGCTTACAATAACCGGTCTTTTGGCCCGCCGGCCATTCCCGGTCCGGGAGGGCGGCGGATACAGTTGGGTTATGAGGATACGGTCATGAAGTCGGAGATTCACCCCGCCTACAACGAGATCACGGTCTCCTGCGGCTGCGGCAACACGTTCAAGACGCGCTCGACGGTGGGCAAGGATCTGCATATCGATGTCTGTTCGCAGTGCCATCCGTTCTATACCGGAAAGCAGAAGCTGGTGGATACCGCCGGCCGTGTCGACAAGTTCCGACAGAAGTACGGCATGAAAAAATAACGCGATGCCTTTCGGGCGCGCGGTCGAAAGGGCACCCCACGGGCGTGCCCTTTTTCGTTTCTGGCGGGGCGGGCGCGGACACGGGTCCGCGCTGGTCCTGGCGGGCATGCTGTACGCGCACGGCGCGGTGGCGGATTGTCCGGCCGATCGCACCGATGAACGGGTGCGGGTCGCGCATGTCCACGACGGCGACACGCTGATGCTGCGCGACGGGCGCAAGGTGCGCCTGATCGGCGTCAACGCCCCCGAGCTTCCGCGGGCGGACGATCCCGGGCAACCTTATGCCGAAGAGGCGCGCGACGCGCTGAGGGGATGGCTCGCCCCGCCGAATGACGAGCTGAGCCTGCGCTACGACCGGGAGCGCTTCGATCGTTACGGCCGTTTGCTGGCCCATCTCTACCGGGCGGACGGCATGAGCGTCCAGGCCTGGCTGCTGGAACGCGGATACGCGGTGGCGATCGCGGTCCCGCCCAATCTGGAGGACCAGGAGTGTTACCGCCGCGCCGAGGCGGGCGCGAGCGGGGCGGGCCTGGGTCTGTGGCGGCTGGCTTATTACCGGCCGCTGCCCGGGGCCGAGATCGGCCCCGATGTGCCGGAATCGGGTTTTCGTTTCGTGCGCGGCAAGGTCGTACGCGTCGGAACGGGGGCCGGCGCCGTGTGGCTGAATCTCGAAGGCGGGCTGGCCCTGCGCATCGCGCGGCCGGACCTGCGTTATTTCCCCGCCTTTCGCCCGCACGATCTGGTCGGCCGCACGGTGGTCGCGCGCGGCTGGCTGATCACGCGCGGGGCGGCCCCGCTCATGCAGATCCGCCACCCGTCCTCGCTGCAGGTGATCGCGGAGGACGGATGAGATGAGGGGCGCCGTCGCGTGCTGAAACCGTTCCGTATCGAATGTCTCATGGCGCTGGCGGCGGGGCTCGCGCTGGGCGCCTGCGCCGTCAATCCCGCCACCGGCAAAAACGATTTCGTATTGATGTCCGAGCAGGACGAGATCCAGCTCGGCCGCGAGGCGCACGCGCAGATCGTACGCCAGTTCGGCGGCGCCTACGAGGATCCCGCACTGCAGGACTACGTGCAGCGGGTGGGCGGGCGTCTCGCGGCCAACAGCCACCGCGAGGCGCTGAGTTATCATTTCACCGTACTGGATTCCCCCGAGGTCAACGCGTTCGCGTTGCCCGGGGGGTATATCTACATCACCCGCGGCCTGCTCGCCTATCTCGGCTCCGAGGCCGAGATGGCGGCGGTGCTCGGCCACGAGATCGGTCATGTCACCGCGCGTCATTCCGTGCGTCAGATCAGCGGGACGCGCGCCGCCCAGATCGGATACACCATAGGTTCCGTCCTGATCCCCGAATTGCGCAACCAGATCGGCCAGGGCCTGTTCAACGTGCTGGGCGGCGCGATCACGAGCGGCTACGGGCGCGAGCACGAACTGGAGGCGGACCGGCTCGGCGCGGAGTATCTCGCCCGCAGCGGCTACGATCCGCGGGCCATGCTCGAGGTGCTCGAGGTGTTGAAGGATCAGGAGCTCTACGAGCGCCAGCTGGCGGTGGAGGAAGGTCGCCAGCCGAAGATCTACCACGGAGTATTCGCCTCGCACCCTTCCAGCGATCAGCGTCTGCAGGAGGCCGTCGCCTACGCGGAACCGGAGGCCGCCGCCGCGACGGAGACGCATGAAGCGGAGGACTATCTGGCCTATCTCGACGGCCTGGTCTATGGCGACAGCGAGCGGGCCGGGGTGGTGCGCGGCGGGACGTTTTATCACGCGGATCTCGGCATCGGCTTTACTCCGCCGGCGCGCTGGTCGAGCGAGAACCTGCCGGAGCGCCTGGTGCTGCAGTCGCCGGAACGGGACGCGGTCCTGCAGGTCTCGCTGGAGGAACTCGAGGAGCGGCGGTCCCCGCGCGAGTTCATCCGGAACCGTTTCAGGTCGAAGGGCCTGCGCCGGGAAGAGGAACTTGGACCGTCCGGCCTCGAGGGATACAGCGCGATCGTCGAGGCCGGCACCGCGTCCGCACCGCACCTGGAGCGCGTGAGCGTGATCTACCATCGGCAGTGGGCCTATCTGTTCGTCGGGACGGGCAGGAACCGGGAGGCCTTCGAGAGGCATGACGCGGAATTCGTCGCGACGGCGCGCAGTTTTCATCCGCTTTCCGAACCGGAACAGGGGCTTGCCAGGGCGTTCAGGATACGGTTGCTGCCGCTGGAAGAACCCACCGATCTCGCCGGGCTGGCGCAGCGGTCGCCGCTGAACGAACATGCCGAAGAGCAGTTGAGGCTGCTGAATCAGGTGTACCCGGACGGCGTTCCCGCGCCGGGGACCCGGCTCAAGGTGGTCGAATGACGGCGCCGGCCCGTATTTGCAGCCGCGGGTCCGATCACGGATAATCGTCGTCCCAGCACCGGATTCCGACCGAGACCCATGACCGAAGACCGCAAGCAGGCCGCGCTCGCCTATCATGCCGATCCCGCGCCCGGCAAGATCGCCATCGCGATCACCAAGCCGTGTTCCACCCAGTACGAGCTCGGTCTGGCCTATACCCCGGGCGTGGCCGAACCGGTGCGCGCGATCGCGCGCGATCCCGATGACGCCTATCGCTACACCGCCAAGGGCAATCTGGTCGCCGTGATCACCGACGGCAGCGCCGTGCTGGGGCTCGGCAACGTCGGCGCGCTGGCGGGCAAGCCGGTGATGGAAGGCAAGGCGGTGCTGTTCAAGAAGTTCGCCGACATCGACGTGTTCGACATCGAGGTCGACGCCGAGCGGCCGGAGGATTTCATCGATACGGTCGCGCGCATCGCGCCCACCTTCGGCGGCATCAATCTCGAGGATATCACCGCGCCCAAGTGCTTCGTCATCGAACGGGCGTTGCGCGAGCGGCTGGACATCCCGGTGTTCCACGATGACCAGCACGGCACCGCGGTCATCACGGCCGCGGGCCTGATCAACGCGCTCGAACTGCAGGGCAAGTCCCTGCGGCAGGCGAAGATCGTCTGCCTCGGCGCGGGCGCGGCCGGCATCGCCTCGATGCGGCTGTTGACCGCGCTCGGCGTGCGCCGGGAGAACATCCGCCTGATCGACCGCGCCGGCGTGATCCACAGCGGACGCGGTGATCTCAACGAATACAAGCGCGAATTCGCGCTGGATACCGATGAACGCACGCTGTCCGACGCGATGCGCGGGGCCGATGTGTTCATCGGCCTGTCGGGGCCGCGTCTGGTCAGCCCGGAGCAGGTCGCCGGCATGGCCCCGCGTCCGGTGATCTTCGCCCTGTCCAATCCCGATCCGGAGATCGATCCCGCCGCGGCGCTGGCGGTGCGCGACGATCTGATCATGGCGACCGGGCGTTCGGACTATCCCAATCAGGTCAACAACGTGTTGGGGTTTCCCTTCATCTTCCGCGGCGCGCTCGACGTACGCGCGACGACGATCAGCCAGGAGATGCTCGTCGCGGCGGTCCACGCGCTGGCCGAGCTCGCGCATGAGCCGGTGCCGCAGGAGGTCCTCGCGGCCTATCGGCTGGAGTCTCTCTCCTTCGGCCCCCAGTACATCATCCCCAAGCCGCTGGATCCGCGCCTCATCGACCGCGTACCCCCCGCGGTGGCCCAGGCCGCCGTGGCGGCGGGTGTCGCACGGCTAGCGTATCCCGAGTCGTATCCGCGCCCTGCCCGCAAGGCGGCCGCCCCCGGCGGGCGCTGACGCGGGCGACCGCCTCCGGCCCGGGGCCATCGCCGGGATGCAGGACGGGCGGCGCGTCGTTCTCCGGCGCTGATCAGGCGGTAAACTTCAGAACAGCTGTTCCGGCACCAGGGGCCGGCCCGCCCCCGTTTCCTCGCCGATGGTGGAGGGCGCGCCCGCGCCGGCATACTGGCGGGGGGCATTGTCGGCGAAGAATGTCTCGAAGATCCCGTTCGACTGGGCGCTCTTGGCGAGCAGGCCGGTGTCGGGATCGATGCGTACCGTCACCAGGCCCGGCGGCCGGTCCAGCGGGTGTTCCGGCGCGCCGCGCAGGGCCTCGCGCATGAAGGCGATCCACATCGGCAGCGCGGCGCGACTGCCGGTTTCGCCGTTGCCGAGCGCCTGCGGTTTGTCGAAGCCGACCCAGCTGATGGCCACCGTCTCGCTGGTGAATCCGGCGAACCAGGCATCGCGCTGATCGTTCGTCGTGCCGGTCTTGCCGGCGATATCGCCGCGGCCGAGCTGTTTCGCGCGTACGCCGGTGCCCGACTGGATGACGTCGCGCATCATCGAGGTCATCAGGTAGGCGTTCTGCGCGGATACGGTCCTCCGGGCCGGGTTGAATGCCGGCTGGACGCCGGGCGCGTCCGGCGCAAGGGCAGCGGCCTCCGGGCCATCCGCGGTTTGCTCCGCCGGGAAGGCCTCCTCGCACTCCGGGCAGGCGCGGTCGGGCACGGCCCGGAACAGGACCTCCTCGTTCGCACCGACGATGTGGTCGATGAAATACGGCGCCACGCGATATCCCCCGTTGGCGAACACCGCGTAGCCGGCGGCGAGCTGCAGCGGCGTGACCGAGGCGCTGCCGAGCGCGAGCGAGAGATTGCGCGGCATGTCGCCGGCGCGAAAACCGAACCGGGTCAGATAATCGATGCAGTAGTCGATGCCGATCGAGCGCAGGAGCCGGATGGAGACCAGGTTGCGCGAATTCACCAGCGCGACCCTGAGGCGCGTGGGGCCGAAGAATTCCCCGGTATAGTTCTCCGGGCGCCAGGCGCTTTCCAGCCCGGCGTCGTCGAAGACCACGGGCGCGTCGTTGATCAGCGTCGCGGGGGTGAAGCCCTTTTCCAGCGCGGCCGAGTAAAGGAACGGTTTGAAGCTGGAGCCCGGCTGGCGCAGCGCCTGCGTGACGCGGTTGAACTTGCTGCGCTGAAAATCGAAGCCGCCGACGAGGGCGGTGATGGCGCCATCCGGGGGGTCCAGGGCGATCAGCGCGCCCTGGACGGACGGCAGTTGCGCCAGTTGCCAGCCGTCGGGAGCGGCGGCGATGCGCACGATATCTCCGGCGCGGACGATGTCGGCGGCCGACTTCGGCGCCGCGCCGCGACGGTTCTCGCTGAGATACGGCTGTGCCCACGACAGGCCGTCCCAGGCGATATCGACGCTGCTGCCGTCGGCCAGCTTCACGGTGATCGCCTGGTCCTGCACCCGCGAGACGAGCGCCGCCTTCAGCCCTCCGGCCTCGTTGTGGCGGCGCAGCTCGTCGGCCCAGTCGCCGCCCTCCGCCCGGCGGTCGGCCGCGATGCGCCCCTCGACGCCGCGGAAGCCGTGGCGGCGGTCGTAGGCGTACAGCGCGGAGCGCAGTGCGCCGGTGGAGGCCTGCTGCAGGCGTGAGTCCAGTGTGGTGTAGATCTTCAATCCCGCGGTGTAGGCGGCCTGCTCGCCGTAGCGCTCGATCATGGCCGCGCGCACCATCTCGGCCAGATAGTTGGCCTCGACCTCCATCGATGCGCTGTGGAGTTTCGCATCGTCGGCGCTCTGGGTGGCCTGCCGGGCGCTCTCCTTGTCGATGTATCCCAGCTCGCGCATGCGCCGCAGCACGTAATTGCGGCGCGCCCCGGCGTGCCCCGGATCCGCCAGCGGGTTGTAGCGCGAGGGCGCCTTGGGCAGGCCGGCGATCATGGCGATCTGGGCGAGGGAGAGGTCCGCGACGCCGACGCCGTAATAGGTGTACGCGGCCGCCCCGACCCCGTAGGCCCGGTTACCCAGATAGATCTTGTTGAGATAGAGCTCGAGGATCTCTTCCTTGGACAGCTCCTTGTCGATCTTCAGCGCCAGGAAGATCTCGCTGAGCTTGCGCAGATAGGTCTTCTCGCTGGTGAGGAAAAAGTTGCGCGCCACCTGCATGGTGATTGTGCTCCCGCCCTGGGATTTTTCCCCCGTACGGGCCAGGTTCAGCGCCGCGCGCAGGATCCCCTGATAGTCGACGCCGGGGTGTTCGAAGAAGCGATCGTCCTCGGCCGCGAGGATCGCCTTGACCATCAGGTCGGGTGTTTCCTCGAAGCGGATCGGCGTGCGTTTCTGTTCCCCGAATTCGGCGATCAGCTTGCCGTCCCGGGTATAGATCCGCATGGGCACCTGCAGGCGGATGTCCCTCAGGGCGTCGATGGGCGGCAGATCGGGCGCGATATAGAGATAGCTCGCCGCCAGGCCGATGACGCCGAGCAGGGCGGTGCCGCCCAGGCCGAGCAGGCCGGCGAGGAGGAGTTTGCGCGGGAGGGTCATAGATAGGCGTGTCGGGAACGGGAATGGCGACCAGTTAGCAAAAATAAGGGCTAGAGTATAAAACTTTTTACCGCAGCGGACGATAACATGCGTTGTATGACAGGTGCTTGTTGTCAATTATTACCTTAAAACCTATAGTTGCACGTTGGATGATGCCAATGAACAGGGATTCGCATACCCGAGGATGGGTTGAGGGAAGCCACCATGTTTCAGCTTTTCAATAGGTCGGCCTCGCCCCTCATCGGGCTCGACATCAGTTCCACTTCGGTCAAGCTGCTCGAGCTGGGGCAGAGCGGCAACCGTTATCGGGTGGAGAGCTACGCGGTGGTGCCGCTGCCGCAGAACGCCGTCGAAGAGAAGAACATCGCCGACGTGGACGCCGTGGGCGCCGCCATCAAGCGGGCGGTGAGCCGCGCCGGTACGCGCACCAGGAACGCGGCGGTGGCCGTGGCGGGGTCGGCGGTGATCACCAAGATGATCAACATGCCGGCCAATCTGTCCGACGACGAGCTGGCGGACCAGATCCAGCTCGAGGCGGATCAGTATATTCCCTATCCCCGCGAGGAGGTGAACCTCGATTTCGAGGTGATGGGCCCCTCCGAGAAGCAGGAGGGCATGGTCGACGTCCTGCTCGCCGCCTCCCGCAGCGAGAACGTGGACGTGCGCGTGGCCGCCCTGGAGCTGGGCGGGCTCAATGCCAGGATCGTGGATGTCGAGGCCTTCGCCATGGAAGCGGCGTTTTCCCTCCTCGCCAGCCAGCTGCCCGACAACGGGGTCGGCAAGACCATCGCGGTCATCGACGTGGGCGCGACCATGACGACGCTGAGCGTATCGCACGATTTCAAGGTGATCTACACGCGCGAGCAGGTCTTCGGGGGCAAGCAGTTGACCGACGAGATCATGCGCCGCTACGGGCTGTCGTACGAGGAGGCCGGCTTGGCCAAGAAGCAGGGCGGCCTGCCCGACAATTACGAGCCCGAGGTGCTGCAGCCGTTCAAGGAGGCGATGGCGCAGCAGGTGAGCCGCTCGCTGCAGTTCTTCTTTTCGTCCAGCCAGCATAACTCGGTCGACCATATCGTGCTGGCGGGCGGCTGCGCGGCGATTCCGGGCGTGGACACGCTGATCGAGGACAAGATCGGAATCACCGCGTCGGTGGCGAACCCCTTCGCCGATATGTCGCTGACCTCCCGTATCAATCCCGAGGCGATCCGCTCAGACGCGTCTTCGCTGATGATCGCGTGCGGCCTGGCCATGAGGAGGTTTTCCGAGCGATGACCAGCATCAACCTGTTACCGTGGCGCGAGATACGGCGCAAAGAGCAGCAGCGGCAGTTCTTTTCCGTCGCCGCCGGCGCCGCCGTGCTGATGGCCCTGATCGTGTTTTACATCCATATCCACGTCGGGGGCATGATCGATCTGCAGTCCATGCGCAACAAGTTCCTCGAGGAGGAGATCGCCAAGGTCGAGGCGAAGATCGTCGAGATCAAGACCATCGAGGCCAAGAAGGCGCAACTGCTGGCGCGTATGAACATCATTCAGCAGCTCCAAACGCGCCGGCCCGCCATCGTCCACGTGTTCGACGAGCTGGTCAAGGCCGTGCCGAGCGGCATGTATCTGACCAATGTCTCTCAGCAGGGCAGGCAACTGGTGATCGAGGGGGCGGCGCAGTCGAACGCCAGGGTGTCGGCCTTTATGCGTAACCTCGATGCGTCCGACTGGTTCACCAATCCCAGACTCGAAGTCATCGAGGCGGACAGCAAGGATCTGGCGCGGACGAGCCACTTCAAGC
>JADLCS010000081.1 GCA_020847075.1 Gammaproteobacteria bacterium
GAATCTCGATGGCACATCAGGCTATGCCGAAATCGCTACGATTTTAGTCGATACTGAGGTGTATGAGCGTGAAGTTTTTCTGCCAACACATATTAATGCCAGCTATTTACTGCAGGCTTGTAATGATAATGGTTGTGTCGACTCGAACTTTGTGAGTCTCAATGACGATTTATCAGGTGCCATTGGATATATAAAAGCGTCCAATCCAGGGGCGGAAGATCTCTTGGGGATTGCAATTGCTATTTCGGGGGATGGTAACACATTGGCTGTAGGCGCTGTCGGAGAGGACAGCTCAGCAACAGGCATCAATGGTGAGCAGGCCGATGAAGAAGCGCCGCAGAGCGGGGCTGTCTATATCTTCGCTAAGGATAATAACGTCTGGGTCCAGCAGGCCTATGTGAAGGCTTCAAATGCAGAAACATATGACTGGTTCGGTTCGCATGTTGCGCTTTCTGGCGATGGGGGTACTTTAGCCGTAACTGCTAGTGGTGAGGATGGTAATGCTGTTGGTATCAATGGTGATCAGACTAATGGCCATCCTACCGAAGATGGCGACGGTAATTATGATCCTAGTAATAAATGTTGTTGGTCAGATTCGACTACTACTAATAGTGGCGCAGTGTATATATTTGTTCGTAGTGATGAGACATGGATTCAGCAGGCCTATATTAAAGCCTCGAATACTGATTATTTTGATGCATTCGGCGAAAGCATCGCGCTTTCTTCCGATGGCAATACGCTAGTGGTGGGGAATAGTTATGAGAGCAGTGGAGCTGTCGGCATTAATGGCGATCAATCTGATAATTCGGTATTTGGGTCTGGGGCTGTATATGTATTCTCCCGTGAATCCGGTGTTTGGAGTCAGCAAGCCTATATAAAAGCCTCCAGATCAGAGGAGTATATGCGCTTTGGTCTTAGTGTGGCACTTTCGTCAGATGGTAATACTTTGTCTGTGGGGGCGCCTGATGACCTAAGTAATCTCACTGATCATTCCAGTGGTACAGTCTATATCTTTACTCGTAGCAATGAGGTCTGGAATCAACAAGCCTTTGTAAAAGCATCGAATGCAGAAATGGCTGATTGGTTTGGTGGGAGTGTTGCCTTGTCTGCTGATGGTAGTACCTTGGCTGTTGGGGCTCTTCGGGAGAGTAGCGATTCCGTTGGCATCAATGGTGATCAAACCAATAACAATGCTGAGCAGAGTGGTGCCGTTTACATTTTTGTTCGCAATGGTGAATCTTGGGGGCAACAGGCTTATGTGAAAGCTTCTAATGCGGAGGCATTTGACGGATTTGGCGGAATTATCGCACTGTCCGCTGATGGTAATACATTGGCCATAAGCGCCTATGAGGCTAGCAGTGCCGTTGGAATCAATGGTGATCAGGATAGTAATGATGCAATTGGTGGCGGGGCAGTTTATTTATTTGTGCGTGATGGTTCTATATGGTCTCAACGGGCTTATATAAAAGCTTCAAACACGGAAGAAAGGGATGGTTTTGGCTCCATCGCACTTTCTGCTGATGGTAATACCTTAGCCGTAGCGGCCGTTGAAGAAGATAGTAATGCGGTAGGTATCAACGGTGACCAGACTGATAACTCGGTCATCAACAGTGGCGCAGTCTATCTATACTGAGTATTTTAAATAGCTTTTTAAGCATTATTTTAGGGGGATTATTCTTTCCCCCTCAACTGCCCCAATATCCCCTCATTCTCCAGCGTCGAAGTATCCTGCGTGATCTCCTCGCCGCGCGCGATCGTTCTTAGCAGCCGCCGCATGATCTTCCCCGATCGCGTCTTCGGCAGGTTGTCGGAATAGCGGATCTCGTCGGGCTTGGCAATGGCGCCGATCTGTTCGGCGACCCAGGCGCGCAGTTCTTCCGTTAGTTTCTGTTCGCTGCCGAGGGTAGGGCGTTCTCCTTTCAGCACGACGTAGGCGAAGATGCCTTCGCCCTTGATGGCGTCGGGGCGGCCGACGACGGCGGCTTCGGCGACGCGGTGGTGGGCGACGAGGGCGGATTCGACCTCCATGGTGCCGAGGCGGTGGCCGGAGACGTTGAGCACGTCGTCGATGCGGCCCATGATCCAGTAGTAGCCGTCCTCGTCGCGGCGCGCGCTGTCGCCGGCGACGTAGTAACGGTTGTCGAACTTGGACCAGTAGGTGTCGAGGTAGCGCTGGTCGTCGCCCCAGACGGTGCGCAGCATGGACGGCCAGGGTTTCTTGATGACGAGATAGCCGCCTTTGTCCGACTGGGTGACGGGGTTGCCGTGCTCGTCGACGATGTCGGCGTCGATGCCGGGCAGGGGTATCGTGCAGGAGCCGGGCTTGGTGGCGACCGCGCCGGGGATGGGCGCGATCATGTGGACGCCGGTCTCGGTCTGCCACCAGGTGTCGACGATGGGGCAGCGCTCCTTGCCGATGACGCGGTGGTACCACATCCACGCCTCGGGGTTGATCGGCTCGCCGACGGTGCCGAGCAGGCGCAGGCGCGAGAGGTCGTAGCGCGCCGGGATCTCATCGCCGAATTTCATCAGCGCGCGGATCGCGGTCGGCGCGGTGTAGAACACGGTGACGCCATGGCGCTGGCAGATCGCCCAGAAGCGGCCGGCGTCGGGCACAGTGGGTGCGCCCTCGTACATGACGACGGTGCCGCCGGCCGCGAGCGGGCCGTAGGCGACGTAGCTGTGGCCGGTGACCCAGCCGACGTCGGCGGTGCACCAGAAGATGTCGTCGGGTCGCAGGTCGAACACCCATTTCATGGTGGTGACGGTGCCGAGCAGGTAACCGGCGCTGGAGTGCTGGATGCCCTTGGGCTTGCCGGTGGAGCCGGAGGTGTAGAGGATGTACAGCGGGTGCTCGGCCTCGACCCAGACCGGCTCGCAGTCGTCGGAGACGCCGGCGACGGCGTCGTGCCACCAGAGGTCGCGCCCGGCGTGCATCGGGATGGCCTCGCCGGTGCGCTTCAGCACGACGACGTGCTCGGGTTTCACCGCCGAGTGCTCGATGGCCGAGTCGGCGGCAGCCTTGAGTGCGATGATCTTGCCGGCGCGGTGGCCGCCGTCGGCGGTGACGACGACCTTGGCGCCGGCGTCCTCGATGCGATCCTTGAGTGCGTTGGCGGAGAAGCCGCCGAAGACGACGGAGTGGATGGCGCCGATGCGCGCGCAGGCCTGCATGGCGATCACCGCCTCGGGCACCATCGGCATGTAGATGATGACGCGGTCGCCCTTGACGACACCGAGCTGCTTCAGCACGTTGGCGAAGCGGCAGGTCTCGCGGTGCAGTTCGGCGTAGGTGAGGCGCCGGGTATCGCCCTTTTCACCCTCGAAGAGGATCGCGGTCTTGTCGCCGTCCATCGTCAGATGGCGGTCGAGGCAGTTCCAGGAGACGTTGAGCCGTCCATCGTGGAACCAGCGGTAGTGGGGAGGGTGGCTGTCGTCCAGCGTCTGCGTGAACGGCGTCTCCCAGTCCAGCTCGGTCTGCGCCAGCGCGGCCCAGAAGCCGGTATGGTCCTTCTGTGCCGCCCGGTGCAGGGCGGCGAGCGCCTTTTCGTCTACACGCGCGGCGGCGGCGAAGGCGGCCGGGGGTTCGAACTGACGGTCTTCGATCAGGATGGAATCGATATCGGAGCTGGACATGGTCTGCCCTTTATTTATATGGAAGAGGCGGGGCGATGAGCCGGAACGGCGCGCTCCGGGCGACCCTTGGGACAGGATAGCGACCGGGGGCAGGGCAGACAAGCCTGAAACAGAAAGGGGACAGACTTAAGTCTGTCCCCTCTTACCGTAGTGGTGGGGTGGGGACGGACTTAAGTCCGTCCCCGATCAGCGCGACTTCTTCAACCCTTGATCTGGCGCTCGCGGATCTCGTCCAGGGTCTTGCAGTCGATGCAGAGGTTGGCGGTGGGGCGTGCCTCGAGGCGGCGGATGCCGATCTCGACGCCGCACACCTCGCAGTAGCCGTACTCGTTGTTCTCGAGCGCACGCAGGGATTCGTCGATCTTCTTGATCAGCTTGCGCTCGCGGTCGCGCGTGCGCAGCTCCAGCGCGAAGTCGGACTCCTGGCTGGCGCGGTCGTTCGGGTCGGGGAAGTTGGCCGCCTCGTCGCGCATGTGGACGACGGTGCGCTCCATCTCCTCGATCAGGTTCGCCTTCCACGCATTCAGGATGGCGCGGAAATGGACGACCTGCTTCGGATTCATGTACGGCTCGCCCTTCTTTTCCTGATAGGGCTCGACGCCGAGGTAGGGGAGCTGATTGGCGCCGTGCACGGAACCGCCGGCGGCGGGCGCCTTCTTCTTTGCCGGGGCGGCCGCGGCGGGTTTCTTCGCCGGCGCCTTGGCGGCGGCCTTCACCGGGGCTTTCGCGGCAGGTTTTTTCTTCGCCGAGGCCGCCGCGGGGGCGGCCTTTTTCGCCTTGGGTTTCGCCTTGCCTGCTGCCGGTTTGCTCTTTGCGACCGCCATCCAGTGATCTCCTGACAAGAAAAAATAAACGCGTATTTATACCAGAATCCACCGGGCGGCTCAATCGATTCTGGGAATCGGGGGCGTGGGCCGCCCTCCGCGCCACGGCGGAGGGCGAATGTGCTCCCCCTGCCGCGGGGGAATGGTGTATGATAAGAGGCTATCATTCTAACCGTTTGTTATTGATTAAATTTTTATGACATTACCCAAGGCATTGATCTTCGACGTGGACGGCACGCTGGCGGACACCGAGCGCGACGGCCACCGCATCGCGTTCAATCGCGCCTTCGCCGCCGCCGGCCACGACTGGGACTGGGACGAGGCATTGTACGGGCGGTGGCTCAGCGTGACCGGCGGCAAAGAGCGCATGCACCATTATCTGAGCGCGTATGTCTATCGCGACGGCACGGTGCCGCCGGACGTGGCCGCGGGCATCCCGGCGCTGCACGCGGCGAAGAACCGCTATTACGCCGAGCTGATGCAGGGGGGCGGCATCGCGCTGCGCCCGGGCGTGGAGCGGTTGCTGCGCGAGGCGCGCGCCGCCGGCATCCGCCTCGCGATCGCGACCACCACCACCGGCGAGAACATCGCGGCCCTGCTGATCAGCACGCTGGGGCCGGAGTCGATGGCGTGGTTCGAGGTGATGGCGAGCGCGGACGAGGTGCCGGACAAGAAGCCGTCGCCGGCGGTGTATCTGTACGCCATGGAGAGACTGGGACTCGAGCCCGCCGACTGCGTCGCCTTCGAGGACTCCGAGAATGGCCTGATCGCCGCGCGCCGCGCCGGTCTGCGCACGATCGTGACGGTCAACGATTACACCCGCGAGGGTGAGTTCTCCGACGCCACGCTGGTGGTGGATCACCTCGGCGAGCCGGACCTGCCGTTCGCGGTGCTGGGCGGCCGCGTCGCGACGCGCGTCCCGGGTTCGATGCGCCGCGTGGATGTCTCCCTGCTGGAGTGGCTGCCCGCCGATGACTGACGGCGCGCCGTTACCGGCGGCCGCGCGGCGCATGGCGGACATCGCGCCATTCTACGTGATGGACGTGCTGGCGCGCGCCCGCGCGCTGGAACGCGCGGGCCGTTCCATCGTGCACAGGGAGATCGGCGAGCCCGATTTCGCGACGCCGGCGCCGGTCGTCGAGGCGGGGGTGCGCGCCCTGCGTGCGGGACATACGCATTACACGCCCGCGACGGGGCTGCCGGAGCTGCGCGCGGCGATCGCGGAGTTCTATCGCGTGCGCGAAGGCATCGCGGTCGATCCGGCGCGCGTCGTCGTCACGCCGGGCGCCTCGGGCGCGCTGCAATTGATCCTGGGTGTGCTGCTCGATCCGGGCGACGAGGTGTTGATGGCCGACCCCGGCTATCCCTGCAACCGCCACTTCGTGCGGATGTACGAGGGCGTGACCGTGGCCGTGCCGGTGGACGCCGGCACCGGCTATCAGTTGACCGCGGAGCGGGTCGCGGCGCGCTGGACGCCGCGCACCCGCGCCGTGCTGCTGGCCTCGCCGTCGAATCCCACCGGCGCCGTGATCGCGCCGGACGAACTGCGCCGTATCGCGGCCCTGGTCGAGGCGCGCGGCGGCGCGTTGATCGTCGACGAGATCTATCAGGGGCTGGTGTACGAGGGACGCGCGGAGACCGCGCTGCACATGCCCGGCACGGTGTTCGTGCTCAACAGCTTTTCCAAGTATTTCTGCATGACCGGTTGGCGCGTCGGCTGGCTGGTCGCGCCGGAACGCTTCCTCCCGGCCATCGACCGTCTGGCGCAGAATATCTTCCTCGCCGCGTCCACGCCCGCGCAGCACGCGGCGCTCGCCGGCTTCGAGCCCGCGACGATCGAGATCCTGGAACGGAGGAGGGAGGAGTTCCGGGCGCGGCGCGACGTTCTGCTGCCGGCCCTGCGCGGCCTCGGTTTCGACATCCCGTTCACGCCGCAGGGCGCGTTTTATCTCTATGCCGATTGTTCGCGCTTCACCGGCGACAGCCACGCCTTCTGCCTCGACCTGCTCGACCGCGCCGGCGTCGCCGTCACGCCCGGCCTCGACTTCGGCCGCCATCGCCCGGAGCGGCATGTGCGCTTTGCGTATACCACCGCCATTGAACAGTTGCGGCTGGGGGTGGAGCGGTTGAGGGAGTATCTGGGTGAGGGGTGAGGCGTGAGGAGATAAACCCTGAACAGATGCTTTTATATTTTACGCCTCACTCCTCACGCCTCACCTCAAGGTTTCACGCTCCTCACACACCATCACTGTCGCCCCCGCGACGGCGATGGGAATCACCAGCAGGTTCACCAGCGGGATCAGGGTCAGGACCAGCAGCGTCGTGCCGAAGCCCAGTGCGAGCAGGCGCCGTTGCCTGAGGTAGGCGCGCACGGCGGGGAAATTCAGGCCGCGCTGGCCGAGCGGGACCTCGGTATATTCGAGTGCGAGCATCCAGGCGCTGAACAGCAGCCACAGCGGCGCGGCGATCAGGTTGACGCCGGGGATCAGCGCCAGCAGCCCGAGCGGCGCCGCGCGCAGGGCGAAATAGCCGAGCTTGCGCGCCTCGCCCGCGAGCGCGGCGACGGTCTCCGCGACGAAGGCCCCGTCGCCGGTGGCGGGGGGGCGTCCACGCAGGCGGGTCTCGACGGCGGCGGCGAGCGGGCCGGTGAACGGCGCGGCAATCAGGCTCGCGAGCAGCAGGCAGATCAGGACACCGGCCAGCAGCGCGATCAGCGTGAACACGGGCCACAGCAGCCAGTCCAGCCACGACAGCCACGCGGGCAGCAGAGTCTCGATCCAGGCGATCAGTCCGGCGAGGCGGTCGATGCCGTACCAGACCAGCGCGATGAACATCAGCAGGTTGATCAGCAGCGGCGCGATGACATGGCGGCGCACGCCAGGCAGCCGCAGCAGGGGGATGCCGCGGAAGACGCAGGCGGCGCCGCGCAGGAACGACAGCATCGTTTCAATCCTCCCGGTCGCCGTGCGAGGCACGGTGCGCACGCCGGGGCGCGGCGTCGCGGTGGGCGTGAGCCGGGTCGGACGCGGCGAGGTCCGAGGTTCCGGACGGGCGCCCGCCGGGCCTTATTTCATCCGGCCCGACCCGTGGACGGTCGCTCCGGCGCGATGCGCACGCGACCGCTCCGGCCCTGCGAGGCGAGGCCCGATCGCTCACCCGCTCAGGCATCGCTGTTCCCCGTTACCGCGCCGCGCGCCAGCCGTGCCGCGCCGTGACACGCCTGTTCGCTGCGCGCGGGCCGCAGCGGCACGCCCAGCCTCTCGCGCCGGATCGCGGTCCAGGCGGCGTTGCGCGCGCCGCCGCCGACTGTCGATACCGCCGTCGGATACGGTGCGCCGAGCTTGGCCAGCCGCCGGTAGCCCTCCGCCTCGATGCGCGCGATGCCTTCCAGCATGGCCTGAAAAAACACGACGTCGTCCGCGGGGCGCGGCGTCAGGCGCGGCGGCCAGGCGGGGTCGCTGTGCGGAAAGCGTTCGCCCGGCGCGGTGAGCGGGTAATACTCGAGGCCGGTGGGGCATCCCGGGTCCAGCCGCGGCGTCAGGGCGTCGAGTTCGGCCTGACTGAAGAAGTGCCGCAGCACCCGGCCGCCGCTGTTGGAGGCGCCGCCCGCCAGCCAGCGGTCGCCGAGGCGATGGCTGTAGACGCCGAACTCCGGCGCGAACAGCGGGCGTTCGGTCAGCACCTTCAGGACCAGGGTGGAGCCGAGCGAGGTCACGGCCGTGCCGGTCTCCATCGCGCCGCCGCCGGAGCTGGCGGCGAGGAAGGCGGCGACGCTGTCGGTGGTGCCGGCGACGACGCGGAGCTCCTCGCGATAGCCGAGCCGGCGCACGGCCTCGTCCCGCAGGGTACCGAGCACGCGGCCCGGCGGCACGACCCGCGGCAGCAGTTCGCGGCGCACGCCCAGGCGGTCGAGCCAGTCGGGCCAGCGCCGTTCGACGGCGTCATAGCCGAGCTTGAGGCCGTTGTTCTCGTCGCCGAGGCCGTATGTGCCGCACAGGCGTCCGGCGATCCAGTCCGCCTGGTGCAGGGCGTGGCGGGCCGCGCGCATCCCGGCCCGGTCCTGCAGGTGCAGCAGCTTGGCGAGGGCGGAGCTCGGGCCGTACGCGCCGCTGTCCGGCGGGGCGACCGCGGCGATGCGGGCCGCCTCCGCGCGGGCGCGCGCGTCGTCGTACATGAGCGCCGGTCCCAGCGGCGCGCCGGCGGCGTCGGTCAGGAGGAGGGTGGCCGAGGTGCCGTCCACGGCGAGCGCCCGTACCGTCGCGGGGTCGATGTGGCCGGCGACGAGGCGCAGGACCTCGAGCAAGGCCTCCCACCACAGGGCGGGGTCCTGTTCGCTGGCCCCGTTCTGCCGGAGCGGCGGCGGCAGGTCCACTGCCGCCTCGGCCCGCGCTTCGCCGAGGGCGTCGATGGCGACCGCCCGGCAGCCGCTGGTGCCGAGGTCGATGCCGAGGAAGAGGTCAGGAGTCAATGTCGGATGCGAGCTCGGTGGTTGGAGGTTTTTCTATAATTTGAAAAATGTTATCGCTTATTTTAAATCCAGGACTTTATGAGTTGGCAGTCGTTCCAGCGCAAGCGGGAATCCAGAAATATCAAAAATCGTGGGTGGGCACGTGTTGTGTGCCCACCGGAGGATCGGCCCTTCCGCGTGGGCACGGACGACGTGCCCACCCTGCAGGCGGCCTCCCCCTCCGCCCGCGTGCGGGGGAGGGGTTGGAACTCGTAGTCCGGATGGAGGCGCATCGCGCCGGAATCCGCTGCGCTGCCTCCGGATCGCCGCACCCACGTAGGTTGGGCTGAGCAACGCGAAGCCCAACGCTCACCGATGTTGGGCTTCATTGCATTCAGCCCAACCTACGGGCTGGGCACGGGGACAGACTTAAGTCTGTCCCCATATATTCTGTGTAGTCCGGACGGAGCGGATCGGAATCCGGGTGTCTCCCTACGGCAACGTCACCGGCTCCGGCGGGCTCCAGGCGTCGCTGCGGTGTTCGGCCACCCCGGTGGTGTAGATGCCGCCGCGTATGTTGAACTCGGCGGTCAGGCGCATGTAGTGGGGTTCGCAGGCGTGCACCAGGTCGTCGAGGATGGCGTTGGTCACCGCCTCGTGGAAGGCCCCCTCGTCGCGGAAGGACCATATATAAAGCTTGAGCGATTTGAGCTCGATGCAGCGGCCGGCCGGCACGTATTCCAGATTCAGGGTGGCGAAGTCCGGCTGGCCCGTCTTGGGGCACAGGCAGGTGAACTCCGGCATCTCGATGCGGATGGTGTAGTCGCGCCCCGGCTGCGGGTTGTCGAAGGTCTCCAGTTGCTTGTTCGGTCGGCTCGGCATGGCGGGGATCCGGTGGTTGGGTTTTCGGAAGGAATTCCATACTCCCGCAATCAGTTAGAAGAGACAATTCAACTGTATCTCAAGCTTCGTTCCGGGGTGTTCCGGTACGCCTGCCGCGGGTGGCCGACAGGATAGCAAATCGGGCGATTTTAATCTTGTCCGGAATCTTGTCCGGAACCTTGTCTGGGGCGGCGCTTTTCCTGTATCTTGGCGCCCCATGCAACTCAAGAAGATCAAGCTCGCCGGTTTCAAATCCTTCGTCGATCCTACTACCCTCGCGCTGCCGAGCCAACTCGTCGGCATCGTCGGCCCGAACGGCTGCGGCAAGTCGAACGTCATCGACGCCGTGCGCTGGGTGATGGGCGAGAGTTCGGCCAAGCACCTGCGCGGCGACTCCCTGGCCGACGTCATATTCAACGGTTCCTCCTCGCGCAAGCCGGTCGGGCAGGCGACCATCGAACTGGTGTTCGACAACAGCGCCGGCCGCCTCGGCGGCCAGTACGCGAACTACAACGAGATCTCGGTCAAGCGCGAGCTGTCGCGCGACGGCCAGTCGGTCTATTTCCTCAACAACACGCGCTGCCGCCGCCGCGATATCACCGACGTCTTCCTCGGTACCGGTCTCGGGGCGCGCAGCTACGCGATCATCGAGCAGGGCACCATCTCGCGCCTGATCGAGGCGAAGCCGGAGGAGTTGCGCAACTTCCTCGAAGAGGCCGCCGGCATCTCCAAGTACAAGGAGCGCCGCCGCGAGACCGAGAACCGCATCCGCGACACGCGCGAGAACCTGAACCGCATCGGCGACCTCATCGGCGAGCTGGAGCGGCGCCTGCAGACCCTGCAGCGCCAGGCCAAGACCGCGGAGCGCTACCGCGAGCTGAAGCAGGAAGAGCGCACGGTGAAGGGACAGTTGCTGGCGCTGCGGTGCCGCAACCTGGATGTCGATCTGGAGGAAAAGAACCGCGCCATTGCCGCCCAGGAAAACGCGGTCGAGAAGGAGATCGCCGGGCTGCGTTCGATCGAGGCCGGGGTCGAGAAGCAGCGCGAGGGGCAGGTCGAGGCGAACGAGGAATTCAACCGCATCCAGGGCGAGTTCTACAGCCTGGGTTCCGACATCGCCCGGCTCGAGCAGTCGATCCAGCACGCGCGCGAGAAGCAGCAGCAGAATCGCGACGACCTCGCCGCGGTGGAGCGCTCCCGCGCGGAGTCGCTGCTGCACCGCGAGCAGGACGGCGCCCAGATCGCCGAGCTGCGCCGGGTGCTCGAGGACAGTGAGCCCGAGCGCGCCGCCAAGGAGGAGGCCGAGTGCGCCTCCGCCGCCGCGCTGGCCGCGGCCGAGCAGGCGATGAACGAATGGCAGGGCGACTGGGACGGCTACAATTCCCGCGTCGCCGAACAGCGCCGCAAGACCGAGGTCGAGCGCACGCGCATCCAGCACCTGGAGGAGCGTCTGCGCGGACTGCACGAGCGCCTGCTGCGCCTGCAGGGCGAGGAGCAGGGGCTGGGGACCGAATCCGTCGAGGAGGAGGCCGCGGCGCTGAACGCGCAGCTCGGCGAGGTGAGCGCGACCATCGAGGGCATGCGGCAGGAGCTGCAGGCGCTCGGCGCGCAGCTGGATGAACAGCGTCAGACGAACGCCGCCACGTCCTCAGAACTCGGGCAGGAGCGCGCACGGCTGCAGGAGCTGCAGCGGGAACATGCCTCGCTGGAGGCGCTGCAGAAGGTCGCGCTCGGCAAGCAGGAGGCGAACGTCACGCGCTGGCTGGAGGAACAGGGCCTGGGCGACGT
Organism: Gammaproteobacteria bacterium; assembly: GCA_020847075.1. Classification (GTDB taxonomy): domain Bacteria; phylum Pseudomonadota; class Gammaproteobacteria; order SZUA-140; family SZUA-140; genus JADJWH01. Next base: position 11,578 of record JADLCS010000081.1, read on the forward strand.
GCGCCGCCTGGCCGAGGACATCCAGGTCGACAAGGGCTGGGAGCGCGCCGTCGAGACCGTGCTCGGCCTCAATCTCGAGGCCGTCCGCGTGCCCTCGCTGGACGCCGTCGCCGAGCGCCTCGGCGGTCTGGAACAGGGAATACTGACGGTCTTCGACGCCGGCTCTGCCGCGTCGCAGCGGCCGGGCGCGCTGGCCACGGCCCTGCTCGACAAGGTGCGCGCGCCGTGGCCGCTGGAGTCCATCCTGGGCGGCGTCTATGCGGTCGACACGCTGGCGCAGGCGATGTCGCTGCGGGCGCAGCTCGCTCCGAACGAATCGCTGATCACCCGCGACGGGATCTGGATCGGCCGCGACTGGCTGCGCGTGGTGAACGCGCCGGACGAGAAGACCGGCGTGCTGTCGCGCGAACAGGAGTTGCGCGAGATCGCGCAGTCGCTCGCCACCGTGACGGCGCGCGTCGGCGAACTGGAGCAGCGCCTGCACGACGGCAACGCGCGCATCGCCGGCTTCGACCAGGCGCGCGACGAGCTGCGGCGCCGGCTCGACGGCGCGACCCAGCAGCAGGCCGAGCTGCGCGCGCAGATCAGCCGCCGCGACGCCAGCCTGGAGCAGATCCGCCGCCGGCGCGAGCGCCTGGCGGTGGAGATCGAGGAGGCGCGGACCCAGTCCGGGCGCGACGACGGCGAGCTCGGCGAGGCGCGCGGGCGGCTCGAGGCCGTGAGTGCCGAGGCGCAGGGCCAGGAAGAGGAACATGCGCGCCTGCTGCAGCGGCGCGACGAACTGCGCGCCCGGCTGGAGGAGTGCCGCACGCAGGCGGTGCGCGACCGCGAGGCGGCGCGCGAACTCGCGGTGCGTATCGAATCGGCGCGTTCGCGGCTCAACACGCTCGACGCGGGCCTGGCGCGCGTGGAGAAACAGCTCGCCCAGCTCGATGCCCAGCGCGCCGAACTGGAGACCGCGCTGTCGACCAGCGTGGCGCCGATCGAGACGATGAAGGGCGAACTGGACCGCCTGCTGGAACAGCGGCTGGCGGTCGAGACACGGCTCGCCGAGGCGCGCCGGGCCGTCGAGGCCTGCGACTACGCCCTGCGCGAGCTCGACGACGCCCGCAACGCGGCGGAGCAGCGGGTCCGCGATCAGCGCGACGCGCTGGAACGGCTGCGCATGCTGCGCCAGGAACTCGTGGTGCGTCATCAGACCCTGCTGGAGCAACTCACCGAGGCCGGTCACGAACTCGCGGTCCTGCTGGCCGAGATGCCGGAGGACGCGGTCGAAGGCGTGTGGCATGAGCGGCTGGAGGGCTTGGTGCAGAAGATCGAACGCATCGGTCCGATCAATCTCGCCGCGATCGACGAATTCGCCGAGCAGTCCGAGCGCAAGGCCTATCTGGACGCGCAGTCGGCCGACCTCAACGAGGCGTTGGAGACGCTCGAGACCGCCATCCGCAAGATCGACAGCGAGACGCGCGCCCGCTTCAAGGAGACCTTCGACCAGGTCAACGAGCAGCTCGGCCGCTTGTACCCGAAGTTGTTCGGCGGTGGCTCGGCCCAGCTCGAGATGACCAGCGACGACCTGCTCGAGGCCGGCGTGGCGGTGATGGCGCGCCCGCCGGGCAAGCGCAACGTCAACATCCACCAGCTCTCCGGCGGCGAGAAGGCGCTCACGGCGGCGGCGGTGGTGTTCGCGATGTTCGAGCTGAATCCGGCCCCGTTCTGCATCCTCGACGAGGTGGACGCGCCGCTCGACGACGTCAACGCCGGCCGGTTGTGCCAGCTCGTGCGCGAGATGTCGGACCGCGTCCAGTTCATCTTCATCACGCACAACAAGATCACCATGGAGCTGGCCAACCAGCTCGTCGGCGTCACCATGCACGAACCGGGCGTCTCCCGCCTGGTGGCGGTGGACGTCGAGCAGGCGGTCGCGATGGCGACGGCGTAGGCTGGGTGGTCGTCCGGTGCTTCTGATCGTCATGCCCACCTACGTGGGGATGACGGTATAGGGTGGGCGCGTCTTCCATGCCCACCGTATCGCTGAGGTCTTCCGCGTGGGCACAAACCTCGTGCCCACCCTGCATGACTGCGTAAGCCTATCGAGAGTAGGTTGGGCTGAGCAGCGCGAAGCCCAACATTCCCGTCCAGCGGCGTTGGGCTTCATTTCGCTCAGCCCAACCTACGGGATCTCCTTCCTCCGTGTGGGAAACCCGGGACAGATTTATTTCTATCCGCCATCGGAGGGGACAGATCTATTAATCTGTCCCCTCAGCGCGTAGGTTGGGCTGAGCACCGCGAAGCCCAACAGGGCGAACCCGCGGACTTGTTCGTTGGGCTTCATTTCATTCAGCCCAACCTACGATTAAAACCCGGGACAGATTTATTTTCCAAACCGGACGTCATTTTCTCACGCGGAGACAGATTCATGGATCCGTCCCTTCGATGGCCGGCGGAAAATAAATCTGTCCCGGGTTTTATTCCGGCTTTTCTCCCGGCCGTTTCCTCTTTACTCTAGTGCCCCATGACGACGCCGAAAAAGGTCGCCGCGCGTGCGGCCGGGCTGCGCGAGCGGCTCAATTACCACAATTACCGCTATTACGTGCTCGACGACCCGGAGATCCCGGACGCGGAGTACGACCGGATGCTGCGCGAGCTGCAGGAGCTCGAGGCGACGCACCCGGAGCTGGTGACGCCGGACTCGCCGACGCAGCGCGTGGGCGCGGAGCCGCTGGCGGAGTTCGGGAAGGTGCGGCGCGAGATCCCCATGCTCTCGCTCGCCAACGCCTATAACGAAGAGGAACTGGCCGATTTCGACCGCCGCGCGCGCGAGGGGCTGGAGGCCGAAGAGGTGGAGTACAACGCCGAGCCCAAGATGGACGGCGTGGCGGTCAGCCTGATCTACCGCAACGGCGTCTTCCTGCAGGGTGCAACGCGCGGCGACGGCACCACCGGCGAGGACATCACGGCCAATCTGCGCACCATCCGCGCGATCCCGCTGCGCCTGTTCGGCGCGGGCTGGCCGGCGGAGCTCGAGGTGCGCGGCGAGGTCTATCTGCCCAAGGAGAGCTTCGAGGCGCTGAACGCCGAGGCGATCCGGCACGGAGAGAAGCTGTTCGCCAACCCGCGCAACGCCGCCGCCGGCAGCCTGCGCCAGCTCGATCCCAGGATCACCGCCGCGCGCCGGCTCGACCTCTTCTGCTACGGCGTCGGCAAGGTCACCGGCGAGGCGCTGCCGGACCGGCAGCATCAGATCCTCGAGCGACTGAGGTCCTGGGGTTTCCCGGTCTGCCCGGAACAGACGGTGGTGCGGGGCGCCGACGGTTGCGCGGCGTATTACCGCGGCATGCGGGAGCGCCGCGATGGATTGCCCTACGAGATCGACGGCGTGGTGTTCAAGGTCAACCATGTGCAGGACCAGGAGCGCCTCGGTTTCGTCGCGCGCGCGCCACGCTGGGCGGTGGCCTGCAAGTTTCCGCCCAAGGAGGAGACCACGCGGCTGAAGGCGATCGAGTTCCAGGTCGGGCGCACCGGCGCGCTGACGCCGGTGGCGCGGCTGGAGCCGGTGCGGGTCGGCGGGGTGACCGTGACCAACGCGACGCTGCACAATGTGGCGATGGTCGAGCGCATGGACCTGCGCCCGGGTGATACGGTGATCGTGCGGCGCGCGGGCGACGTGATCCCGCAGGTGATGGGGATGGTGGAGTCGCGCCGGCCCGATCCGCTGCCGGAGCCGTTCCGGGCGCCGGAACGCTGCCCGGTGTGCGGCTCGGCGGTGGTGCGTCCGGAAGGCGAGGTCGTCGCGCATTGCAGCGGCGGCCTGTACTGCCCGGCCCAGCGCAAGCAGGCCATCCATCACTTCGCCGCGCGCCGCGCGATGGATATCGACGGGCTGGGCGAGAGACTCATCGATCAGTTGGTGGAGCGCGGTCTGGTCGAGAGTCCGGCTGACCTGTACGGGCTTTCCCCCGAGTCGCTCGCCGAACTGGACCGCATGGCGGAAAGGTCGGCGGCGAATCTCCACGCGGCGATCGAGGCGAGCAAGGCGACGACGCTGGCGCGCTTTCTGTACGCCCTCGGCATCCCGGAGGTGGGCGAGGCGACGGCGCAGCAACTGGCGGACGAGTTCGGCGGCCTCGACGCGGTGATGGCGGCGGACGAGGAACGGTTGCAGCAGGTGCCGGACGTCGGGCCGATCGTCGCCGGGCATGTCGCCGGGTTCTTCCGCGAGCCGCACAACCTCGCGGTGATCGAGCGCCTGCGCGCGGCCGGCGTGCACTGGCCGCCGCCCGAGCGGGCCCCGGCGGTGCGTCCGCTGGTTGGGCAGACCTTCGTGCTGACCGGCACGCTGGCCTCGATGACGCGCGAGGAGGCGAAGGAGCGCCTGCAGCGCCTCGGCGCCAAGGTCGCGGGCAGCGTCTCTGCTCGGACCGCCTGCGTGGTGGCCGGCGCCGACGCCGGCTCCAAGCTCGCGAAGGCGCACGAACTCGGGGTCCGGGTGATGGACGAGGCGCAGTTTCTCGAGCTGCTGCGCGCCCCCGTCTGACGGCGGGCCGGATGACACGGTCGCCAGCCAGCGGCTATAATCCGGCCACGATCGATTCATTGCTTACCATGCCCTGACCCTCCCGATGTCCATCACCCCCCAGCAAGCCTACGCGATCTATTCCGAGGCCGACTGTCTGTACGACCGCAGCGAGATCGAGGCGGCGCTGGACCGGATGGCGCTCGACATCTCCTATGCGCTCGCCGAGGCCAATCCGCTGGTGATCACGGTGATGCAGGGCGGCCTGATCACCGCCGGCATGCTGCTGCCGCGGCTGGCCTTCCCGCTGCAGGTGGACTACCTGCACGCGACGCGCTACCGCGGCGAGACGAGCGGGGCGGAGCTGCGCTGGATCGTGCGTCCCAGCCAGACGCTGGCCGGCCGCATCGTGCTCCTGATCGACGACATCCACGACGAGGGCTATACCCTGGAGGCGATCGTCCAGGCCTGCCGCGACGCCGGCGCGCGCCGGGTGTACAGCGCGGTGCTGGTGAACAAGCGGCACGACCGCAAGGCCGTGTACCGCTCCGATTTCGTCGGCGTCGAGGTGGACGATCGTTATGTGTTCGGCTATGGCATGGACTACAAGGAATACCTGCGCAACGCCCCGGGGATCTACGCCGTGAAGGAAGAGCATGCCTGAGCTGGCGATCATCGGCGGCACCGGGCTGACCGCGCTTACGGGTCTGCAGATCACCCGCAAGGAGGTGGTGCATACGCCCTACGGCGAGCCGTCCGGCCCGCTCACGCACGGCGTGCTGAACGGCAAGGAGATGATCTTCCTCGCCCGCCACGGCTACGGTCATACCATCCCGCCGCACCGGATCAATTACCGCGCGAATATCTGGGCGCTGAAGGAGATCGGCGTCCGGCGGGTGGTGGCGGTGGCGGCGGTGGGCGGTATCCACGCCGACCTGCCGCCGGGCCGGCTGGTGGTGCCCGACCAGATCATCGATTACACCTGGTCGCGCGCCGCCACCTTCTACGAGGACGGGCTGACCCACGTCACCCACATCGATTTCACATATCCCTATAGTCCGGAGCTGCGCGCCCTGATGATCCGCAGTTGCCGTGAGACGGGGCTCGACGCCTGCGAGGGGGGCGTCTACGGGATCACCCAGGGGCCGCGGCTGGAGACCGCCGCCGAGATCGATCGCATGGAACGCGACGGCTGCACCCTCGTCGGCATGACGGGCATGCCCGAGGCGGCGCTGGCGCGCGAGGTCGGGCTCGAATACGCCGTATGCGCCGTCATCGCGAACTGGGCCGCGGGCCGCGGCGATGCCGGGGAGATCTCCATGGAGGAGATCGAACGCACGCTGGCCACCGGCATGGGGCGGGTCCGCACCATGCTGGCCCGGCTCGTCCCCCTGTTGTGAGATAAACCGCCCGGCCTCAGGGCGTCGATGGACGGGCGTTTTTCTGCCCCGGGGGTTCGTAGGGCGTGAGTTTCACCAGCACCCCGAAGGCGGGGTGGTCGAAGTAGTGCAGTTCACCGCTGCTGACGCGCCGGCTCTGCCGCAGGCGGAAGGTCCGTCCGGCGTCCGTCGGGCCGTTTTCCCGCAGGAGCAGATCCACGTCGACGTGCAGGAAGCGGTTGCGGCTGACGCGCACCGCGCCGTCGATCTCCCGCGCTGGCGTCGCGTCTCCGGCCTCGCCTCCCTCCGCGCCATTACCTCCGCCGTAGACATGCACCGCGGGCGCATCCGCCTGCGCGGTGACGGGCTGACGCCAGGCCAGGTGCAACAGCGGGCGATAGTCGCGGGAGGCGGATAGCCGGGTCAGCGCGGAACCGAGGGTATGGCTCGAGGCGCCGAGCTGCTGAAAGGGCTGCGTGCCTCCCGCCGGCGGGGCCAGTTCGGTGGTCTGCGCGAGCTCCGGGGTCCCGGGATCGACCGGCCAGAGTTCCCCGTTCTGGGTCGGCGGCGCCTTGTTTTTGAAGACGATGAGCTCCACATCATACCAGGGCGGGGTGTCGGCGTCGGCCCCGAGGGCGATGCCGGCGAGCAGTGATAGGGCGAGGAGCAGCGCGGCGCGGATCATGAAAGCTGGAATGTCCGTTTCCGGGATGGATTCGAGCGCTCTAGGGTACTACAAATAGGTCCGGCGAAAAAACGGGGACACGGAAAAAACGGGGACAGATTTATTTTCGTGGGAAAGATTCCGGGTCTTTCCCACGAAAATAAATCTGTCCCCATTGACGGTTCGTTGACGGTTTTTGTGGATAGGTGAGGCGGGACGATGGCGGTGCGCAAGGTATTGAGGATGGGGAATCCCCTGCTGTTGCAGGTGGCCGAGCCGGTGATCGAATTCGGTACGGAGGAACTCGGCCGCCTGATCGAGGATATGTTCGACACCATGGCGGCGGAGGCGGGCGCCGGGCTGGCGGCGCCGCAGATCGGCGTGTCCAGGCGCGTGGTGATCTTCGGCGTGGAGAAGAATCCGCGCTATCCCGACGTCGAGGAGGTGCCGACCACCGTTCTGATCAATCCGGTCATCAGCCCGCTCGGTTCCGAGATGGAGGAGGGCTGGGAGGGGTGCCTCAGCGTGCCCGGTCTGCGCGGCCGCGTGCCCCGTCATGCCCGCGTGCGATATTCGGGCCATGACCAGTACGGCGGGCGCATCGAGCGCGAGGTCAGCGGCTTCCACGCCCGCGTCGTCCAGCACGAATGCGATCACCTGGACGGCATTCTGTATCCGCGCCGGATCCGGGATCTGCGCCTGTTCGGTTTCGAGCCGGAGCTGGCGGCTCCGGGAGGCCCCCGCAGCGATTGAGCCGGCGCGGGGGCCTCCCGGCCCCCGTCAGATCTGCGAATCGATGGACTGGCTCCAGCCCAGGCCGTTGCGCATGGAGTAGTGCATCAGCTCGGCGTTGTTGCGCAGGTTCATCTTGGTGAGGATCTTGGTCCGGTGCGTGCTGACCGTCTTCACGCTCAGGGCCAGCACGGCGGCGATCTCGGAGACGGTCTTGCCGGCGGCGAGCAGGTTGAAGATCTGGAATTCGCGATCGGTCAGCACCTCGTGCGGCGGACATTCGAAATCCGAGTCGAGGGTGCTGGCGAGTTTCTCGGCGAGCGACTGGGTGATGTATTTCCCGCCCTGGGCCACGCGCTGGATCGCGGAGAGGAGCATGTCCGGTCCGCAGGCCTTGCTCAGATAGCCCGCGGCGCCCGCTCTGAGCGTGCGCAGCCCGTAGTGGTCCTCCGGGTGTACGGTAAAGATCAGGACCTGGATCTGGGGTTTCTCGTTCTTGATCTGTTTCAATGCGTCCAGCCCGCTCTTGCCCGGCATGCTGATGTCGAGCAGAACCACGTCCCACTGTCCGTTGCGCACGTGGCGTACCGCCTCCAGGCAGTTTTCCGCCTCTCCGAGACTGAAGGTCTCCGGCTGTTCGGACAGTATTCGACGCAGTCCCTGCCGGACCACGGGATGATCGTCTGCGATGAGTACTCGTATCATAGACTCCCTGATGATGGCTTATTCTTGCTTGTTGTTTATCGATCGGGGCCGCGCCGTTGCTGCAGGGCGCGGGGCTGGTTCGCGCAGTGTCAGTCGGGTTTCCGGATGATGATTTCCTGTCGATCCTCCATCGGTCTATTCTAACTCCCCGTTTCCCGGGAGACCCGGGTCGCGGGGTTCGAGTGGTTCGCACGACCGCGCCCCGCCGGGGGCCTCCGCGCGCGACAGCGGCAGCCGCACCGCGAGCCGGGTGCCGCCTTCGGGCCTGCGCCCGATATCGAATTCTCCGCGCAGGGCGGCCACGCGTTCGCGCATGCCGATCAATCCCCAGGCGTCGCGGCGCCGCAGTTCCGGTCCGCTGATGCCGACGCCGTCGTCCGCCACCCTGAGATGGACGGTGTCGCGGTCGTGGAAGATGTCGATCGCGATGGACCCGGCGCGCGCATGGCGCGAGATATTGGTGAGCGCCTCCTGCAGTATGCGGTAAAGCGCGATGGAACAGTCATGGTCGATCTGGAGTCCGTCCAGATCGATGGAGACGCGGCAGTCCAGCCCCTCGTTCTGTTGCCGGAAACGATCGATGGACCAGCTCAGCGCGCCTTCCAGCCCGAAGACGCCGAGGCTGGCCGGGCGCAGGCGCAGCGTGATGTCCTGCACCGTCCGGGCCGTGCATTCGACGAGTTCGCGCATCTCGTCCAGCCGGCCGCGGATCTGTTCGTCGGGCGGGCAGTGCTTGAGGAGCCAGTACAGGTCCAGGTTCATCACGGTGAGCGCCTGCCCCAGTTCGTCGTGGAGCTCGCGGGCGATGCGTGTGCGCTGCGCCTCGTTGACGGTCTCCTGGTGCCGGGTCAGCCTGAGCAGCTTCTCGTTGGATTCCTGCAGGGCCGCATGCGCCTGCTTCAGTTCGGTGATGTCGCGGGCGAACGCGAGGTGGCCGGGTGCCTCGCCCGCAACCGGCACGATGCGCAGGTGTATGTGGCGGGTGGTCCCGTCGGGGCGGTTCAGGCGGAATTGCCGGTCGAACGCGTGCTCGCCGGGGGCGGCGAGGTAGGCCTCGAAGGAGCGTTCGACCTGCGCTCTGTCCTTGCGGTGGATGGTGGCGGACCAGGAACGCGGCTGTTCGAGCAGGGAGTCGGCGGCCTGTTGCCACAGGCGCTGATAGGCGGGGCTGACATAGAACACCTCGTTTCCGTCCGTGCCGGTCAACCAGAAGGTCTCGTCTATATTGTCCGCCAGAACCCGGAACGCCCGGTTATCCCTTCCAAAAAACACGTTGCTCTCCCGCAGCGCCCACTTCCGGCTTCCGGTCATCCGATTTCAGAGGCTTTTCTTGTCGGTCACGTCCCGAGGTCACGGCAACCGATGATTAGGATTACCGAAAAGACATGGAGAGAAAATAGGAATTAGGCTGATTCGACTCGAGATTCGGCGGGGTCGAGCGCGGCCGCCGGCATCGGCCGGAGAGGCTAGCGGCCAGGGGGGACGGACATCCCGTCGGCCGCGATGCGCGCCAGCAGGTCGTAGGTCGCCTGCAGCCGTCCGGCGAGATCGGCCGGCGGGAACTTGAATTGCAACCGGTCGCCGCCGTGCAGGCGATAGCGGTCTCCCTGTTTCTGGATCAGCGCGATGAGCCGGGCGCCGTCGATCTTCGGATCCGGCCCGAATACGATGCGTCCGGCCTCGGGGCCCAGCTCGATCTTGCGCACGCCGAGCGGGACCGCGGCCAGTTTGAGCCGCGCGACCTCGAACAGGCGCTTGACCGCGTCCGGCAGCAGCCCGAAGCGGTCGATCATCTCGACCTGGAGTTCGCGCAGCTCGTCGGCGTCGGCGGCGCTGGCGATGCGCTTGTACATGACCAGCCGGCCGTGGACGTCGGGCAGGTAGTCCTCCGGGATCAGCGCCGGCTCGCCCAGCTCGATCTCGGCGTCCAGCGCGACGGGGTCGTCCAGGCGCGGCGCGCGGCCGGATTTGAGGTCGTCGACCGCGCGTTCGAGCAGATCCATATACATGGAGAAACCCACCTCGTGGATCTGTCCGCTCTGTTCCTCGCCGAGCAGTTCGCCGGCGCCGCGGATCTCGAGGTCGTGGGTGGCGAGGGTGAAACCCGCGCCCAGGGATTCGATGGATTCGATCGCCTCTAGGCGCTTCACCGCGTCGGCCGTCATCGCGCCGCGCGGCGGCACGATCAGATAGGCATAGGCCTGATGGTGCGAGCGGCCGACGCGGCCGCGCAACTGGTAGAGCTGCGCCAGGCCGAGGTGATCGGCGCGATTCAGGATGATGGTGTTGGCATTGGGGATGTCGATCCCGCTCTCGATGATGGTGGTGCACAGCAGCAGGTTGAAGCGCTGGTGATAGAAATCCTGCATGATCTGCTCGAGCTCACGCTCCGGCATCTGCCCGTGGGCGACGCGCAGGCTCGCCTCGGGGACGATCTCCTGCAGCTCGCGGGCGATCTTTTCGATGGTGCGCACCTCGTTATGCAGAAAATATACCTGACCGCCGCGGTGGATCTCGCGCAGGCAGGCCTCGCGCAGCAGCGGACGGCTCCACTCGCGCACGAAACTCTTGACGGCCAGGCGGCGCGGCGGCGGCGTGGCGATGATCGACAGATCGCGCAGGTTCGACAGGGCCATGTTCAGCGTGCGCGGGATCGGGGTGGCGGTCAGCGTGAGCACGTCCACCTCGGCGCGCAGCGCCTTCAGGCGTTCCTTCTGGCGTACGCCGAAGCGGTGCTCCTCGTCGAGGATGACGAGGCCGAGGTCCTTGAAGCGCACCGCGGGCTGCAGCAGCTTGTGCGTGCCGATGACGATGTCGATCTTCCCGGCCGCCAGCGCCGTGAGCAGTTCGTCCTGTTCCTTGCCGGAGCGGAAGCGGGACAGCACCTCCACCCGCACCGGCAGGTCGGCGAAGCGGTCCTTGAAGTTGCGGTAATGCTGCTGGGCCAGCAGCGTGGTGGGCACCAGCACGGTCACCTGGGCGCCGCCCTGCACGGCCACGAAGGCCGCGCGTAGGGCGACCTCGGTCTTGCCGAAACCGACGTCGCCGCAGACCAGCCGGTCCATCGGTTTGCCCGAGGTCATGTCGGCGATCACGTCGTTGATGGCGTCCTGCTGATCGGGCGTCTCCTCGAAGGGAAAGGCCGCGGCGAAGGCGGCGTAGTGATCTTCCGGCAGGGCGAAGACCCGGCCCTGGCGCGCCTCGCGGCGGGCGTAGATGTCGAGCAGCTCCGCGGCGACGTCTCGCGCGCGCTCGGCGGCGCGCCGGCGGGCGCGTTGCCACTGGCCGCTGCCGAGCCTGTGCAGGGGCGCCTGCTCGGGCGCGGCGCCGGTGTAGCGGCTGATCAGTTGCAGCGAGCTGACCGGGACGTAGAGTTTGTCGCCGCCGGCGTATTCCAGTTTGAGGAACTCGTTCCGGGCGCCGCCGGCGGTCAGCATCTGCAGCCCGAGGTAGCGGCCGACGCCGTGTTCCTCGTGCACCACCGGCGATCCGAGGGCGAGTTCGGTCAGGTTGCGGACGATCGCCTCGGCGTCGCGTCCGCGCTTGTTCCGGCGCCGGCGCTGCATGACGTATTCGCCGAAGATCTGGGCCTCGGTGACGACCGCCACGGCGGGTTCCTCGATGACCAGTCCGTGTTCCAGCCCCGCGACGGCGATGCCGAGTGGGGCGTCGTCGTCGAGGAAGCCGTGCCAGTCAGGGTAGGCGCGAGGGAAACGGTCCAGCTCGTGCAGCAGGGCGAGCAGGTTCTCGCGGCGCCCCGGCGTCTCCACGATCAGCAGCACGCGGCCGGCGAAGGTGTCGAGGAACCGGACCAGCGATTCGAGCGGATGGCGCGCCCGCGCGGGCTGGCTCAGGCCGGGCGGCGGATCCAGCGCGAGGTCGCGGCCCGCGGCCGTCGCCGTCGCGTCCAGCCCGGTCGTCCGCAGCCGGCCGCGCGCGACCCCGGCCAACGCGGCGGCGACGTCGTCCGCGGTCAGGAACAGCGCGTCCGGCGGGACGAGCGGGCGTTCCACGTCGTGGCGCAGTTGCTCGTAGCGTTCCCTGATCTCGGCCCAGTGCTGCTCGATCGCCTGCTCGGTGTCGGCGGAGAACAGGATCAGGCTGTTCGCGGGCAGGTAATCGAACAGAGTCTCGGTGTGTTCGAAGAACAGCGGGAGATAGTATTCGATGCCGGCAGGGGCGAGTCCTTGGCTGACGTCGCGGTAGACGGGGCTGCGCTGCGGGTCGCCGGCGAAGAGGCGGCGGAATTCCCGACGGAAATGCTCGACCGCTTCCTCGTGCAGGGGAAACTCTCCCGCCGGCAGCAGCCGGATCCGTTCCACCCGTTCGATCGAGCGCTGGGTCTCCGGGTCGAAGGTGCGAATGCTCTCGATCTCGTCGTCGAGCAGTTCGATGCGGAACGGGAGCGCGCTGCCCATCGGGTACAGGTCGATCAGGTTGCCGCGGATGCAGAACTCGCCGTGCTCCATGACCTGCGCCGCGAGGCGGTAACCGCTGCGGGCGAGGCGCGCGCGCATATGTTCGGAATCGATGCGTTCGCCGACGTCGAGGCGCAGGCTGAAGGCGTCGAGATAGGCGCGCGGCGCGAGCCGCACCATCGCCGTCGCGACGGGCGCGAGCAGGACGCCTTTCCCGAGGGAAGGCAGGCGTTGCAGTGTGTCGAGCCGTTCCGACACGATGTCCTGATGGGGCGAGAACGCATCGTAGGGCAGGGTCTCCCGGTCGGGCAGGATCAGTACCGGCGGATCCGACGGCGCCAGATAGAAGCGCAGCTCGTGTTCCAGCCGCTCGGTGGCGGGCATGCCGGGGGTGAGCACGATCACCGGGCCCTCGTGGTCGCGGGCGGCGCCGGCGATGGCCAGTCCGGCCCCGCTGCCATACAGGCGTCCCCACTCGAAGGGGGCGCCGCCCGCCCGCGGCAGCGGTGGGTGGAATGGGGAGACGCGCGGGGTGAGATCTTCGATCATGGTGGATACGGCTGTCGGACGGCGGTTTCGCGAGTGCGCAAGTCTAGCAAAATTTATCCGCCCATGCCGCCGCGACGCCGGTGCCGTGTCCGAGGTGTTTCAGCGCGGTTTCCTCAGCAGCACGTAGAGCGCGCCGGTGCCGCCGTCGCCGGGGCGGGCGGAACAGAAGGCCAGCACCTCGGGACGCCGCAGCCACGTGTTGACGCCGGATTTCAGCACCGGCGTCCGGTCCGGCGCGCTGCGCCCCTTGCCGTGGATGACGAGGACGCAGCGCGCGTCCGCGGCCAGGCTCCGGGCGAGAAAGACATCCAACTCGCGCCGCGCGAGCGCGGCGGTCATGCCGTGCAGGTCGAGTGTCGCCTCGAGGGGGAATTGCCCGCGGCGGAGTCTGCGCATCACGCCGTGCTGCAGGCCCGGGCGGGCGAAGGCCAGGCTGTCGCCGATCTCCGTCTCCGCGACGGATTCGCGGACGCGCGGTTCCTCGGGCAGGCGGGGCTCATCGCGAGCGCGCGGACGCGGCGTCGGCGGGAGGCGCGTCCGCGGCGGGGGAGACCCGCGCTGGCGCAGCCGCCTGACGTCCTTGACGCTGGTGCGGAACAGCGTCCGATCTTGCTCGTCCGGATCCTCGCTCACCACGGCCGCGGGCCTCGTCATCGCCTCCCGGAATCTTCCATCGATCCTAGCCGGGGCGACTGGATTTTGGCAATTCTCTATTGACCCGGAGAGCGGCGATTCAGTACCATGTCGCCCTGTATCGCCCCTACCATTCCCCGGTAGCTCAGTCGGTAGAGCAGGTGACTGTTAATCACTTGGTCGGTGGTTCGAGTCCGCCCCGGGGAGCCAAATAAAACAATCGCCTGGATTTTTCCGGCAGAACCCTGCCTCCCTCTCCCGCGCCCGCCTGTCCCGCGTCGTCCGCGTGGAAGTCTCAGGCATATCCGAATTCCTCCATCCAGCGCCGCAGCCCGGGGGCGTAGGGCCGCAGGTATTCCTCGTAGCGCCTCCAGAGTTCGTTCGAATCGGTGTACACGTCTTCGACGACCTGGCTGTAGCTGGGGGTGTTAATCATCCCTCTCCGCGCGACGGTGCGTTTGGGGTCCAGCAGGGCGCCGTCCCACTCCATGCCGAGGAACGAGACCAGGGATTTCAGCACGCGCTCGGTATCCTGCGTCAGGTCCTCGTATCGCACGGGGTGGACGTCCAGGCCGTAACGTTCCCGGCAGAGATGAAAGATGGACATCGCGTGGTCGTACAGGGCGGAGGCCTGCGCCAGGTCCGACATCAGATACATGGGGACGTTGGGCTTGAAGTTCTGCTTGTAATTGCTCAGCAGGCAGTCGAGAGGGTGGCGGAGCGCCAGGATGTAGCGCGCGTCCGGGAACAGGGCGTGCATCTCCGGCGCCATGATCAGGTTCAGCGGCAGTTTGTCGACGACGATCTTCCCGTTGTCGGAGTCGAGGTGCCGCTTCAGTTCGTCGGAATAGAGGCCCCGCATCCGGTCCAGTTCGTCGTCGCCCAGCGCCTCGATCCGGTCCGGTGCGCTAAATTCGCCGAGGGGGGCGATCGCCCGCGTCATCAGCGGCCTTTCCTCGATGACCTCCATCTGCGGATGGCCTCTGAGGAATGCGTCGAGCAGGGTGGTGCCGGAACGCGGGAATCCGACCAGGAAGACGCGCCGGGATCGGCCGGGGGCGGTGTGTCGGGCCGGGGGGGTGCCCTGTGCGGAGTGCAGATGCCGCCTTCTCCTTGCCACGTTTTCGAGGTATCCCGCGGCCGGCTCGGCGAAGGCCCGATAGGTCGTCCGGATGAGTCCGTTCATCCCGCGCATGTGCCGGAAGGCCTCGTCATGGCGGCGGGTCTTCTCGAGCGATTTGGCCAGCAGCTCGAGCCGCTTTATCTCCGAATGGACTCCCAGGACTCCGCCGTCGGTCCCGCGGAGCTCCGCGATGACCGCATCGAACGCCTTCATCCTGAAGTGATACGCCGCCTTTCTCAGCTTCAGTTCCGGCGGAAACAGCGGAAATACCCGGCGGGCGTTTTCCAGGACGTCGCGCGCGGAGTCCAGGCGGTTGGATTTTTCGAAAAGCTCGAACAGATTGCAATGCGCCTCGGTGAAGTCGGGCCGCAGTTCGATCGCCCGGGCGAAGCTGGCGGCCGCCTCGTCGAGCCGGCCCTGACCCTTGAGCGCATTGCCCAGGTTTCCATGCGCCTCGGCGAAACCGGGGTTCAGCGCGATCGCCCGCTCGAAGCTCGCGACCGCCTCGTCGAACCGGCCCTGGTCCTTGAGGATGTTGCCCAGATTACTGAAGGCGTCCGGGAAATCCGGCTTGAGTGCGGCGGCGCGGCGGAAGGCCCGTTCGGCGCCGGCGATCCGGCCGAGCCGGGCGCTGGATACCCCCAGGAGATTCCACAGCGCGAAGGCATCGGGGAACGCGTGCGTGAGTCTCTCCGCCTGCTCGGCCACGGCGTCGAGTCGGCCCTGGTCGTAGAGCGAGGTGAGGTGCGCGAGCGACTCCCGCGGGAGATCCCCGGTGGAGGTGATGGTCCCCGCGGGCTCGCCCAGCCGGACCAGCGCCGCGCCGGCCCGCGGGTTGCCGGGAAAGCGCTGCAGCACCTCCTGATACAGTCTGCGCGCCGCCTCGAGTTCGCCCTTGCGCTCCAGCGACGTCGCGCGCAGCAGCGCCTGATCGACTGTCAGTTTCGCCATGAGTTCGTGCCACGGTGCCTGTTCCGGCCAAGGGTATCAGAATGCCCCCCGGGATGCATGACCCGGGCAGGCCGGGGGACGGGAACCCGGACGCCGTCGACGGCGTCTTCCATGAAGTATCCCGATTGCGTTCACGCGTTCCGGCGGCGGTCCATGGTGCGAATCTTTCTGGCGGGTCTTCTGCTCTCGTGTCACGGCGTCGCGTGGGCCGGCTGGGAGGCCTGGTTCGAGGTGGACCGTTCCAGCAACGGGATCGTCACGTCGGTCAGGACGCAGGACACCCGTGGCAACCGCTTCGTCATCCGGCGCGACGCGGGGGGCGCGTTCCAGGGCGAGCTGTATCTCAACGCCTATCTGCCCGAACCGGACCGGCTGGAGGCGGCGGCGCCGGTGACCTTCTCCGTCGATGGTTTTCCGCCGCATGTGATCGAGGCCGGCGCCTGGGTGATGGCGGAGCCCTACCGAAGGTTGAGCTTCCCGCTCGGCGGCCCGCCGGAAGAGGGGCTCAGCGAGGCGATGATCGAGATCCTCGAGGGCGAGGGGATCGGCTTTTCCTATCGCGCCGGCGTCTCGGGGCAGGAGACCGTGCGGTTTTCCTTTGCCGACCCCGATGGCCTCGCGGCGCGCGTGCTCGAGGTCCCGCGGCCGATCGATCATGCGCGGCACGGGCAGTTGCGCGCGGCCCGGGCGCGCCTGGACGCGGCGGCGCAGGCGCCGGTGGATCCGGAGGCGCGGCGTGTGCGGGACCTCCTGGTCGAACGCCAGCGGGAGACGATACGGGCGCGCGTGCTGGAACGCTGGATGAGGCCGGCGCACGTGGCCGGACGGCGCTGCACGTTGCGGATCACGCTGATGTCGACCGGCGAGGTCCTCCGGGTGGAGGTGGTCGGGGGCAGCGGCGACCCGGACTTCGATGCCTCGATGGCGGAGGCGGCGCGCGACGCCTCGCCGCTGCCCCTGCCCGCAGACCCGTCGTTGTTCGGTGCGTTCCAGCGGATCGAGATGAGCTTCGGCCCCGGCGCGGAGGAGGGCGGGGGCCGGACCTACTCCGGCACCTGAGCGGCGCCGCGTCCCCGCCGCGCGCCCCGGTTCCCCGCCCGCCCTTTCCCCGTGCGGACCGCCCGCATGCCGCGCACCCTGTGCGGAGTCCGCGTCTGCCGCGCCGCGAGGCACGATAATTGCTAACCAGCCGTATCGGGCCGTGCGGTCGCGGGGCAAGTCCTTATCTTTCCCAGGGTTTCCGGCGCATCGTGGACGGGAGGCGGCTAAAGTTGCGCCCCCCGGCGTCGAAACAGGAGTGGATCTGTCAAATCTGTGTCACGAGGCTGTCCAGGGAGGGTGGCCGCGATCGGGCAGTACAGCTCGGGCACCTCGCTGAGGGGAAATACCATGGAATTGGAACAGATCAGAACCCGGGGACGCGACCTCGGTTTGAATGAGTTCATCCTGCAGGGGTCCAAGCGGATCCTGATCCAGGCGATTCAGCAGGCCGAAGGCCGCAAGACCTGTTTTCTGAGCGAAGACCGCTTTCTGTGCCACAAGTGCGATTGCGAGTGGCGTTCGGACTGCCAGAAATTGACCGCCGCCTGGCGGCGCTGAGCGGGCGACGGCTCAGGTCCGCAGCGCCGTGGCGATGCGCTGCAGGCCCTTCTTCAGATTGTCCAGACCGGTGGCGAAGGACAGCCGCATGTAGCCCGGGGCGCCGAACGCCGAGCCCGGCACCAGGGCGACCCCCGCCTCGTTGATGAGATATTCCCCCAGATCCAGATCGTCCTTCAGCTTCAGACGTTCGATCACCGCCTGCATGAGCGGAAAGGCATAGAACGCCCCGCGCGACGGCAGGCAGCGCACGCCGGGCATGGCGTTCAGCGCCTCGACCACGTAGTCGTGCCGCGCGCGGAAGGCGCGGTTCATGTCCGCGATGAAGGATTGATCGCCGTTCAGCGCGGCCTCCGCGGCCACCTGCGAGATGGAGGCCGGGTTGGACGTGCTCTGGGACTGGATGTTTTCCATCGCGCAGATCAGCTCGGCCGGGCCCGCGGCGTAGCCGATGCGCCAGCCGGTCATGGAATAGCTCTTCGAGACGCCGTTCAGCACCACGGCGCGGTCGTACAGTTCGGGGCAGGCCATCAGGATGTTACAGAAGGGTTCGGCGTCGTCCAGGCGCACGTGTTCGTAGATGTCGTCGCTCGCCACCACCACGTGCGGATGGCGTCGCAGCACCGCGCCGAGCGCGACCAGTTCCGCGCGCGAGTAGGTCGCGCCGGTGGGGTTCGACGGACTGTTGATGATCACCAAGCGCGTGCGCCGGGTGATGGCCTGTTCGAGCTGCGCGGGCGTGATCTTGAAGCCCTGCTCGATGCCGCTGTCGATGAAGACCGGGACGCCGTCGGCGAGCAGCACCATGTCCGGGTAGGAGACCCAGTACGGCGCGGGGATGATGACCTCGTCGCCCGGATTGAGCAGGGCCTGCACCAGATTGTAGATGCACTGTTTGCCGCCGACCGACACCAGGACCTGACCCGGCGCGTATTCGAGGCCGTTGTCGCGCCGGAACTTGTCGGCCACCGCCCGGCGCAGCCCGGGTATGCCGGCGACCGGGGTGTAACGGGTGAAGCCGGCGCGGATCGCCTCGATCGCGGCCTGCTTGATGTGTTCAGGGGTGTCGAAATCCGGTTCGCCGGCACCGAAGCCGATGATGTCCTTGCCTTCCGCACGCAGTCGCGCCGCGCGCGCGGTGACCGCCAGTGTCGGCGAGGGTTTGATGCGCTGTACCCGTTGCGAGAGTTCCACGTGTGTCCGAATCCCCTGTCTGAATCCCCGGAATAAATCGAGGTGCTAAGTGTAATATACTTGGCGAGATCCCCGCAAAGCGCCATGATGGACAGAAAATTCCGACTGCAGGCAGACTTTCCCCCGGCCGGCGACCAGCCGCACGCCATCGACGGGCTGACGCGCGGGCTGGCCGACGGACTGGCGCGACAGACCCTGCTCGGGGTGACGGGCTCGGGCAAGACCTACACCATCGCCAATGTCATCGAGCGCGTGCAGCGCCCGACCCTCGTGCTGGCCCCGAACAAGACCCTGGCCGCGCAGCTTTACAGCGAGATGCGCGAATTTTTTCCCAGCAACGCCATCGAATATTTCGTCTCGTATTACGATTATTACCAGCCGGAGGCCTACGTCCCCACCACGGACACCTATATCGAAAAGGATGCCTCGATCAACGAACAGATCGAGCAGATGCGTCTGTCCGCGACCAAGGCCCTGTTCGAGCGCCACGACACGATCATCGTCGCCTCGGTGTCCTGCATCTACGGCCTAGGCGATCCGCAGTCCTACCTGAAGATGGTGTTGCATCTGGTGCGCGGCGAGCCGACCGATCAGCGCCGTATCCTGCGTCACCTCGCCAACATGCAGTACACCCGCAACGACGTCGAGCTGCAGCGCGGCACCTATCGTGTGCGTGGCGACGTGATCGACATCTTTCCGGCCGAATCGGAGCGCGAGGCGGTGCGGGTGGAACTGTTCGACGACGAGATCGAGTCGCTCGGCTATTTCGATCCGCTCACCGGTGAGATCCTGCGCCGCGTGCCGCGCCTGACCGTGTACCCCAAGACGCACTACGTGACGCCGCACGAGATCCTCATGGGCGCGATCGACCAGATCCGGGAGGATCTGCGTACGCGCCTCGCCGAGCTGTACGCGGCCAACAAGCTGGTGGAGGCGCAGCGGCTGGAGCAGCGCACGCGCTTCGACATCGAAATGATGCAGGAGCTGGGCTACTGCTCCGGCATCGAGAATTACTCGCGCTACCTGTCCGGCCGCGGGGCGGGGGAGCCGCCGCCGACGCTGTTCGACTATCTGCCGCCGGATGCCCTGCTGGTCATCGACGAGAGTCACGTCACGATACCCCAGCTCGGCGGGATGTACCGCGGCGACCGCGCGCGCAAGCAGAATCTGGTGGAATACGGTTTCCGGCTGCCCTCGGCGCTGGACAACCGACCGCTGTGTTTCGAGGAGTTCGAGCGCCTGGCGCCGCAGACGATCTTCGTCTCGGCCACCCCGGGCCCCTACGAGAACGGTCATGCCGACGCCGTGATCGAACAGGTGATACGCCCGACCGGCCTGGTCGATCCGGAGGTGGAGGTGCGCCCGGTGCTGACCCAGGTCGACGACCTGTTGTCCGAGATCCGTCTGCGCGTCGAGCGCCGCGAGCGCGTGCTGGTGACGACGCTGACCAAGCGCATGGCGGAGAACCTGACCGAATACCTGGCGGAGCACGAGGTCAAGGTGCGTTATCTGCATTCCGACGTCGATACCGTCGAGCGCGTCGAGATCATCCGCGACCTGCGGCTGGGGACCTTCGACGTGCTGGTCGGCATCAACCTGCTGCGCGAGGGGCTCGACATCCCCGAGGTGTCGCTGGTGGCGATCCTCGACGCGGACAAGGAGGGGTTCCTGCGCTCCGACCGCTCGCTGATCCAGACCATCGGCCGCGCCGCGCGCAACATCAACGGGCGGGTGATCATGTACGCGGACACGGTGACCGGCTCCATGCGGCGCGCCCTCGACGAGACGGAGCGTCGGCGCCAGCGGCAGATCGAGCACAACACCGCCCACGGCATCACCCCGCAGGGCATCAAGAAGGCGGTGGTGAACATCATCGAGGGGGAGTCGCCGGAGGTGGCGCTGAGCCCGCGCGACTACGCCCGGGCGGCCGAGCCGGTGGTGGAATACGGCCGGATGCCGCCGGAGCAGCTCCGCAAGAAGGTCGCGCAGCTCGAGAAGGAGATGCTGCGCCACGCGCGCGACCTGGAGTTCGAGGCGGCGGCCAGGGTGCGCGACCAGATCCGCCGCATCCAGGCGGCGAATCTGGGTCTGGCCGAGTGAGGGGCGGCGGCGGAGGGCGCCATGTGCGGTTTCTGTTGCGGCGGCCGGGGCGATCGAGTATCTTAGGCGCTTTAGGCGCGTAGCTCAGTTGGTTAGAGCACCACCTTGACATGGTGGGGGTCGTTGGTTCAAATCCAATCGCGCCTACCAGACGGTTGCGAGCACTGTGGTCACAGTGCTTTTTTTATTCCCCGCCGGCGGGTTCCGGCGGGGGATGTATCCTTCAGCGCGATGTCGACAGTCACTCTTCCAGACAAGAGTCAGCGCAGTTACGACCACCCGGTCAGCGTGGCCGAGGTGGCCGCGTCCATCGGACCGGGCCTGGCGAAGGCGGCGCTGGCCGGCCGCGTCGACGGGCGTCTGGTCGACACCTCCTTCGTCATCGAGGGCGAGGCCGAACTCGCCATCGTGACCGAGCGCGATCCCGACGGCCTCGATATCATCCGCCATTCCTGCGCCCATCTGCTGGCCCAGGCCGTCAAGGCGCTGTTCCCGCAGGCGCAGGTGACCATCGGCCCGGTCATCGAGGATGGTTTTTACTACGACTTCGCCTTCGAGCGCAGCTTCACCCCGGAGGACCTGGCGGCGATCGAACGCAAGATGACGGAGATCGCCGGCGAAGACTTCCCGGTGACCCGGTCGGTGATGCGGCGGGAGGAGGCGATCGATTTCTTCCGCGCCATGGGCGAGGAGTACAAGGCGCGCATCATCGAGGATATCCCGGCCGGGGAGCAGATCTCGCTCTACCGGCAGGCCGAATTCATCGACCTGTGCCGCGGCCCCCACGTGCCGAGCACCGGCCGCCTCAAGGCCTTCAAGCTGACCAAGGTGGCAGGCGCCTACTGGCGCGGCGACTCCCGCAACGAGATGCTGCAGCGCATCTACGGTACCGCGTGGGCGAACAAGAAGGACCTGGCCGATTACCTCCATCGCCTGGAGGAGGCCGAGAAGCGCGACCATCGCAAGATCGGCAAGCAGCTCGGGCTGTTCCACCAGCAGGAAGAGGCTCCGGGCATGGTGTTCTGGCACGACCACGGCTGGACCATCTACCGCACGGTGGAGGAGTACATCCGCAGCCTGCTGCGCGAGCACGGCTACCAGGAGGTGCGTACGCCGCAGGTGGTCGACCGTTCGCTGTGGGAGAAGTCCGGCCACTGGGACAAGTTCGCCAGCGGCATGTTCACCACCCATGTGGAGAACCGCGATTACGCCATCAAGCCGATGAACTGCCCCTGCCACGTGCAGATCTTCAACCAGGGCCTGAAGAGTTACCGCGACCTGCCGCTGCGGCTGGCCGAGTTCGGTTCCTGTCATCGCAACGAGCCCTCGGGTACGCTGCACGGGCTGATGCGGCTGCGCAATTTCGTCCAGGACGACGCCCATATCTTCTGCACCGAGGACCAGATCCAGGACGAGGTATCGGCCTTCATGGACATGCTGTTCGGGGCCTACGCCGACTTCGGGTTCGAGCATGTCCTGGTCAAGCTCTCGACGCGGCCGCCGAACCGGGTCGGGGACGATGCCGTCTGGGACAAGGCCGAGCATGCCCTGGAACGGGCGCTGAATCACCGCGGCCTGGAGTGGGACCTGCAGCCCGGGGAGGGCGCCTTTTACGGCCCCAAGATCGAATTCTCGCTCAAGGACTGCATCGGGCGGGTCTGGCAGTGCGGCACGATCCAGGTCGATTTCTCCATGCCGGGTCGCCTGGGCGCCAGTTATATCGCCGAGGACAGCAGCCGGCAGGTCCCGGTCATGCTGCATCGGGCGATCCTGGGCTCGCTGGAGCGGTTTATCGCCATTCTGCTGGAGGAGCACGCGGGCGCCCTGCCGCTGTGGCTGGCCCCGGTGCAGGCGGCGGTCCTGAATATCACCGACCGGCAGGCGGAATATGCCGCCCGGGCGACGGCCTTCCTGCGAAAATCCGGCCTCAGGGTCGTGACGGACTTGAGAAATGAGAAAATAGGCTTTAAAATCCGCGAGCATACGCTACAGCGTGTGCCTTATCTGCTGGTCGTGGGCGACCGCGAGATGAGCGAGGAGACCGTGGCCGTGCGTGCGCGGGACGGCAAGGATCTGGGCAGCCTGTCGTTACAGGCCTGTGCGGATCGCTTGATGTCCGAGAGCGTGCGCCGCGGCCGCGCTGTTTTACAGGCATAGTGCGGAGGAACGGGTTATAGCCGCTGATAAAGATTTACGCTTGAACGATGCGATCACCGCGCCGAAGGTCCGCCTCATCGGCGCCGATGGCGAGCAGGTAGGCGTAGTGCCTCTGGCGGAGGCGAACCGGCAGGCGGAAGAGGCCGAGCTGGATCTGGTGGAGGTGTCGCCGAACGCGGATCCGCCGGTGTGCCGGGTGATGGACTACGGCAAGTATCTGTTCGAGGAA
>JADLCS010000082.1 GCA_020847075.1 Gammaproteobacteria bacterium
GCATCCCCGTCGTCTCCCTCGCCGGCGAGTCCTCCGTCTCTCGCTCCGGGCTCGCACTGCTCTCCTCCCTCGGCCTCCGGGAACTCGTCGCCACCGATGCCGCCGACTACGTCCGCATCGCCTCCGAGCTCGCCCACGATCCCCAGCGCCTCGACCGTCTCCGCCAGGAGATCCCGCGGCGCTTCGACGCCTCGCCCCTGCGCGACGAGGCCGCCTTCACCCGCGACCTCGAGGACGCCTACCGCGATATGTGGCGGCAGTGGTGCGCGCATCCGCCGACGCCTCGACCCGCCACGGGCACGGGTCCGGCGCCGGAAGACGGGGCGCCCGTGGAGACGCTGCTGCAGCAGGGGCTCGCCCGCTATCTGCAGGGCGCGTTCGCCGAGGCGGCGGACCATTTCCGCGCGGCGCTGGCGATCGATCCGGGGCATGCCGAGGCGCACCGCAAGCTCGGCAACGCCTATGTCGCGCAGGGTCGGCTGGACGAGGGCGCGGACTGCTACCGCCAGGCCGTGGCGCTCGACCCCGGGCTGGTCGCGGCGCACTACAACCTCGGCCTGACGCATTTCAGACAGGGCAAGGCGGACGCCGCCGTGGCGAGCTATCTGGCCGCGCTGAGGCTCAAACCGGACTTCGTCGAGGCGCACACCAACCTGGGGGTCACCTACGGCAGCCTGGGCCAGGGAGACGAGGCGCTGCGCTACCTGCGGCAGGCCCTGTCCCTGCAGCCGGAGAATCCGCTGATCCACAATAACCTCGGCCTGGTGCTCCACCGGCTGGGCACGCGGGGCGAGGCGATCTCCGCGTATCGGCGGGCGCTGGCGCTCAAGCCGGATCTGGCCGAGGCGCACTTCAATCTGGGCAACGCGCTGGCGGAAGAAGGGGCCCGGGAAGAGGCCGCCGCCGCGTACCGGCAGGCGGTGGCGCTGAGATCGGAGTATGCCGAGGCGTGGTTCAATCTGGGCGGCGTCCGCCTCGATCAGGGGAGGCTCGACGAAGCGGACGAATACTTCCGCGAGACACTGGCGATCAACCCGGACTACGCCGCCGCCCACAACAACCGCGGACTGATCTTCATCAAGCGGGACCAACCCGACGAGGCCGCGGCCTGCTACCGGCGGGCGATCGCGCTCAAGCCCGGCGACGCCGAGGCGCACATCAATCTCGGGACCGCCCTGACCAACCAGGGCAGGATGGAAGAGGCCATGCGCTGTTTCGAAGACGGCCTCCGCCTCGACCCCGATTCCGCGGCCGGACACAGCGCCCGGCTCTTCTCGCTGCACAACCTCTCCTCGGTCACCCCGGCCGAATCGTTCGCCGCGCACCGGGAATTCGCCGCGCGCTGCGAGGCGCCGCTGAAACCGCACCGGCGCCCGCACGCCAACGCGCGCGAGCCCGAGCGCCGGCTCAGGGTCGGATACGTGTCGCCCGACCTGCGCCGCCACCCGGTGGCGAATTTCATCGAGCCCGTGCTCGCGCACCACGACCGTTCGTGCGTGGAGGTCTACGGCTATTACAACAATCTCGAGCGCGACGACTGGACCGACCGGCTGGCCCGGCTCGCGGACCACTGGATCCCCTGCCCGGGGCTGTCGGACGAACGGCTGGCCGAGCGGATACGCGCCGATGGCATCGATATCCTGGTCGATCTCGCCGGGCATACTGACAAGAACCGCCTGCTGACCTTCGCCCGCAGGCCGGCCCCGGTGCAACTGACCTACCTGGGCGATGTCGCCACCACCGGACTGGAGGCCATGGACTGGCGGTTGAGCCATGCCGATACCGATCCCGAGGGCTACGAACGCCACGGCAGCGAGCGGCTGTACCGTCTGCCGCGCAACCTGTGGTGCTACCGGCCGGCCGCGGACCTGCCGGAGATCGGGACGGAGACGCCGGCGCGCCGGAACGGCCATGTCACCTTCGGTTCGATGAACAAGATCGCCAAGGTATCGGAGGCGACACTGGCCGCCTGGTCGGAGCTGCTGCAACGCCTGCCCGCGGCGCGGCTGCTGATGGCGGGCGTGCCGGCGGGAGACGCCCAGCGGCACATCCGGGCGCGCTTCGCCGCGCGCGGCATCGGGCCGGAACGGCTCACGCTGCACCACAAGCTGCCGCTGAACGAATTCCGCGCCCTGCACGCGACCGTCGACATCGCGCTCGACCCCTGGCCGTTCAACGGCAACACGACGACCTGCGAGGTCCTGCACCTCGGGGTGCCGGTGATCGGCCTCGCCGGCGACCGCTTCTCGGCCCGCTTCGGCTATCATCTGCTGAAGACGGTCGGCCTGCCCGAGCTGGCGGGGCGGGACGTGGCGGACTATATCGCCATCGCGGAGACCCTCGCCGGCGACCTCGACCGCCTGGAGGCGCTGCGCGCCGGCCTGCGCGCGCGCCTCGACGCCTCGCCGCTGCGGGACGAGGCGGGGTTCACCCGGCAACTGGAGGCCGCGTACCGGGACATGTGGCGAAAATGGTGCGACTCATGAGACAGGCATCGTCGTATGGAACGCCCGGCCGGGAAAGCCCGCGCGCACCGGCGTCATCCATGAAGGGGGGATCCGCATGATCCTCGTCACCGGCGGCGCCGGTTTCATCGGCGCCAATTTCATCCTGCACTGGTGCGCCGCGAGCGACGAGCCGGTCCTGAATCTGGACGCCCTCACCTACGCCGGCAATCCGGAGAACCTGCGCCCGCTGGCGGGCTCGGCGCGGCATCTGTTCGTGCACGGGGACATCACCGACGCCGCCCTGCTGCGCCGGCTGTTCGCCGAGCACCGCCCGCGGGCGGTGCTCAACTTCGCCGCCGAGACCCACGTCGATCGCTCGATCCACGGCCCGGAGGCCTTCGTCCGCACCAATGTCACCGGCACCTTTCATCTGCTGGAGACGGCGCGCGCCTACTGGCGACAGCTCAATGCCGCCGAACGGGAGGCGTTCCGCTTCCTCCACGTCTCCACCGACGAGGTCTACGGCACGCTGGGCCCCGACGATCCGGCGTTCAGCGAGACCACGCCCTATGCCCCGAACAGCCCCTATGCCGCCAGCAAGGCGGCCGCCGACCACCTGGTCCGGTCCTATCACCATACCTACGGGCTGCCGGTGCTGACGACGAACTGCTCGAACAACTACGGCCCGCACCAGTTCCCGGAAAAACTGATCCCGCTGACCGTCGTCAACGCCCTCGCGGGCCGACCGCTGCCGGTCTACGGCGACGGCCGGCAGATCCGCGACTGGCTCTACGTCGGGGATCACTGCGCGGCCATCCGATCGGTGCTGCGCTCGGGCCGGCCGGGCGAGACCTACAACATCGGCGCCCGCAACGAGCGGACCAATATCGACGTCGTCCACGCCACGTGCGCCCTGCTGGACGAACTGGCCCCGGCGCCCGCGCGCGGCGTGCGCGACGCGCAGGGCCGTCCGATAGAAAGATACGCCGGGCTGATCGCCTTCGTGGCCGACCGGCCCGGCCACGACCGGCGCTACGCCATCGACGCCGGCAAGATCGGACGCGAGCTGGGCTGGCGCCCGGCGGAGACCTTCGCGACGGGCCTGCGCAGGACGGTGGCGTGGTATCTGTCGAACCCGGACTGGGTGGACAAGGTGCAGAGCGGCGCCTATCGCGAATGGCTCGGGCGCCACTACGGCGAGGAGATGCGGTGAGGCTGCTGCTGCTGGGCAAGAACGGCCAGGTCGGCTGGGAGCTGCAGCGCGCGCTGGCGCCGCTCGGCGAACTCGTCGCGCTCGACCGTACCGGCGCCCCGGGCCTGTGCGGGGACCTGAGCGATCCCGCGGGCCTGGTCGCGACGGTGCGCGCGGTCGCGCCGCGGGTCATCGTCAACGCCGCCGCCTGGACCGACGTCGACGGGGCCGAGGGCGACCCGGCCGCGGCCCTGCGCATCAACGCCGAGGCGCCGCGCGCGCTGGCCGCGGAGGCGGCGCGCCTCGGGGCCTGGCTGGTGCAGTACTCGAGCGATTACGTCTATTCCGGCGCGGGGACGCGGCCCTGGACGGAAGACGACCGACCCGCGCCGCTGTCCGCCTACGGGCGCAGCAAGCTCGCCGGCGACGAGGCGGTGATCGCCTCCGGCGCGCGCGCGCTCATCCTGCGTACCTCCTGGGTCTACGCCGCGCGCGGGCGCAACTTCATCCACTCCATACTGGGGCTGGCCCGGAGCCGTGATATCCTGAGCGTCGTCGACGATCAGTCCGGCGCCCCCACCGGCGCGGACCTGATCGCCGATGTCACCGTCCAGATCCTCGCCGCGGTCGCGAATGACGGTGACGGCAGGCGCGGCGGGGTCTATCACCTGGCGGCGGCCGGCGAGACGACGTGGTGGGGCTACGCGCGGCTGGTGCTGGCCGAGGCCGAACGCGCCGGCGCGGACCTGCGGGTCACGGCCGACCGGGTCGAGGCCGTCCCCTCCACGGCCTATCCGCGGCCGGCGCCGCGGCCGCGCAACTCCCGTCTCGACGTCGGCAAACTGGAGACCACCTTCGGTCTGCGGATGCCGGACTGGCGCCATGGCGTCAGGCGGACCTTGCGAGAGATTCTGACCTGAGAGGGGGACCCGTGCCCAGAAAAGGCATCATCCTGGCCGGAGGCTCCGGCACCCGCTTGTACCCGACCACCCTGCCGATGTCCAAGCAGTTGCTGCCGGTGTACGACAAGCCGATGGTCTATTATCCGCTCAGCCTCCTGCTGCTGGCGGGCATCCGCGACATCCTGCTGATCACGACCCCGGACGATGCGCCGCTGTTCGCCCGCCTGCTCGGCGACGGGAGCCAGTGGGGACTGAATCTTTCCTATGCCGTGCAACCGCGACCGGACGGACTGGCCCAGGCCTTCACCATCGGCGCCGGCTTCCTCGGCGGCGACCCGTCGGCCCTGGTGCTGGGCGACAACATCTTCTACGGCCACAATCTCCAGACCCTGCTGAAGGACGCGGCGCAGCACACCTCCGGCGCCACGGTCTTCGCCTATCACGTGCAGAACCCCCAGCGCTACGGCGTGGTCGAATTCGACGCCGCCGGCCAGGCCGTGTCGCTGGAAGAGAAACCCGCCCGTCCGCGCTCGAACTACGCGGTGACCGGGCTCTATTTTTACGACGCGCAGGCGGTGGACTTCGCGCGCGCGATCCGCCCCTCCGCCCGCGGCGAACTGGAGATCACCGATCTGAACGCCATGTATCTGGACCGGCGCCAGCTGCGGGTCGAGATCATGGGACGCGGCTATGCCTGGCTCGACACCGGCACCCACGAAAACCTGCTGGAGGCAGGACAGTACGTCGCCACCCTCGAGAAACGGCAGGGGCTGAAGGTCGCCTGCCCGGAGGAGATCTGCTTCCGCAACGGCTGGATCGACGCCGCGCAACTGCAACGCCTGGCGGCGCCCCTGGCCAAGACGGCCTACGGTGAATATCTGCTGAGGCTGATCGACGGCGGGGTGTTCTGATGCAGGCGGAACGGCTGGCGATCCCCGATCTCGTCATGTTCACCCCCCGGGTGTTCACCGACCCGCGCGGCTTCTTCTTCGAGAGCTTCCACCAGCAGCGCTTCGCGGAAGCGACCGGCGTGTCTCCCGAATTCGTCCAGGACAATCACTCGCGCTCCGTGAAAGGCGTGCTGCGCGGGCTGCATTACCAGCGGGCCCCGATGGCGCAGGGAAAACTGGTGCGGGTGATCCAGGGGGAGATCTACGACGTCGCGGTGGATCTCCGCCGCGGTTCGCCCACCTTCGGCCGCTGGGCGGGCGCACGGCTCTCCGCCGGGAACCGGCGCCAGCTCTGGATCCCGGAGGGCTTCGCCCACGGTTTCGTCACCCTGAGCGACAGCTCCGAGGTCCTCTACAAGACCACCCGCTACTACGCCCCGGAACACGAACGCTGCATCGCCTGGGACGACGCCGACCTCGCCATAGACTGGCAGTATCCGGGCCTGCCCCAACTCTCCGCCAAAGATAGTGACGGGGCGCCGTTCAGGGCGGCCGAACTGTAGAAGCCGCCGCCGGGACCCGGAAGTCCGGTTCGCGCCCGGCGATCGCGTCGTCACCGCCGAGCGATCAAAACCGCCTCGTGCTCACGGGGAGGTTCTCCGCTATTTTCACCGGGCCCCATCGGACGGACGCTGAACTCTCCGTCCCCGGGCGATGCCGGCCCGGCGCGTAGGAATATACACTTGCCGGTTAATAAAAAAACCCGCGCAAATTTTTTCACTTTTTTTCACTTATCGGGGGGATCCCAACCGGTCGGATCGGCGTCAGAATAAAAACATCTTCCATCGGATGGTCGGGGTTCGTCGCCTATGGATCGAGAGACGTCATGATACTCGCGCTGGTGGACGATCAGAGCGGGTTGATCATGGACTGGAGCGCCAAGGCCGGTGCCACGGTGGCGACCAAGATGTTTCTGCGCCATATGGGATTGCTCGAAGAAGCGCTGGCCTACGGAGAGTGGATCCACAACTATCGCGAACAGGTCTTCTACCGCGGCCATCAAACGACGGTAGAAAAGCTCCGGGACCCTGCCTACTTCAGGTTCAAGATCGTGCGCAGCCCGTTCGCCCGCGCCACCAGCGCGTACATCCACGCACAGCGCCACGGATTCTTTACCGATCTGCGCAGCGGACAACCCGCGGACATGAGTTTCCGCCAATACGTCGGGTTACTGGACAGTCTCGACATACGCCATTGCAATATCCACATGGCGCAACAGAAGAAAGAGTACGAATACGAGATCCCCGACGTGTTCGATATCGTCTGCCGCCTGGAAGAGATCGAGCAGGACATCGCCAGGGTCAACGCGACGACAGGCCTGGGGCTGAGCCTGGACGGACTCGGCTCCGACCATCATGTGCGCAGGGCGCGCGGAGGACGCTGCATCGCCGACGAACCCTGGTCGCGGATCCAGGACCGCCTGCCGGACTTCCGCGCCTTTTACACCGACGACCTGGTGGAAAAGATCCGCGCGATCTACTCGGATGACTGCACGAGCTACGGCTATGCCTGGGAACGCCCCGGCAAGGCAGCGCAACCGGCGCTGGTGACGACATGACCCGGGCGGCGCCGGCGGGCGCGCGCCAGCGGCGCGTCAGCTGAACGCATCCAGGGTCAGGACATGGCTGTCCGCTATCCCGGCGGTAACGACGTCGGGACCTTCCGCCACCCGCGCGAGCAGGTCTATGCCCCCCGCCGGATCGGGTCCTCCGTCGGCATAGCGGATGGTCGAACGCGCCTGCCCCCGCATCAGGTCCTGATCGCAGAGGCCGCGGTACTCCCAGGATTGTGCCCAGGACTGCGCGGCCCATGGATCGGGGGGCGCGGATCCGGGATCGTCATTGGCGCGACACATGACTGCGAGATACCCGGCCTGCGTCTCCGCCCCGGCCTCCTCCGACGCCGCGGCGGGCTGGTAGAGGCAGTCGATGGGCGTCATGTTGAAATAACGGACCATGTACTCGAGCATGGGGATCGAGAGGTACCAGAAGGTATTCGTCTCGGACTGAAAATCGCCGCCCCGGTTGAACGCCATGCTGTAGTCGGCGCGCCTGACCACATTGGTGGAGATCAGCATCAGGCCGTTCTTCTTCAGCAGTGGCCGCAGCCCGGCGACGACGTGCATGGGGGAAAAGACGTGGTAGAGCACGCCCGACAGATTGATGAAGTCGAACCCGCCGAAATCGCGCAGCTTGGCGGCGAGGTCGTACATCAGTCCGACGGCGCGGAACTGGAAATCGACCCGATAGATCTCGGGCAGGAGGCGCATCTTCTCCAGGCAATGGGGAACCGCGTCGGTGGCCAGCACCCGGTTCGCGCCGCCACGCCGCATCAGAATGGGCATCAGACCCTCCATGCTGCCGATATCCAGGCAATCCATGCCGTTCAGATCGGCCTTGCGCATCATCATCCGCGGCAGCATCGGCATGTCGTCGGGATAGATGCCGCGCGTACGCCATCCGGGCGCCAGTTCGACGCTGTAATACCACCACCGACCGGCGATCGCTTCAAGCTCGGGATTCTTCATGGGGAAGGGGCTCAGAAAAAGGGTGACAGCGGGGACCGGCCGCACTCCGGCCATCCTCGTTGATCTCATCACGGCGGCGGATCGACCCGCCTGCGCTCCGCCGGTACGGCGCGGCCGCGGCGCAGGGCCGCATCCACCGGAATCGACACGGCATTGATCCACGGAATCCCGCACGCTGTCAAGCGGGCACGCCCTTCGATGCGCCGTTACGGATCCTTGATGCCTATAAACGTGCCCCGCATGAAATCCCAATAATTTTCCTCCAGCTCTCCCGTAATATTGGGGGCCAGGGAGTCGAACTGTTCGAATACGGTGTGGAATCCCAGGTCGTAAATCAGACCGATGAGGCCTTCCCGCGTGACCCAGAAGGAGTAATTGTTCTGAAACGAGGCCCAGCGTCGGGTCTGACGCATCTCCGGCGAGGCGTCTTCCGGGAACTCCATGTACCATCGTCCCTTGAGCGATTCATTGGCGCTCATCTGCGACAGGTGAAAACGCGGGTTCCTCATCCACTCGATGGAGAAGTGCGTCTGCAGAATGAGCAGCCTGCGGGTCTGCCGGGCCAGTTGTTCGAGAAATTTCCTCGGTTTGTCCAGGTGATATAAAAGCCCGCAGCAGAAAACCGCATCGAACTCCCCATACCCGGCGATATTCCAGACATCGTCCTGCACGAACTCCAGATTGGGCAGATCGACGTTCCGCTTCACGTATTCACAGCACCGGAAATTGAGATCCCGGATCTCGATGCCCAGCGTATTGAAGCCCATTCTGGCGAATTCCACCGCATATCCGCCCTCCAGGCAGCCCAGATCCGCGATCCTGTAGCGTTCCTTGTTCGTGGGGAATACCAGGTTCAGGACCCTGCGGGCGGACAGAAACCACTCGTCCCGCTCCATCGTCACCGGGGCGTCGGGCTTCGTCACCTCGCCATTGTCCAGGCGTATGTTGTGGGCGGTAAATTCAGGACGCGTATCCATTCAGCACCTCGCGCTAGTTCCGGTCACCGGCCACGCGGAAAACATCCCCGCGGCCCGAGTCTGCCAATCAGAGGAAATCATGCCGGCTATGAAGGATGAGGCCTGCCCGCGTCCGCGGCGATGCCGGCAAGGCCCTCTTTCACGGCCAGCGTGACCCTGCGCAGGGCCGCCATATCGACATGGGCCGCGAGCGGCAGGCTCATCACCTCCCGATGGAGGGCCTCGGAGACCGGCAACGTGCCCGGCCCCATGTTCAGATGGGCATAGGCGGGCTGCAGGTGAGGCGGGACCGGATAGTGGACCAGCGTGCCTATCCCGCGCGCGGCCAGCCGGGATCGCAGCGATTCCCGCGCTCCGGTGCGCACCACGAAGAGATGCCAGACCGGGCTGGCCCACTGGGGTACGAACGGTAAACCCAGGCCCGTCCCGTCCAGTTCGTCCAGGTACGCCGCGGCAAGATGACGACGCCGTTCGCTCCAGTCCTCCAGCCGGCTCAACTTCACCCGCAGGAAGGCCGCCTGGAGCTCGTCCAGGCGGGAATTGAACCCCGCCGCCTCATGGTGATACGTCACGCGCGATCCGTAGTTGCGCAGCATGCGCACCCGTTCCGCCAGATCGGCGTCGCTGGTCGTGACCGCGCCGCCGTCTCCCAGGGCGCCCAGATTCTTGCCCGGATAGAAGCTGAACCCGGCCGCATCGGCCAGCGAACCGGTACGCCGGCCCTTATAGCGGGCGCCATGCGCCTGCGCGGCGTCCTCGATGACCTTCACGCGATGCCGTGCGGCGATGGCCCGGATGGCGTCCATGTCGGCCGGCTGTCCATACAGATGCACGGCGATGACCGCCTTGGTGCGTTCGGTGATCGCGGCCTCGACGCGCCGGGGGTCGAGATTGTAGGTCCTTTCGTCCGGCTCCACCGCAACCGGCGTCGCCCCGGCATGACTGACGGCCAGCCACGTGGCGATGTAGGTATTGGAGGGAACGATGACCTCGTCCCCCGCGCCGATGCCGTACGCGCGCAGGATCAGGTGCAGCGCATCGAGCCCGTTGCCGACCCCTACGCAATACCGGGCCGCGCAATACTCCGCGAACTCCTCCTCGAAACGCTCCACTTCGCCGCCGAGGATGTAACGGCCGGAGTCCAGCACCCGCTCGAACGCCGACCGCAGTTCGTCGCGCAGCTCGGCGTGAGCCGCCTTCAGATCGAGAAACGGGATATCGGTCTTCAATCAGAGCCCAACCTCGTAATACTCGTGAACCACCCCGCCGCCGCCGAACTCCGATTTGTAGCGGTACAGATCCTCATTGAGCTCCACGCCCGCCCGGTCGTTGCAGGTGCCGAAATCGAAAAAACGCGCGCCCGCCGACCGCGCCTCGTCGATGGTCGCGTCGAACACCGCGTCGAGGGCCGAAACCGCGTAACCGGCCTCGCTGGCGGCGATATACTGCGCGTGCCACACCCACCGGGAATTGAACAGGACGATCCCGGCCTCGACCTTCCCGTCCATCACAGCGCATCGGATCACGATGTCGCGCGGGAACCGGTCCCGCAACAATGCGAGCTCCCGCAAGGTATGCACCGGAACCGCCTTGTGCCGGCGCGCCAGATTCTCCGCGATGACGCCCCATAACTCCTCGAGCAAGGCCGGATCGTCCGAAACCCGCACGGATTTCTTCGCCTTCCCGAGCCCACGCCGCCTCCGCTCGCTCACGGGCATGCGCTCGACCAGATCGATGGCGCTGGAGAGGTCGCATCGCACCCGGCGCGCGCCCAGACGCATCAACGCATACAGATCGTCCTGCGCCGGCAGGCGCATATAGATGAAAGGGACGGCCTTGTAGTGCAGGCGGGCGTAACCGAGCCCGCCATAGTATCGGGCGATCGCCTCCAGCGCCTTCACCATGCGGAGGCCGCGCAATCTCCCCCGATGAACGAGGCCCCCATAGGTAATTCCCGGGTGGCTGATCACCACGCTACGGTCCGCGGGGGCCTCCGCGGCAGGGAATACTCCCTCCAATCGGCCGGAGGCGAACACCAGCAACGAGCGGTCCCTGAACCGGTCCTCATGATAGCCGATGAAGCGACGCGTATGCAGGAAGGTCGCGTTCATGGCCCCGGCGCACAGCGCATCCCAGGCCTCCGCGTATCCCGGGTCGTACGGGAGGATCTCCAGCGTCACTTGACCGTCCTCACCGCCACACTCCGCGCATCCTTTCCAGGGCCGAGGTCAGGCCGCGACCCTGGCGTTGACGAAAATCTCGCAGGCGAGCGCGGGCTCGCGCCGACCCAGTTCGAACAGGCCGTCCAGCACCGCATCCCCGATGACGGGGGCGATAGCCTCCATCTGCAGGTGGGTAAACGGCTTCACCATATAACCGCCCGTCTGCTGCACGACGAAGCCGGCCTGCGCCAGATCGGAGACCAGCGATTCGAAATCGTAGACCCGATGCTGCTGCAACAAACGGTTGCGGTCGCTCATTGTATCGAGGGCCGGTATCAGGCCCATCGCCACCGCCAGCCGCCGGTGCAGGCTGGCGGCGTTGGCGACATTCACATGCAACAGGGAACGGTCGCCCATCGCCGCGCGGATGGCCCGCAGCAACGCCTGAGAGGACGGAACCTCCTGCAGCACCCCGGAACAGATCACCAGGTCCGGCGGCCCGGGCAGCGCCTCGTCGATCGCCGTCAACGATTCCTCCATAAAGCCTTCGATCACCGTCATACCCGGCAACAGCGCCTCCCGCGCCAGGGAACAGAAGGCCCGGGACGGCTCCACGACCACCCAGCCGTCGATCGGGGAGGCCGTCTCCAGATACTGCCGATACTGCAGCTCCGCCCCGCAACCGATCTCGAGCACGACCGACGGCCTGAGCTCGGCCAGCAGATCCAGAATCACCCGCCGGCGATACCCCACCAGCACCTGCTCGAAGCCATACTGCCCGAGATAATCCTCGGCATAGCGATCGATATCCCGCTCCATCAACGCCTCCTGTAGTGGATCCCGCGCGGGACGGCGGACAACACGTCCCCACCCGACCCGTTTCCGGCCCCCCGGCGGATCGCCGTCGGAGGAGCGGCCATGACGGAGCGACGCATGGCCCATGGGCTCACGGCCGATCGCCGGTGCCTTTCCCCCGGATGAAGTCCTCGTAGGTCCTGTAGTAGTCGTCCTCGTTGTAGATATCGCTGGCGAGGGCGAGGCACACCGCGCCCGAGGAAAAATTGTCTATCTCGCGCCAGATACCCGGGACGATATAGAGACCATAGTACGACCTGTTGAGGTGGAATATCTTTTTCTCTTTCCCATCGTCGAGATGTACGTCGAAGCTGCCCGATATGGCGATAAGGAACTGGTGCAGCCGCTTGTGCGCGTGGCCGGCGCGGCTCGCCCCGCCCGGCACGTCGTACAGGTAGTACACGCGCTGTATCTTAAAAGGGATATGGGCGTCGGACTCGATGAACGTGAGATTGCCGCGCGGATCCTGGATCCTGGGCAGATCTATCAGACGACACTCCTGGAGGCCCATCATTCATCTCCCTTCACATCGGCGACCACCCGTGAATACTGGGCGGGAAGCTCGGGATATAGATTCGCGAACGACTGATAAAGCCCCCGCAGCCGCCCCAGGGACACGTCGATCTCCTCGCCGCCGATAATACGGTGCGTCACGGCGAACCTGACCAGCAGACCCCAGTCCGTCACCGCATAAATGAATTCGGGGTTATAGGCCGGATTGCTGTTCGAGTTCCGATGCCGGCGGAAGTAGGAAAGAGGCGACACATGAACGGCGACGGGACCGAGCAGCGCGAGCCTCACCCAGGTGGCGACGTCGTCCAGCCCCCTCCACAACTGCCCATCCAGCTCGAAGCCCCAGGGTTCCCCGGACGGATCCAGCATGTCGGCGCGCCGCATCAGAACCGTCGAAAACTCTCCGATCACATTGACGAGATGCAGCGCCATGATCTTGATGAGCTCCCGCCCGTCTCCAAACGTCGTCTTGTCGAGATTGAGCGGATTGAGGAGACCGACGGGTGAACCGTTCTCGTCGACCTCCTGCCGCAGGCTCGCCACGAGCCGGGGCGCCGAGGGATGCTCGGCCAGTTTGACCAGCTCCTGCACGCAGAAGGGATGAAGGAAATCGTCATCCATTACGAATTTGATGTACTTTCCCCGCGCCTCCCGGATCAGATTCCGGTAGTTGCCCCGCCCCAGCCCCACGCGGTCTTCGTTATACACATAGCGTATCGCCGCGCCGAACCCGGCGCAGACGGCGCGGATCGCATCGGTGGGGGCGTCGTCGGAAACGATCACCTCGACAGGTTCATAGGTCTGCGCCAGCGCGCTGCCGATGGCGACCCTCAGGTCTCGCGCCTTGTACGCGGGGATGCAGATCGAAACCAGCGGCTGTTCCAGTCGCTCCGGCGATGCGTCATTCACGGGCGGCACCCTGCGCGCCGCCGCCGACGCGCGCCCGCGACGGCGGATAGGCCGTGGCCCGGAATCGCTTATCAGTCGGTGTGAGAGGCCTGTCCCGTCGCATAGGTCAGGATCTTATGGTCCGGATGTATCGGGGCTTCCTTCCGCGCGCTACATCCCGGGTCGAGTGAATTCGATATCCTTGCGGATTTTATAATACATATCCAGATAATCATTGTCTTGTGTAAGGCAATATTTCTCTTTCAGCAGATCGCAGGCCTGCAGCATACGTCGCGTCTGCGGGCCGTCCCTGAACAGGCGGGTGAATATCGGGGCATGCTGACTCTGGTCCGCCACGATCGCCCTGTATCGGCCACGCGCGAGGATCACCGAGGCGAACCGCTCCTGGATAAAGGTCTTCATGGGCGCCTGGTTCAGCGCCGAACCATAGCTGGTGGTTCCACCCAACCCCGGGAGGGCACCGCTTTCGACGCGATCGAAAAATCTGTCCGCGATCGCCAACCATTCGGCCCAGAAACCCGGTTTGGCGATGATGTAATTGGAAAACACCGAGGTCTTGGCATAGGTGACGAGTCGGGACAGATCCACGCCCAGGCCGATCTCGTCGAAGAACGACTGCGCCGCCCTCGACAGGCCCGGGTGCCAGATCTCGCCCTGCTCGAACGGATTCAGGAAATACGCGAGTTGATCCCAGCCCACCGAAAAAAGGGCCACGTCGGCCCGGGCGTCGTACTTCTGGAGCGCGCCGATCACCGCGCCGGAGGTAAAACCCGATTTCTGGGTGAACCTGGGAGACAGAAACCCGTACCAGGCGCCCTCTTTCAGGGAATTGTTCCTGAGAAAGTTCCTGATGACCCAGAACTCGTACCAGTCCGGCCGCGCGTTGACCGAGTTGTCCAGGGGAATGAACCCCGGGTCCAGGCCGTCCCGGCTCGCCTGATCGTAAAAAATCTGGTGTACGAAAATCCCGTTTCCGGTCTCCGGCGGCATGGCGGCCCTGTCCACTCAGCGCGGACGCGCCCCACCGGGAGGGCGGCCGGTCATCGGACCGACACCCGCGCGACCCGCCGCTTGCCCACCTGGACCACATGGGTCCCGCCGCGGGCGATCCGGCGCTGGGCGTCCTCGACGCGTTCGCCGTCCAGGCGCACGGCGCCCTGCTGGATCATGCGCAGGGCCTCCGAGGTGCTGGCGACCAGGCCGGCATCCTTGAGCAGGTTCGAGATCGGATACGCCTCGTGTCCCGCGGCGAGTTCGACCGTCTCCATGTCCTCGGGCAGCGCCCCGCGCTGGAAGCGCGCGATGAACTGTTCCTGCGCCCGCGCGGCGGCGGCGGCGCCGTGGAAGCGCGTCACCAGCTCCGCGCCCAGCAGGAATTTGATGTCGCGCGGATTGGCGCCCTGCTCGACCCGTTGCCTCAGGCCCGCGATCTCCCCCGCCGTGCGCGCCGACAGCAGGTCGAAATAGCGCCACATCAGCGTGTCGGAGATGGACATCAGCTTGCCGAACATCTCGTCCGGCGGCTCGCTGATCCCGATGTAGTTGCCGAGCGACTTCGACATCTTCTGCACACCGTCCAGCCCCTCCAGGATCGGCATGGTCAGCACCACCTGGGGCGGCTGACCGAAGGATTCCTGCAACTGCCGCCCCACCAGGAGGTTGAACTTCTGGTCGGTGCCGCCCAGCTCGACGTCGGCGCGGATGGCGACGGAGTCGTAACCCTGGATCAGCGGATAGAGGAACTCGTGGATGGAGATCGGCTGCCCGCCCGCGTAACGCCTGCTGAAGTCGTCCCGCTCCAGCATGCGCGCCACGGTATGCCGGGCCGCCAGACCGATCAGGTCGGCCGCGCCCATCGCGTTCATCCAGCTCGAGTTGAACATCACCAGGGTCCTGCCCGGATCGAGGATCTTGAAGATCTGCTCCTCGTAGGTGCGCGCGTTTTCGATCACCTCGTCGCGCGTGAGCGGGGGGCGGGTGGCGCTCTTGCCGGTGGGATCGCCGATCATGCCGGTGAAATCGCCGATCAGGAAGATGCACTCGTGCCCGTATCCCTGAAACTGGCGCAGCTTGTTCAGCAGGACGGTATGCCCCAGATGCAGGTCGGGAGCGGTCGGATCGAAACCCGCCTTGATCCGCAGCGGCCGCCCGCCGGCCAGCCGTTGCGCGAGATCCCCTTCCAGAAGGATCTCCTCGGCGCCGCGCTTGATTTCCGCCAGGACATCACCGATCCCGCTCATCGAACTCCCTTAACTGCTTAAGCCATCTGAAAAATAGCCGATATATTACCGTACTCATGCCGGCCTTGAAGCAAAAAATGCCCGCTCCCGCCGATCCCCCGTCACAACCGCCGCGATCGCTCACGCGATTGTTGACCGCAACCGATGCACAGGCTAAGGTTAGCCCAAACAACAAGGATGGCACCATGGACAGATTGTGCATGAAAAACCGGGACTTCAAACCGGTTACCCAAGGGAACGGAAAAAAGTCTCTCTATACCAACCACCATTTTCTCACCGCCGCCGGCGCGCTCGTCGGGATCGGTATCCTCATCGGCCTGACCCCGGACGAGGCCGGCGCGACGCGCAGCGAGCCGTCCCCGGTCCAGACCGAGATCCTGGCCGAGTCCTCTCCGTCCGCCGTCGACCCCGTCGGCGGAGAGGCCTCCCGCCTCGTGCTACCGCTCGAGCTGCCCGTCCGGCCGGCGGACATCGCCACGACCGCGGGCGGCGCGGAAACGCCCGCCGCGCCGAAGGCGCCGGAGCCCGCGGACGACTGGAAGACCGCGCAGGTGCGCAGCGGAGACAGCCTCTCGCTCATCTTCGGGCGCCTCGGCCTCAGCCCGCAGGAACTGCACAATATCCTGGAACTGGGCGGCGATACGCAGACCCTGAAGCGCGTGTTCCCCGGTGAGGAAGTCCGGGTCCAGACCGGCGGCGGCGGCGAACTGCTCGCGCTCAACTATGACATGGACGAGTCCCGCACCCTGTGGGTCGAACGCGGGGAAGACGGTTTCTCCAGCCGGGTGGTCGAACACCCGCTGGAGCGACGCGTCACGCAGACCAGCGGGATCATCAACGATTCCCTGTTCTTGGCCTCGCAACGCGCCGGCCTGAGCGACAATCTGACCATGGAACTGGCGGGCATCTTCGGCTGGGACGTCGACTTCTCGCTCGACATCCGCCAGGGCGACCGCTTCGCCGTCGTCTACGAAGAGGTATACAAGGACGGCGACAAGCTGCGCGACGGCGCCATCCTGGCCGCGGAGTTCGTCAACCGCGGCAAGGTCTACCGCGCGGTGCGCTACACCGAACCGGGCGGCAGCGGCCAGTATTACACCGCGGAAGGCAAGAGCCTACGCAAGGCCTTCCTGCGTTCACCGGTCGCCTTCACGCGGGTGAGCTCCGGCTTCAGCCTCGGCCGCATGCACCCGATCCTGAACCGGATCCGCTCCCACAAGGGCGTCGACTACGCCGCGCCCACCGGCACCCCGGTCAAATCGACCGGCGACGGCAAGATCGCCTTCAAGGGGGTCAAGGGCGGCTACGGCAACGTGGTGATCGTCCAGCACGGCAATCGCTACAGCACGCTCTACGGCCACCTGTCCGGTTTCGCGCGCGGCCTGCGCGCCGGCAGCCGCGTCGCGCAGGGACAGGTCATCGGATACGTGGGCATGACCGGGCTGGCCACGGGACCGCATCTTCATTACGAATTCCATGTCGACGGCGTCCATCGCAATCCCCTCACCGTACCGCTGCCGGATGCCGCGCCGCTGCCCGCGCAGCAGATGGCCGCGTTCAACCGCGAATCGCAGCCCTATCTCGCGCGCCTCGATGCGCTCGACCGGATGCAGGCGACGCAGGTCGCGCAATCGGGCGCCGCCGCCTCGATCGCCCTGAATGCCGCGGAATAAGACGCGGCTCCCCCGTCGCGAAGACCGTATCCCCCGGCCGCCGGGGGCATGGCCGGCCTAGCCATGGCGGAGCTCTACATCGGTCTCATGTCGGGGACCAGCATGGACGCCGTCGACGCCGCCCTGGTCGATCTGCGCGGACCTCCAAAACTGCTGCGCACCGCCAGCCACCCCTATCCGCCCGTCTTGCGCCGGCGCCTGCAGGCCCTGTGCGAAGGAACCCGCGACGAGTTGGAAAACTTCGCCCGACTCGACGGCGAACTCGGCCATCTGTTCGCCGAGACCGCGCTCGCCCTGCTGCAGGAGGGTGGGCTGCGGCCGGACCAGGTGACGGCCATCGGCAGTCACGGCCAGACCGTCCGGCATTATCCCGCGCACACGCCGAAATCGAGTCTGCAGATCGCGGACCCGAACATCATCGCGACGGTCACCGGCATCACGACCGTGGCCGACTTCCGCCGCCGCGACATGAGCGTGGGCGGCCAGGGCGCCCCGCTCGTCCCCGCCTTTCACACTCTGCTGTTCCGGCAGCGCGGGCGCGAACGCGCGGTGCTGAACATCGGCGGGATCGCCAACCTGACCATCCTGCCCGGCGACCCGCACGCGGCGGTCACCGGATTCGACACCGGCCCCGGCAACGTGCTGATGGACCAGTGGGCGGCGCGCCATCTCCGCCAGCCCATGGACCGCGACGGCCGCTGGGCGGCCAGCGGCCGCATCGACGAGGGCCTGCTGGGGCAGTTGCTCGAGGACGGCTATTTCTCCGCCCCGCCCCCGAAATCCACCGGCACGGACCATTTCAATCTCCACTGGCTGGAGCAGGTCCTGCAACGGCACGGACGACGCATGATCAGGAAGAACGTTCAGGCCACGCTGTGCGAGCTGACGGCCGCCAGCGTCGTGCAGGCCCTGCGCGGGCACGCCCCGGCGACGCGGGAGGTCCTGGTCTGCGGCGGCGGCGCCCGTAACCTCGCGCTGATGTTCCGCCTGCAGGCGCTGCTGGGAGATATCCCGCTCAGGTCGACCGAGGACTACGGATTCCCGCCCGACTGGATCGAGGCCATGGCCTTCGCCTGGCTCGCGCATGAGACCCTGGGGGGACGGCCGGGCAATCTCCCCAGCGTGACCGGGGCGACACGTCCGGTGCCGCTGGGCGGGATCTATCGAGCGGCGCGCGCGCAGTAGACACAAATACACCAATGAGGGGGACGGATTTGAAATCCGTCCCCTATTGATGATGGTGGTGATGGTAAAGCGGTAGTGGTGTCGGCGCTCAGGCGCTGAAGGAGGAGCCGCACCCGCAGGTGGTGGTGGCGTTGGGATTGCGGATGACGAAGTGCGCGCCCTCCAGCCCCTCGGAATAATCGATCTCGGCGCCCGCCAGGTACTGGAAGCTCATCGGATCGACCAGCAGCGTCACACCGCCGTTTTCGATGATCGTATCGCCGTCGTTGACCGCCTCGTCGAAGGTGAACCCGTATTGGAACCCGGAACATCCGCCGCCGGTGATGAACACGCGCAGCTTGAGCGCGTCATTGGCCTCTTCATCGATGAGGGACTTCACCTTGGCAGCGGCGGCATCGGTGAACACCAGCATCGGGGCGGCCGCCTCGGTCGTGACTTCGGAGCCAGCTAAGCTCATAGGGCATCTCCTTACATGAACTGTGGGTTATTGTAATCCGTCCGCCCCGCCGCGATCAACCTGTCCGCCCGATTCGTTCAGATATTTCACTTCCCTGGCGGCGGAAGACGCCTTGAGCCCGCTCTCGTCCAGATGCACCAGGCTGCCGTTCACCTCGGCGCCCATGGCCACCTCGATGCGCTTGTAGTAGACATTGCCGGTGATGCGCGCGTGCGGGGCGAGCTCGACCGATTCCGAGGCGTAGATGTCGCCGATCACCTGTCCGTCGATCATGATATGGGGCACGCGCACCTCCCCTTCAATGGAGCCCTTGTCGCTCAGCACCAGGATACTCGAACCGTCGTTGTCCGCCTCGATATTGCCCTTGATCGCGCCGTCGACGTGCAGCCCGCCGCTGAACGCGATGTCGCCGTGCAACTCGGTGCGCTGCCCGATCAGGGTATCGACCTTGTCGATCCTCTGCTTCTTGGTCCCGTTCCACATGACCGTCTCCTTTTATCCGCTACGAAAACAATTCGGTCCAGCTGTAGCTGCGCTCCACCGGCGACTTGGCGCCGTCACGCGGCAGGACCCTGAGCTGCAGACGCAAGGGCACGAATCCCTCCGGCAGGGTCAGGCTGCCGGCCAGTTCCTGAAAGTGCCTGAACTTGAAAATCAGCGCGGTCTTGTCGCCGCCGAGCAGTTCCTGCTGCGACAGTTCCGCCTGCGTCCCGTTGCGCAGTCCGTTCAGCGTCATGCGCACCTCTCCCTGGACCAGGCTGGGTGGGGTGACGTACTGCGTCAGCACGAGGCGATAGCGCAACACCGGGGACTCTCCCTCCCGCTGCAGCTTGACGCTCTCGATCTGCAGGCCTTTCTCTCCCTCGGAGGCATTGACCAGACGGCGGTAGAACGCCGCCTCCTGTTTCAGCTCGAGCAGTTCGTCCTGCAGGGCGGCGAGAGTGTGATCGACCTCCTCGTAGGCGTGCCGGTCGATCTCGCGCGCCTGTTCCAGCACCGCGTTCTGCCCGCTCAGGCGCTTGTTGTCCGCCTCCAGATCCAGGATGCGCGTCGCCAGCGCATCGCGCGCCGCGCGGGCCGCCTGGGAATCGAATCCCGCGCGCGACCGCCCGTAGTCGAACACGCCCCATCCGCCGGCCAGGAGCACGACGGCCAGCAGGACATACAGCGCCCGCTTGAACAAGGGGTGACGGGCCGGCACGATGACATGTGTGGTTTTATTCGCCATCACTCATATATGAAACGCGGAGGCGGTGCGGACCGATCCGCCGGCGGGCGTCGCCGCGGCGCCGGGTCAGGGCAGCAGCGCGATATCCTCGAGTCCCAGCCCTTCCTCGAAGCCATGCATGATGTTGAAATTCTGCAGCGCCTGTCCGGCCGCGCCCTTGACCAGGTTGTCGATCACCGACAGGATCACCACGGTGCGCTGATTCATCGGCCGGTAGACCGCGATGCGGCACAGATTGACGCCCTTCACGCTGCGCGTCTCGGGCAGCGAACCGGCCGGCATCACGTCGACGAAAGGCTCCGCCGAGTAGCGCCGCTCGTACAAGGCCTGCAGATCGACCTCCGCGGCGCCGGAGAGCTCGGCGTACAGCGTCGCGTGGATGCCCCGGATCATCGGCACCAGATGCGGCACGAAGGTCAGCCCGACCGGGCCGCCCCCGCCGACCGCGGCGAGCCCCTGACGGATCTCCGGCCAGTGCCGGTGACCGGCCACGCCGTAGGCCTTGAAGTTGTCCGCCGCCTCTCCGAACAGCATGCCGATCTCGGCCTTGCGGCCGGCGCCGCTGACGCCGGACTTGGTGTCCGCGATCAGGCGGCCGCGATCGACGAGGCCGGCCTCCAGCAGCGGCAGGAGACCGAGCTGGACCGAGGTCGGATAGCAGCCGGGGTTGGCCACCAGCCGCGCCCCGCGCAGGGCCGTGCGGTTGATCTCGGGCAGGCCGTACACGGCCTCCGCCAGCAGCTCGGGACAGGCATGCTCCATCCGGTACCAGTGGCGCCATTCCGCCGGATCCTTGAGTCGGAAATCCGCCGCCAGATCGATGATGCGCACCCCGGCCTCCAGCAGCCCGCGCGCCATGGCCATGGCCGTGCCGTTGGGGGCGGCGAAGAAGACCGCGTCGCACGCGGCCAGCACCGCCGGCTCCGGCGGGGTGAAGGCGAGACCGACCCGGCCGCGCAGGGCCTGGAACAGGTCGGCGACCGGGCGACCGGCCTGCTCGCGCGAAGTCACCGCGTGCAGTTCGACCCCGGGATGGCGGGAGAGCAGGCGCAGGAGCTCCACGCCGGTATATCCGGTACCGCCGACCACGCCCACCTTGAGTTTCGCTTCCGCCATCGTCGCTCCCGCCCCTGGCCGTGCCCCGGCCCGGTCGGCTCAATATAACAGATATGCCGCGCCGGGCACGGATCAATCCTTGCCCTCCGGCGCCGTCCCGGCGGCGCGCCGGACGAAGGCCGCCTCCACGTAGGACGCCACCGCGGCGATCTCCGTTTCGTCGAGCACCGTGCCCCAGGCCGGCATCGTGCTGTCGGGCACGCCCCGCGCGATGACCTCGCGCAGGCGTTCCGGCGTCAGCGCCGCCACGGAGGCGGAATTCAGATCGCGCGGACGCGGCTCCAGAAAGGCACCGATCCAGTTGCGCCCGCTGCCGTCGGGCGCGTGGCAGAAGGCGCAGTTGCGCTGGAAGATCTCCTCGCCGCGCCGTTGCTGCGGCGTCGCGTCGGGCAGCCGCGGGGCGACTTCATGCCGCGCCGACAGGGACGCGGACGACACCGTATCGGCGTCCTTTCCGTCGCGGTGCGAATACGCGCCGCGCGGATAGGACACCGTCCTGCGATCCCACAGGGTGCGGTCGTCGAGCAGGCGCGCGCGGTCGTGACAGACGACGCAGGAGGACAGAAACAGTTGCTTGCCCCGGCGCTGCGCCGGCGTCAGACGCTCATCCGTCGTATCCAGCGGGAGTTCGCCCAGGGCGAAGGGGAAGGCGTCGGCATAGCGCCGGTG
The DNA here is from genome assembly GCA_020847075.1 of Gammaproteobacteria bacterium. GTDB lineage: Bacteria > Pseudomonadota > Gammaproteobacteria > SZUA-140 > SZUA-140 > JADJWH01. Next base: position 22,003 of record JADLCS010000082.1, read on the forward strand.
ATCCGGCCAGCCGTTCTCCGCGGTGTGATAGCGGGTATTCTCCCGCCGCGTCTCGACGAAGGTGGCGAGGATGAAATCCACCACCGCCCCGATCTCGTCCCGGCTCAGGGTCCCGGCGAATCCCATCATGGCGCTCCCCGGACGGCCGGCGGTGACCGCGCGGATCATGTCGTCCCGGCTCAGCTCGCCGGGCCCGAGCGCGGTGAAATCGCGCGGCGGGGGCGCGAGGAAACGGCTCGCCACCGTATTGGCGTCGCCGCCGTACCCGTGACAGAAATAGCAGTGGTTGTTATAGACGTCCCGCCCCGTACGGGTACGACCGGTCAATTCACGGCTTTTTTTTTCTGTGTCTCCGGGGCGGGCGCGATGAAGGCGGTGAAGACGAACTCGGCGACGTCCGCGATCTCCTGATCGCTCAGCACGCTGGACCAGGCCGGCATGACCGTGCCGCGCTTGCCGCCGGAGATCGCCGCGAACAGGGCCGGCCGGTTCAGCGCGCGGCGCGATTCCGGCGCGAGGAAGTTGCGCGGCGGCGGCTGGATGAACGAGGCCCGCGGCCCCCGGCCGTCGCCCTGCTCGCCGTGGCAGACATAGCAATTGCCGAGATAGAACCGACGCCCCTGATCGGCATCGCCGCGCAGGCCGTGCGGCAACGCCGCGGACATGTCCGCGGCGGGACCCGTGGGCGCGGGCGTCGCGGCCGGCGCCGGCGCGGCGGGGCCGGCCGTCCCCGTCATGAAGGTCGCGCGCACGTAATCGACCACCGTCTCGATCTCCGCCGCGCTCAGCTCCCGGCTGAAGGGCATCATGGCGGTGCCGGGTCGCCCGTGGGTCACCGCGAGCAGCATGCGCTCGCGCGTGAGCTCGCGGCCGGCATCCGCCGCGGTGAAGTCGCGCGGCGGCGGATTGAGGCTGTTGCGCGCCCAGGTGGCCCCGTTCCCGCGATCGCCATGGCAGGCGGCGCAGTGACGCTTGTACAAGGGCTGACCGGAGGCCGGCTGCGGCGCGGCCGGCGGATGCATGAAGCTGGCGCGAATGTAATCGACGACGGCGGCGATCCCGTCCTCGCCGAGGCGGTCGCCCCAGCCGACCATGGCGGTACCCGGACGGCCGTACGTCACCGACAGGATCATGCGCTCCCGGCTCAGTTCCTGCCATGCCTCGGCGGTGGTGAAGTCGCGCGGCGGCGGATCCAGGCCGAACTGGGCGCGACTCTTCCCGTCGCCATGCTCGCCGTGGCAGGCGGCGCAATGGTGCTGATAGAGGCGCTGCGACTCCACGGCCGGGGCCGCGACGGCGAGCAGGGGCAGGCAGGCGGCGATCACGCCGGCGCAGCGCGCGAGACTGGAAGGCAACGACATGGGTGACAGGCGATTCCGGCGATGGGACGGCGTCCTGACAATGATAGCCCCATTTGCATTATAATGTCAGCCATCGCGGCCGACGCGTTCCCCTGACAGGCATCCGAGGAAAATAACAATGAGACGGATCATCGGCAGCCCCATCCTGCGAGCGGTCCTGCTGCTGGGGAGCGCGCTGTGGGCCCTGTCCGCCATGGGCGGCACCATCCTCGGAAGTAAACACGATTTCACCGGTCTCAACAAACGCGCGGGCGTGCAGGCGATGTCGAGCCTCGCCTTCTCGGACTACGGCTCGCCCTGCGTCTACTGTCACGTCCCGCCGGAACAGCAGGGGGGAGACAGCGAGGCGACGGGCGGGATCGCGGGCTGGAACCGGTTCACGCCGGCGACCGGCGCCTACACCCTCTACGACAGCCGCACCCTCGACAACAAGGTGCGTACGCCGAGCCCGATCAGCCTGCTCTGCCTGTCCTGCCACGACGGGACCATGGCGGTCGACATGACGGTGTTCAAACCGAACGGTTTCCGCAGCAGCGAGGAGGCCGCGCTGCACCTGCGCATCAACAAGGCGGACGATCTGTGGAGCTGCGGCAAATGCCACAACGGCAAGGTCGCGCACAACATCGCCATCAAACATCTCGACACCGATCTCAGCAACGACCATCCGATCTCGATGACCTACGCCGGGCTGAACCACAAGGACGCCGACTTCCGCCTGCCGGACGGCCCCTACGGCTTCGACAATGGCGTCAAACTCTATGACAATCGCGTCGAGTGCGCCACCTGCCACAACGTGCACGACCCGGATATCACCCTCCTGCTGCGCGACCGCTCCGACCGGCTGTGCGAGACCTGCCATATCAAGTGATGGTGAGGAGTGAGGAGTGAGGGGTAATCTGATTCCGGGCCGGCGCACGATGTTCGTCAACGCGGCGCTTGCGCGCCTCACGCCTCACGCCTCACGCCTCACCCTTGCCATCGTCATCGGCCTGCTCGTCGGCTGCGCCAGCGCGCCGGAGCCCCGGGACGAGTTCGTGCCGCCGGTCTATCCGCCGCCGCCGGCGGAGCCGCGTTTCGTCTACGAACGCACCCTGCTCTATAACGAGGACGTCGAGGAGGTCACTTCCGGCATGCGCCTCAAGCGCTTCGCCCTGGGCGAGGCGCGCAAGCTGATGGGGCTGGTCAAACCGTTCGACGTCGCGGCGCACGCGGGTCGCGTGTACGTCAGCGACACGGTGCAGCGCACGGTCATGGTGTTCGATATCCCGGGCAAACGCTTCTTCCAGATCGGCGCCGAAAAACCCGGCCGTCTGTCCAAACCGATGGGCATCGCCATCGCCGCCGACGGCACGCTCTACGTCGCCGACATCAGCGAACGCCGCGTCATGGTCTACGACGCCGACGGCGGCTTCCTGCGCGCCATCGGCGACCGGGAACTGCTGCAGCGCCCGTCCGACGTCGCGCTCACCCCCGACGGCGCGCGTCTCTACGTGGTGGATACCGGGGGCGTGGACTCGGCGGAGCATACCGTACACGTCTTCGATACCCGCAGCGGCGCGGCGGTGGGCCGGATCGGCGCGCGCGGCGCGGGAGACGGCGAATTCAACCTGCCGCTGCAGGCGGCCGTCGCACCGGACGGCACCCTCTACGTGGTCGACAGCGGCAATTTCCGTATCGAGGCCTTCGACGGCGACGGCCGCTACCGCTTCAGCTTCGGTTCGGTGGGACGCTTCCCCGGGCAGTTCGCCCGCCCCAAGGGCATCGCGATCGACGCCGCCGGCAACCTCTATGTGGTCGATACGGCCTTCGGCAACATCCAGATCTTCGACCCCGCGGGACAGTTGCTGATGTTCATCGGCGAGCGCGGGCAATCCGGGGCCCCCGGCAAGTACATGCTGCCGGCGGGGATCGACGTGGACAGCGACGGGCGCATCTACGTCGTCGACCAGTTCTTCCGCAAGGTCGACATCTACCGCCCGCTCACCCCGGGGCAGCACGCGGCGACGCCCTGAGAAACCGGGGACAACCGGCGCGCGGCGCGGCCGGCGCTCAGGCCGCGCCGGCTGCGGGATACCAGCCGGAATCCCGCAGCCAGGCGCGCAGATCGTCCGCCTCCCGCGGCCGGCTGATGTAGAAGCCCTGCACCGAGTCGCAGCGCATGCCGGCGAGCAGCTCGTAGGTGGCGCGATCCTCCACGCCCTCGGCCACCACGCGCAGGCCGATGTTGTGCGCCAGATCGATGATCGAGCGGACGATCACCGCGTCGTCGTTGTCGAACCTCATCGCGGACACGAACGATTTGTCGATCTTCACCTCGTCCACCGGCAGCCGCTTCAGATAGGCCAGCGACGAGTAGCCGGTGCCGAAGTCATCGATGGAGATGTGAACGCCCTGCGCGCTCAGCCGGTTCAGCACCTCGAGGGCGTGCGCGGAACCGGGCATGATCGCCGTCTCGGTGATCTCCAGCCTGAGCGGCAGCGGCCGCCCCGCCTCGCCGACGAGCCCCTGGATGGTCTCCGGCAGGCCGCCGTCATGCAGATTGTGCGCCGAAAGATTGACCGCGACGCGCAGCTCCAGGCCGTGGGTCGCCCAGGCGCGGCAGTGTCGCGCCGCCGTCCGCAGCACCCACAGCGTCAGCGGCCGGATCAGGCCGGTGCGTTCGGCGAGCGGGATGAATTCGTCCGGGCCGAGGACGCCGCGGGAGGGATGGCTCCAGCGCACCAGCGCCTCGACCCCGGTCACCCGGCCGCTCTGCAGGTCGACCACCGGCTGGTAGCACAGCTTCAACTGCTCGCCCTCCAGCGCGGCGTGCAGCTCGGATTTGAGGGCGAGATGGCGCAGGCCGTGCCGGTCCTGCCCGGGCTCGTACAGGGCGTGACCGCGGTGTTCGCGCTTGGCCGCGTACATCGCCACGTCGGCGTGGCGCATCAGGGTGCTGGAATCCTCGCCGTGCTCGGGAAACATCGCGATGCCGAGGCTCGCCCCGAGCACGAAGCTGTTTCCCTCCAGCTCGAACGGCCGCTCGATCGCGCGCGCGACCTTGTCGGCGATGCGCCCGGCGTCGGCGGCATCGGTGGCCGGCAGCAGCAGGGCGAATTCATCGCCGCCGAGCCGGGCCACAGTATCCGAGCTGCGCATCGCCGCGCCCATGCGGCGCGCGGTCTCCTGCAGGAGGAGATCTCCGCAGGGATGGCCCAGGGTATCGTTGATCTCCTTGAAGTGATCCAGATCGGCGATCATCAGCGCCAGCGGCCGGTGGTTACGGCGCGCCCCGCGGATGGCATGCTCGACGCGGTCCAGCAGCAGCGCGCGATTCGGCAGACCGGTGAGGGCGTCGTGCAGGGCCTGATGGCGCAGCGCGGCGAGCTGTGTGCGGCGCTGCGTGATGTCGCGCAGGATGACGACGTAATGCCGCCGGCCGCGGACCTCCATGCGGCTCACGGTCAACTCGAGCGGGAACAGCGCCCCGCTCTTGTGGCGCCCGCTCGCCTCGCGCAGATCCCCCTCCGCGCCGGCCAGGTGCGCGGGCAGATCCCCCGCGTCCGCGCCCGCGTTGAGCGGCGGCGGCAACAGCTCGGCGACGGGCCGGCCGCGCAGTTCCTCCGCGCCGAAACCGAACAGCCGCTCGGCGGCGGGATTGGAGGACTCGACCGCGCCGCGCTCGTCCACGTCGAGGACGGCGTCGACGATATGATCGAGCACGGCGCGGAGCCGGGGCTCGGACGCCGCATCCTCCCGCCCCGCGCGTTCCGGCGGGCGCGCGCCGCCGGACCGCGCGAGACGCCACAGACCGAAGACGGCGATACCGGCCAGCGCCGGCGTCAACCACCACAGCCATGTCGCGTCGACGCGCGGCACCTGTGCGAACAGCCGCTCGGCCGCGACGCCTCCCGCGACCGATCCCAGCGCGATGCCCGCGATCGAGGCCGCCGCGCGGGAACCCGGGGGCTTCATGTCATGGAGGCCGGCGGGACGCGGGCGGGGATCACCCGCCTCCCGCGATGCGCGCGACGCCGCCGAAGCTGCCGACCCACAGGGTCCCGTCTTCGGACTGCGCCATCGAAAAGACATTGTTGGCGAACAGTCCGTCCGCCGTGGTCATCACCGTGAAAGTGGCGCCGTCGTCGTTGAGCCGGGCGAGCCCCTGGCTGGTGCCGATCCAGAGCCGGCCGCCGCGATCCCGGTACAGCATGAAGATGTGGTTGGCGGGCAGCCCGTCCGCGGTGGTGAAGTTCTTCCAGGTCTTGCCGTCGAAGCGGGCGAGCCCGGCGCCCCAGGTGCCGCACCAGACCGTGCCGTCGCGATCGACGTCGAGGGAGATGATGTAATTGGGATTGTAGGCGACCTTGAGATCCTCGATGCCCTGCTCCGCCTTCTGTTGCGCGTGATGCTGGGAAGCCGCGGCCGGATCGCTGGTGAACTGGATGGCGTCCTTGACCAGTTCGTACGGCGCCCCGAGGCCGTCGGCGTGCTTCCAGTGCTTCCAGGCGCCCTTGCGGTAACGCGCCAGCCCCTCCTCGGTCGCGAACCACATATCGCCGTCCAGGCCTTCGGCGAGACCGTACACCCACGGGTTCGGCAGCCCTCCGGAGGTGTTCTCCACCGTGAACGTCTGCCAGCCGGCGGGATCGTCCAGCGCGCCGCCGCGGATCCGGTTCACCCCGGACCAGGTCGCGATCCATATATCGCCGTTGCTCACCTTCTGGACGTCGTAGACGAACTGATCGGCGAGCCCCTGCGGGATGTTGTAGTTTTTCCACTGGTCCGTCGCCGGGTCGTACAGGGACAAGCCGCCGCCGTAGGTGCCGACGGCGATCTTGTCGCCGAGACGGCTGACATGGAAGATGCCGTTCGACAGGATGCCGGGCACCTGATTGTCGAAAATGCGATGGTTGTCGGTGGCGGCGTCGTAACGGATCACCCCGCCCGAGGTCCCGATCCAGGCCACGTTCCCTTCGACCATCAGCCCCTTGACGTTGCGGTTGCCGACGCGGAAGTGGGTAAAGCGCCGATTGCCCGCACCCATATTCGCGCCCGGAGTCGGGGTCGGCGCCGGAGCGGCCGCGGCGCCGGAGGGCGGCAAGGTCGGATGACCGGCCGGCAGCGGGGCGGCGGGGTCCACCTCGTCGAGCGGGGCGCGGGCCACCGGCGCGGCGGCGCCCTTGCCCTGATTGACGCCGAGCAGGTAGCCGCCCACCACGAAGCCGCCCGCCAGCACGATGAGCAGGGCCCAGGTCTTATGAGTGAATTTCATGTCAGTCGTCCGTTCTCGCGATAAACAGGGACGGATTCGTCTCTCTCATCCCTGGGGGGACGGGTTTGCGCATCCGCCCCCGGCCCGTGAATAAATAAATCTGTCCCCATTCGGGAGGCGCCTCAGTTCAGTCGCCGATGCGCACGACGCCGCCGCGCATCCCCGCCCAGACCTCTCCGTCGGGGGTGGCCGCCACCGCGTACACCGCATCGCCCGGCAGGCCGTCGGCGCGCCGGAAGCTCTGCCACGCCTTGCCGTCGTAGCGCGACAGGCCCTGATCGGTGCCGAACCAGAGGGCGCCGTGCGCGTCCTCGGCCATGGCGAAGACGATATTGCCGGCCAGGCCGTCCGCCGTCGTCAGATTGCTCCAGCGCTGGCCGTCGAAACGGCTCACCCCGCCGCCCCAGGTGCCCGCCCACACGCGGTCGCCCTTGTCGACGTGGACGCAGAACACATAGTTGGGGTTGTAGCTGGCCTGGCCGTCCACGAGCACGCTCAGGTCGTGGCGTGAGCGCGTCCCCAGGCCGGTATTGCGGCTGAGGGGGAGATTATCCCGATTCGGCGCCCCGAGACCCTGCTCATGGGTCCATTCGCGCCAGCGCCCGCCGTCGTACATCGAGATGCCGCCTTCCGTACCGAACCAGACGCGGTGCCGCGAATCGACGCCGATGCCGTACACCCATTCATTGACCAGCTCGTCGTGGTAGGTCTCGAACTTCCCGCCCTCCGCCGGCAGCCGGTTGACGCCGGCCCAGGTGCCGATCCAGAGGCCGGCGCCGGGGTCTTCCGCCAGGGCGTAGACCCAGTAGTCGGCCAGCCCGTGCATGGGAAACCAGGTCTTCCACTCCGCGCCGCGGAGACGCGAGACCCCGCCGCCGTTGGTGCCGAACCACTTGTCCCCCGCGCCGTCGACCAGGATGGCGAACACGTATTCGTTCGCCAGCCCGTCGCCGCGCGTGTACGTCTTTTTTACCTCGCGCGTCTTGAGATCGATCTCGTGCACGCCGAGCGAGGTCCCGACCCACAACGCATCCGCCCCAGGATCGACGGCCAGGGCGCGGACATAGACCTCCTGCCCGACCTCGAAGGTCTCCAGGATCTTCGGCGACGGCCCGGCCGGCGCCGCCGCCTGCTGGCCCTGCCCGCCCTCGGAACAGGCCGCCAGCGCGGCCGTCAGCAGCAGGATCGCCGCGCCGCGAAATACAGGCTTCATCGCGGCTGGAGGCGCAGGGTTCTCAGATAGGCGATGACGTCGAGCAGCTCGGTCTCGGTGAACATGCCCTGATAGGCCGGCATCATCCCGCGCCCGGCCTTCAGGGTACGCATCAACTCGATATCCGGCCGCATCAGGGTATCTCCGCGCATGAAGTCGGGCGCGCCCGGGATCTGGCCGGTGCCGTTGGCGCCATGGCAGTTCTCGCAGTGGGTCTGGTAGATCTTGCGGCCCTGGAGCGGGTCCGCCGCCATGGCCGGCTGCCAGAGACCGGCCGCCAGCGCCAGCGCGCACAGACGATACGCCCCGAGCAAGCGGCGCCCCGTACGCGCGCCCGTCTGGATTCCCTGTTTCATGATCCCCCCTGCCTCGTGAAAACCGGCCCCCGGCGCGCATGGCCGGGCGTGGCCGTCATTATACATCCTGTAACCGTTCCGGGCGTCCGTCCGCGGCCTCCTCCAGGATGGCCGGCAGCTCGGGCCGGTCCCAGTCGCGCTCGCCGACGATGCGCTTCAGCAGCACGCCCTCCGGCGAGATGATGAAGGTGTCGGGATAGACCCGGATCTCGAGCACGCGCTGCGCCAGCGCGGCGTCCGCGTCCAGGTAGCTCTTGAGGGCGATGCCCCGCTCACGCAGGAACTCCTGCGCGATATCGCGCTCGGCGTCGACGGACAGACCGACGACGGAGAACCGCGCGGGATCCAGCTTGCGACGCAGGCGATCGAGGCCGGGCAGTTCCTGCCGGCAGGGCGCGCACCAGGTCGCCCATACGTTCAGCACGATCAGTTTGCCGCGGTATTGTTCCAGGGATTCGTGGCTGCCGTCGAAGTTGCGGAGCGTCAGCGCGGGAAAACGGCGGCCCTCGACCAGCGCGTCGGGCGGCGGCGCCTGACCGCAGGAGACCAGGAGCACGGCCAGACACAGCAGGATCGGCGCGCGCACGGCGGAGGCCTTCAGCCACGCGCCGGGCGCCGCGCCGCTCAGGGCAGGACCTCGCCGATGCGCACGTCCACGGGCGCCGCGCCGGAGCTGCGCACGACGGCGCTGCGCCCCTGCAGATCGCCGCTCTGCGGCATGGGGCTGCCGCCCCTGGAGACGCGCGCGACCACGACCACCTCGGGGAAGTGCGACAGGCTCAGCGAGGGATCCATGGCCATGGAGTCGTCCAGGGCGTATTGCAGGGGCAGATCCTTCACCTGCGCGCGCAGCGCCGCGAGCGGCATGCGCGGCCCGCTCGGCGCCTGGGCGAAGACGAACACCGTGTCGGGGTCCTGCACGCGCCCGCGCAGCGCCGGATCCAGGCTCACCGTCCCCTTGATGGCGACGGCCGCCGCCGGCGCCGGCGGGGTGGACGGCGCACCGCCGCCGGACTCGCCGAGCAGGCTTTCGACCTCGGCGATATTGCCCTCCATCGCCCGCGCCGCGTCGGAATCCCTGGGCACCATGGCGTAGAGCCGGCGCCAGTACTCGAGCGCGGCCCGGTAATCGGCGCGCTCGTAGGCCGCGGTGCCCGCCAGCCACAGGCCTTTGTGATTGTTCGGATCGAGCGCCAGGGCCTCCTCGATCAGTTTCAGCGGGCGCCCCTCCAGCGACTGCCCGCTGGCCATCGCCAGCGCGTCGGCGTAGTCCACCAGCAGTTCCGGGTTCTTCAGGCCGAGGGTCACCGCCTTCTCGAGCGCGGTGCGCGCATCGTCGAAGCGCTCCAGCACCAGATAGGACCGTCCCAGCATCGCCCAGCCTTCGGCATTGTCCGGCTCGCTGGCGAGACGCTGCTCCAGCCGCGTCACCATCTGGTTGATCTGATGCGCCATGTCGCCCTGGCCGCCCGCGGCCGCCATCGGCGCGGATTGCGGCGACAGCAGCACCCCGGGCGCCCCCAGCAGCACATAGCCGCCGACCGCCAGCAACGGGACCAGCGCGATCAGCACGATCGCGCTCGCGCGGGCCGCGCGCGGCGGGGGCGGCGCGGCGGCGCCCGGCGCCTCGGCCACGTCCTCGAGCAGACGCCGCTCCAGCTCTTCGCGGCCCTGTCGGTACTGATCCGGCGTCAATACGTCGTTCTGCAGATCGCGCTCCATCTCCACGAGCTGATCGCGGTAGACCGTGATATTGAGCGCCCTGCGCTCGACGGCGGCATCCGCCGGCTCGCGCTTGATCAGGGGGGGAACGATGAACAACAGCGCCGCGCCCAGCAACAGCGCGGCCACGATGATGAACAGGGTCATGAACCGCCTTTATCCTTCGCCTCTTCGACTCCCAGCAGGGACTCCGCCCGCCGGACCTCCTCCGCGCTGAGCTCCGGCCGCGGCGCGCGGCGCTGGCGCAGGATCATCACCGCCATCAACACCACGCCGACCGCCAGCAGGATCAGCGGCCCGGCCCACAACAGCGCCGTGGTGGATTTGACGGGCGGGCGGAACAGGATGAAATCGCCATAGCGCTGCACCAGGAAATCGATGATCTCCCGGTCGCTCTTGCCTGCCCGCATCATGCTCACGATCTCGGCGCGGATATCATGCGCGAACCCGGAATCCGACTCCGCGATCGACTGTCCCTGGCACACCAGGCAGCGCAGTTCCTCTTCCAGGTGCTTGATGCGCGTCTCCAGGGCGGGATCCAGCAGCGACACCGCCTCGCCCGCGATCGCCGCGGGCGGCGGCGCGACCCACGCGCCGATGAGGGCGATCAGCAGCCAGGCCGCCGCGGCGCGCGCGCGCATCAGGCCTGCCCCTGCAACTGGCGGATCAGCGGCAGGATCCGGTTCTGCAACGCATCCACGTTGATCGGCCCGATCTGCTTGTAGCGGATCACGCCGTGCGCATCGATGACGTAGGTCTCCGGCACGCCGTAGACGCCGTAATCCAGGCCGACGCGGCCGTCCGCGTCGAAGGCGCTCGCGAGATAGGGGTTGCCAAGCCGCTGCAGCCAGTCGATGGCCTCCTCGCGCGTATCCTTGTAGTTGAGGCCGTAGATCGGCACGATGCCGCGCCGCGACAGATCCACCAGCAGCGGATGCTCCTGCCGGCAGGAGACGCACCAGGACGCCCATACGTTCAGCATCCACACCTTACCGGCCATGTCCTTGTTCGAGATGGCGGTGATGGGATCGTGCAGGCGCGGCAGACTGAAGTCCGGCGCCGGCTTGTCGATCAGCGGCGAGGGGACCTCGCTGGGGTTCAACATCAGGCCCTTATACAGAAACGCCACCAGCAGCGCGAATACCGCCAGCGGCAACACCAGGCGCAATTTCAAGATTTCGCCTCCATCGGCAGCGCGGGGGCGGGACCGCCCGCGTCCGGCCCCGCCGCCGCGGCGGAGGTCTCGCGGTCACGCACGGGCGCGAGGCGGTAGCGCCGGTCGCTGATCGCCAGCAGACCGCCCAGCGCCATCAGCAGGCAGCCGCCCCAGATCCAGTCGACGAAGGGTTTGTAATAGATGCGCACGCTCCAGGCGCCGCCGCTGATGGGCTCGCCCAGCGAGACGTAGAGATCGCGCAGCAGCCCGGTGTCGATCGCCGCCTCGGTCATCGGCATGGTCTGCACGGTGTACACGCGCTTCTCGGGATGCATCAGCACGACGTCGCGCCCGCCGCGGCTGACCTGCACATAGCCGCGGGTGGCGGTGTAGTTCGGGCCCTGGCTCTCGACCACACCGTCGAAGCGGAAGGTGTATCCGGCGATCTCGGTAGTATCCCCGATCTCCATGCGCAGGTCCTTCTCCACCTCGAAGCCCCGCACCAGCGTGACCCCGATGATGAAGATGGCGACGCCGAAATGCGCGAGCTGCATGCCCCAGTAGCTGCGCGTCAGCCCCGCGAAGGGCGCCGTGCCCGCCGCGCGCGCGCGGCGCATGCGGCGGGCGATGTTGGCGCCGATGGTGAAGATCAACCACGCCGCGAGCAGCAGGCCGAGACTGATCATCGGGGTCCACTTGCCGAGCACGAAAGGCAGCGCCAGCGCGACCACGACGGCGCTGACGAAGGCCCAGCGCAGGCGCACCGCGAATTCGGGCAGCTCCGCCTTCTTCCAACGGGCGATGGGCCCGATCCCCATCAGGAACACCATCGGGGCCATCAGCGGCACGAACACGGATTCGAAATAGGGCGGCCCGACGGAGATCTTGCCGAGATCCAGCGCATCGAGGATGAGCGGATAGAGCGTGCCGAGCAACACCGTGCCGCAGGCGGTCACCAGCATCACGTTGTTCATCAGCAGGAAGGACTCGCGCGAGACGGTGGAAAACCCGCCGCTGGCGCTGACGCGCGGCGCGCGCAGGGCGTACACCAGCAACGAGCCGCCCACCACCAGGGCGAGCAGGATCAGAATGAATACGCCGCGGCGCGGGTCGTTGGCGAAGGAATGCACCGAGGTCAGCACGCCGGAGCGCACCAGGAAGGTCCCCAGCAGGCTGAGCGAGAAGGCGATGATCGCGAGCAGCACGGTCCAGTTCTTGAACGCGCCGCGCTTCTCGGTGACGGCGAGCGAATGGATCAGCGCGGTCCCGACCAGCCACGGCATGAAGGAGGCGTTCTCGACCGGATCCCAGAACCACCAGCCGCCCCAGCCCAGCTCGTAATAGGCCCACCAGCTGCCGAGCGCGATGCCGCAGGTGAGGAACATCCATGCCACCGTCGTCCACGGGCGCGACCAGCGCGCCCACGCGGCGTCCAGCCGCCCGCTCAGCAGGGCGGCGATGGCAAAGGCGAAGGCCACCGAAAAGCCGACGTAACCCATGTACAGCATAGGCGGATGCAGCACCAGCCCGGGGTCCTGCAGCAGCGGATTGAGGTCGTTGCCGTCCGGCGCCGGGGGCATCAGCCGCTCGAACGGGCTCGAGGTCAGCAGGATGAACAGCAGGAATCCGATCGCGACCAGCCCGAGCACCCCGATGACCCGCGCCACGATGTCCTCCGGCAGGTTGCGGCTGAACAGCGTGACCGCGCAGGTCCAGCCGCTCAGGATCAGCATCCACAGCAGCATGGACCCTTCGTGGCCGCCCCACACCGCCGCGATGCGGTAATGCAGCGGCAACTGGGAATTGGAATGCTCCGCGACGTAGAGCACGGAGAAATCGTTGCTGGCGAAGGAGTAGGCGAGACAGGTGAAGGCGATCGCGACGTAGACGAACATCGCCTGCGCCGCGGGGCGCGCGGTGCGGATCCACGCCGTCCTGCCGAGCGCCGCGCCGGCCAGGGGCAGGGTGCCCTGGATCGCGGCCATGATCAGGGCCAGTATCAGGGCGAAATGTCCGATCTCCGGAATCATGGGCTTGCTCCTCCGTTATTCGATGAGACTCGTCGACCCGGGCAGTTCCTGCCCGCCCCTGGCGGACTTGGCCTGCTCGAGCGCGTCGGCGACCTCGGGCGGCATATAGGTCTCGTCATGCTTGGCCAGCACCTCGTCGGCATAGAACACCCCGTCGTCGCCGAGCCGGCCCTGGGCGACCGCGCCCTGCCCCTCGCTGAACAGATCGGGCAGGATGCCGGTGAACACCACCGGGATCTCCTTGGCCGTGTCGGTCACCGTGAAGCGCACGGTCAGGCCGTCCGCATCGCGCCGCACGCTGCCGGTCTCCACCATGCCGCCCAGGCGGAAGGTCTTGCCGACCGGGGCCTCGTTCGCCGCCACCTGGGACGGGCTGAAGAAGAACACCAGATTGCCGCGGAAGGAATTGAGTACCAGGCCCGCGGCGACCGCGATGCCGGCGAGACCGACCAGGATGAAGGCCAATCGCTTGTGTCTGGGTTTCATCGTCCGCTCCGTCCCGCCCCCTGCGCGGCCCCATGGATTCGACCCAGGCGGTCGAGCAGAGTTCGCCGCCGCCGGATCACCCCCACCACCTCGATCAGCATCAGCACCGCCGTCACCAGGTAGGAGCCCCACACATAAAAGGCATAGCCGCCCATATCGAAAAATTCCGCCAGACTCACCGGGCCTCCCGCGCCGCGATCTCCGCCACCCACTCGCTGTGGCGTTCGCGCTCGAGGATCTCGCAGCGGACGCGCGTCAGCACCACGGCGATGGTATACATCCAGAAGGCCAGCGTCATCACTAGCATGGCGGTCAGCATGGTGGCCGCCATCGTCGAACCCTGGCTCATGCTGATCGAGGCGCCCTGGTGGAGGGTGTTCCACCATTGCACCGAGAAATAGATGATCGGGACGTTGACCGCGCCGATCAGCGCCAGCAGACCGCTGGCGCGCGCCGCGCGACGCGGATCCTCGATCGCGGCCTGCAACGACATGTAACCCAGATAGAGGAACAGCAGGATCAGCTCCGAGGTCAGACGCGCGTCCCACACCCACCACGCGCCCCACATCGGCTTGCCCCACAGCGCGCCGGTCCACAGCGCGATGAAGGTGAACAGCGCGCCGGTGGGGGCGAGCGAGCGCGCCATGAAGGCCGACAGGCGGGTGTTGAAGACCAGGCCGAGCCCGGCGTAGAACGCCATCACCAGATAGATGAACATCGACATCCAGGCCGCCGGCACGTGGATGAAGATGATGCGGTAGGCCTCGCCCTGCTTGTAGTCCGTCGGCGCGACGAAGAATCCCAGATAGAGCCCGAGCACGGTCAACAGCGCGGCGGCCGCGCCGAACCAGGGGACGAGCCGGCCCGCCAGCGGGTAGAAACTGGCCGGGGAGGCATACTTGAACCAGTTGGGAGCCATGCTCAACCGACAACCGCCGAACCGTCAACATCCGTCAAAGTTACGCCTCCTCATCATGACGCCACGCTTCTTCGAGCGGGATGGTCGTCATGCCTCACTCCAGCGAGATACGCAGCGCCGCCGCCGTCACCCATGGACCGAAACACAGAGCCAGCACCAGCAGCGCCCCCAGCAGGGACAGATGGGCGTCCGCCTCCAGGCCGCTCGCGACGGCCTCCACCGCCCCCGCCCCGAAGATCAACACCGGGACATACAAGGGCAGAACGAGTAATGATATCAGCGCGCCGCCGCCGCGTAACCCCAGCGTCAGCGCGGCGCCCATGGCGCCGATCAGGCTCAGCACCGGGGTGCCGAGCAGCAGCGTCAGCATCAATACGCCGAGCGGGGCCCCGCTCAGGCCGAACTGCAGGCCGAGCAGCGGCGACATCAGCACCAGCGGCGCCCCCGTCACCAGCCAGTGCGCGGCCACCTTGCCGAGCACGATCAGCGACAGCGGCTGCGGACTCAGCAGCATCTGCTCCAGGGTGCCGTCGAGGTGGTCGGCGGTGAACAGCCGGCCCAGCGAGAGCATGGTCGCGAGCAGCGCCGCCACCCACAGGATGCCGGGCGCGATCGCGCGCAACGTCCCCGCCTCCGGGCCGACGCCCAGCGGAAACAGGCTCACCACGATCACGAAAAAGAACAGCGTCGTCAGCACATCGGTGACGCGCCGGCCCGCGAGGGTCAGATCGCGCGCCAGTACGTACCGGGTCCCGCTCAACAATCCTGTCGCGCCCATGTTCAATCCGTCATCGAAAGGGGACGGACTCAAGTCCATCCCCTTGCTCTTAGATACCCAGCCGCAGTTCCCGCGTGGTGCCGGCGTCCATCTCCACCTGCTGATGCGTCGTCAGCACCGCCAGGCCGCCCCGCGCGAGATGCCCGCGGATCTGCGCCTGCAACAGCTCCACCGCTGCGCGGTCCAGCGCGACATAGGGCTCGTCCAGGACCCACAAACGCGCACGCGACAACCGCAGGCGGGCGAGACCCACGCGCCGCCGCTGCCCCTGCGAGAGCACCTTCGCCGGCAGGTCCTCCAGACCGTCCAGCCCCATCTCGCCCAGCGCCCGCGCCAGTTCCGCGCCGGACGGATCCCGGCCGGCGAGCCGGCAGTTGATGCGGAGGTTCTCCAGGCCGCTGAGTTCGTCCTTCACGCCGGGCAGATGGCCGAGATACGCCATGTCCGCGCGGTAGGCGTCGCCCACGGCGCGGATGTCCTCGCCGTGCCAGAGGATCGCGCCCTCCGCCGGGGCCACCAGGCCGCAGATCATGCGCAGCAGGGTGGTCTTGCCGCTGCCGTTGGGCCCGTTCACATAGAGCAGTTCGCCGGCGTCCAGGGCGAACTCCAGACCGGCGAACAGACGGCGATCGCCGCGCACCGCCGCCAGGGCATGGCCTCGCAGCATGCGTCAGCCCCCGTCCCGGCCGCTGATGCCCCGGTATCTTAACATAACGTCATCTGAACCCTGGGATAAGGCGAGTGGACATCTCCGCGGAACCGCGCATGCAACGCGCGCGCGGCGCGCCGATTCGGCGGCGCTTAAGTGTGTCACAGAACGACGCCCCGCTCAATCGAAGCGCCCCGCGCGGTTATGGCGCCGCGCCCTGATATAGTATTGTCATTTCACGGCCGCCCCGGCCGCGACTACGCGATCCATCGGTGTGAACCTCGGACCATGAACGGCATCGAACACCTCCGCGCCCGCCTGCAGCGCGACATCATCGGACAGACGGCGCTGATCGACCGCCTGCTCGTCGCCGTGCTGACCGGCGGCCACGTGCTGCTGGAGGGGCTGCCCGGGCTCGCCAAGACCACCGCCGTGCGCGCGCTCGCCGGCGGCATGGCGCTGGGCTTCCAGCGCATCCAGTTCACGCCCGACATGATCCCGGGCGACATCACCGGCAGCGACATCTTTCTGCCGCAGGACGGCCGGTTCCAGTTCGTCCCCGGCCCGATCTTCAACGAGATCATCCTCGCGGACGAGATCAACCGCGCACCGCCCAAGGTGCAGTCCGCCCTGCTCGAGGCGATGCAGGAACGCCAGGTGACCGTGGGCGGGACGACGCGCCCCCTGCCCGTGATCTTCATGGTGATCGCGACGCAGAATCCGCTCGACCAGGAGGGCACCTATCCGCTCCCGGAGGCCCAGCTCGACCGCTTTCAGATGAAGGTGCGCATCGGTTATCCCTCGGCCGAGGACGAGTTGAAGATCCTGCACCTCGCGCGCGGCGCGGCCTCCGAGACGCGGCCGGCCGCCGCCGATCCCGCACTGACGGCGGGCGGGGTGCTGGAGCTGCGTAACGCCGTCGACGGGATCTATCTCGACGCGATGCTCGAACGCTACATCGTCGCGCTGGTCGGCGCGACGCGCGAACCGGCGCGCTGGGACGCGGAGCTGGCGGACTGGCTGACGCGGGGCGCCTCGCCGCGCGCGACGCTCGCGCTGGCGCACGCCGCGCGCGCGCAGGCGCTGCTCGCCGGCCGCGACTTCGTCGACCCCGACGACATCCTCCAGCTCGCGCCCGACGTGCTCAATCATCGCATCGGCCTCGGCTTCGCCGCGCGCGCCGCCGGCGTGACGCCGGACCGGGCGATCGAGCGCATCGTCGCATGCGTGCCGATCCCCTGAACCGGGCCGCCGCGGCCGCGCCGCTGCTGGACGCGGAGGAGTTCGAACGCCTGCGGCAGCTCGCGCTGCACTATCGCAGCCGCAGCGGCCGGGCGCGCCAGTCGCCCGGTCCCGGCCGGCACCACACCGCCACCCGCGGTCAGGGCATAGAGCTGCACGATGTGCGCCCGTACCAGCCGGGCGACGATGTGCGCCACATGGACTGGCGCGCCACCGCGCGCAGCGGCCGCCCGATCACCAAGGTCTTCGTGGAAGAGCACGCGCGACGCCTGTTCCTGTTCGTCGACCGCCGGCCCGGCATGATGTTCGGGACCCGGCGCGAACTCAAGGCGGCCACCGCCGCCCGCGCCGCCGCCCTGCTCGCCTTCAGCGCGCTGGCGGAGCGCGAGCCCGTCGCCGGGCTCGTGTTCGGGGAGGAGATCGGGCACCATGCGCCCGCGTACAGCCCGGAAGGCGTGCTCCCCCTGCTGCGGCAGGCCGCCGCCGCGCCGCCCTCCGCGGCGGAGCGCGCGCGCCGGATGCCGGCGTCGCCGCGCGAGGCGATGCGGACCGCCGCC
>JADLCS010000083.1 GCA_020847075.1 Gammaproteobacteria bacterium
CAGACGGAAGCCCAGGGCCGAAACCGCGGCCGCATTGGTCGCCGTGGCCCCTTCTTCGGTCACAATGGTGCGGAAGTAGGAAACGGTGGTATCAGCACTGTCCACCATCTTTTGCTGCAGAATGCCGGTGCCGGAGGCATCCAGATTCGTACACGTATGGCCCGCCGGGCAGGTCGCCGTGATGGTACCCGCGTTGACCGTCCACGCGTCGTAGCCACCTATCGGTGCCGCCATGGCAGCGCCGCCTCTGAAAAGCGCGGCCGGCGCCAAGGACAGAGAAGTTAGTTTCTTCATTTGTCTCTCCCAAAATATATATGCGTTAGGTTGAAACCCATCCCCGTCAGTAGGATGAAGCTTCCGTCAGCAATTGCTGCGCTTCCCCGTTCTCATCCAACCGCGATGAATTACGGTTTCAACGCACTAGGCGCCTGCAAAAACAACAAAGCGCGAGCGCCCCTTCTCCGTTATGTTTTCTTTGTGGAGTGAGCATCCCTTCTAAGGGAACTTTGTACTCTTCAGGCATTCAAAAGTCAATAACAAGGGCATCCCAAGCCGTTGAAGAACTAAGCCAAAAGTTGTGATGACACCAAAGAAAGTCATACGTCGGCGACGGGAAAACCGGACGGATGCCCCCGCCTCCGGCCACGTGCGCTCGCCTTCTCTTACGAAACAGATCTGCTACAATGCGATTCCGACAAAAAATCCAATAACGGAGGGGACTTCTATGCGTATGACAGGTGCCTTGACGGTGCTGGCACTGGGTATGGCCGCCTGGGGTTCGGCAGGGGCCGAGGAGGCCGCGCCCGCCGACGGCGTAAGCGCCCGTGAAGTCGTGCAGCAATGCAACTTCAAATATCCCGGGGACGACCAGCAGACGCGCCTGAGCATCATACTGCGCGACAAGGACGGCAACGAAAAGAAGAATGTCTATCGCCGGTACTGGAAGGACTATAAGGGCAAAGAGGGCATTGCCGACAAGATGCTGCTGATCACCGAATTCCCGCCGGATGCCAAGGGTTCGGTATTCATGCGCTGGGGCTATTCCAGCGAGGGCAAAAACGCCGATCAGTGGATCTATCTGCCGGTCCTGAAAAAGACGCGGCGGGTCTCGGTACGGGATCCGGGCGAAAGCTTCCTGGGCTCCGACCTCACCCATGGCGATATCAGCGGGCGGGCGCTGGACGATGACGAGCACCGCCTGGTGAAGACCGAGCAGCGCGGCGACGAAACCGTTTATGTGGTCGAAAGCGTGCCGAAGGATCCCTCCAACGCGCTCTACTCAAAGGTCCTCTCCCTGTTCGTCAAGCCCAGCGATGACTGGGCGGACTGTTCGAAACGGCAGGTCGAGTATTTCGACCGGCGTGGCGAGCCCCTGAAACAGCAGGTGATCTCCTGGCAGCGCTCGGGCGATGCCTGGCTGTGGGACGAAATGACCGTGCGCAACACCCAGACCGAACACACCTCGATCTTCCAGGTCTCCGATGTCCAGACCAACGTCGGCATCAAGGACGACGTCTTCACCGAGCGCAACCTGACCAAGGGACATTAAAGGAAGCGCGGCGAGATTCCGTAAACACAGTCTACGACATCATCCGATCTTTTCGCGGCTGTCAGCCGGCCGGGGCGAACCCCGGCCGGCCCATGGCCTTGGTTCAGGCGAATTCTTGATCTAGCGCGGTACTATGCGGGGAACCCTTGTCTGCCAGCACTCGAAGTCTCTGCCGGCCCTGAACGCCACTGGAGTCCTGTTCACCATCGCCCTGTGTCTGGTCTGCTCCCTCCCTCCCGCCGTCGACGCGCAGCCCCTGGCTGAACCGGGGCCGGACGCGCCGGCCCCGTTGCCCGCTGCGCCTGGCGCGGCGCAACCCCCGACGGACACCCTGCTGGAGGCCCCGGCCGGGGCCTTCGCCGTCGACGAAACGAAAATCGGGGGTGAACCCGGGTCGGACACCGGGATTGGGACTGGGACTGGGATCGAAGCGGGGGTTGAGGCCGGGATCGGTATCGCCCCGGAAACCCCGGAGCTGGAAGAAGACGCGGGAGATACCGGCCTCATGGCAGATATCCCGGCAGACGGCCCGGAAGAGGCATCGACGGGAAGCAGTTTCTTTTCCGACATCGCCTGGAACGGCTATTTCAAGAACGAGACGGCCTACCGCATCAAGGAACCCCGTTCCATCACCAAGATACGCAACACGGCGGGACTCACCGGCGTCTATTCGTTCAGCCCGACCTACCGCCTGACCGCATCCGGCTGGATATATTACGACCTGGCCTACGACGTGTTCGACTACGACACCATCGCCGCGCGCCTGGAGCGGAATTCCGACGAACCGCTCACCTTTCTGTTCAATCTCGGCAAGGAAAAGGATTCCTCCGGGGCCGATCTGCGCGAGCTTTATCTCGACATGATGTACGACAGCGTCGATATCCGCCTCGGCCGCCAGATCGTGGTGTGGGGCGTACTGGAAGGCGTGCGCGTCGTGGACGAGATCAATCCGCAGGACTTCCGCGAGCTGATCATGCCCGACCTGCTCGACTACCGCATCCCGCTGTGGACGGCCAAGGTCGACTGGTACCGGGACGAAGGCACCTGGGAATTCCTGTGGATACCCGACATCCGTTTTCACAAACCCGCGCCCCCGGGCTCGGAGTGGGAGCTGCTGCAGACGGTGCCCGGCACGATCCGCCCCGACACCTACGACCCGGAAAACTGGGAATACGGCGTACGGCTCAGCACCACGCTGTGGGACGCCGACGTGACCTTCAGCTATTTCTATACCTGGGACGATTTCCCGGTCGTGTTCCGGCGCATCCTGCTCAACCAGCTCGACACGGAACCGCAGTTTCTACCGACCTACACCCGCATCACGATCTACGGCAGCACCCTGAGCAAGCAGATCGGAAATTTCATCCTGAAGGGCGAGCTCGCCTACGTCACCGGCAAGTATTTCGCGGTGGACAACATCGACAGGAACGGCGATGGCCTGCTGGACTTCCTCGGCGAACTGGAGCGCGACCACATCCGCTGGGGACTGGGCATAGAGTTCAACTGGCTCGGCATGGATATCTCGCCGGGCGTCACGCAATGGATCATTCCCGACTACGACCCGGCCATGGTCCAGGACCAGGTCGACACCAGTATCAACCTGTTTCTGCGCAAGGAATATCCGAGCAGCTCGATGCTGTTCGAGCTGCTGCTCATCCAGTTCACCAATCTGCACGAGCTCTATATCAACCCCGAATGGACCTTTTTCGTCACCGACCGCTTCCAGATCTCGGCCGGGGCGGACATATTCTCGGGAGAAAACTCCCAATTCGGCGTACTGAGCAACCCGCTCGGCGCGCCCACTGTGCGGGATCAGCGCTCCCAGTTCGTCGGAAACTTCCACGACAACGATCGCGTCTATCTCGAATTCACCTACAGCTACTGATGAAACAAGACCCTGGTACGGATAACATAATACCGGCATCGGTCCCCAATCGAGCGGAGTCCCTATGAGAAACTGGCCCAAGCTTGTCACCCGCTTTCCCAAGCTGATCATCCTCCTGACCGTGGCGATCACCGTCTTCCTGGCGCTGCAGCTCAAGAACCTGCGCTGGGAGACCGACGCCCGCGTCTACCTGCCCAAGGGGCACCCCGCCATCCATTACGACGAGAAGGCCGCCGACCTGTTCGGAGTGAAGGACTCGCTGATCATCGGGATCGTCAACGAGGAACAGGGTATCTTCAATCCCGAGACCCTGGAGCGCATCAAGCGCATCACCGACAAGATCACGACCCTGCCCGGCGTGATCGCCAACCGCCCGATCGACGTGGCTTCGCTGTCCACCGCCACGGTGTTCACCGGCGACGAGGAGAGCATCGGATCGGTCCCGCTGATGCCGGAGGTGCCGCAGGATCCGGCCGCCATCGAGCAACTGCATTCGATGGTCTACACGAACGCCGATCTGTTCGTCGGCAATATCGTCTCCGCCGACGGCAAGGCCGCCATGATCCGCGCCCGCCTCAAGGAGGGCGCCGCCAACCGTTACATGAGCTACTGGCAGATCAAGGGCATCGTCGACGCCGAACAGGGCGGCGGCCAGGGCGGTGGCGCCTGGTCCGGCGGGCAGCAGTGGGGCGGATCGGGCGGAGGAAACTGGCCGTCCGGCGACGGCAAGTGGTCGCCGGAACAGCAGGCGCAATGGCAGCAACCGCAGGGCTCCGCCGCACCCGCGGTGGACAACGGCGACCGCTTCTACCTCGGCGGCCGCCCCGTTATCGAGGTGACCTCCGGGCTGCACGCCATGGAAGACATGCGCCTGATGATCCCTCTGCTGCTGCTGGCGCTGGGGGTGAGCCTGTTCCTGGTGTTCCGCACCGCGCGCGGCGTCTTCCTGCCCCTGTCCGTGATGGCGGCCGCCACCGTCTGGACCCTCGGCATCTCGGCCCTGCTCGACGTGCCGCTGTACACCATCTCCACCATGCTGCCAGTGATCCTGGTCGCCGTCAGCATCGGCGACACCGTCCATCTGATGAGCCAGTACTATGACGAGGTGGTACACGACGCCCATCGCAGCAGTCAGGACATCGTCATCGCGGTCCTGCGGCGCATGGGCGCGCCGATCCTGCTGACCTCGATCACGACCGCCGTGGGCTTCCTGTCGCTCAGCCTCGCGGACATGCCCCCGTTCGTCGTATTCGGCCTGTTCACCGTGCTCGGCATCGGCATCAGTTGGCTGTTGACCGTTACCTTCATCCCGGCGGTGCTGAGCCTGATGAGTCCCAGGGTCGGCAACTATCTGGCCAAGCGGCGCGCCCTGCGCGTGCACTCGGAACAGGACCGGCTGACCAAGTTCCTCGTCGACGGCGCCGGACTGCTGTACCGCCGGCGCATCCCGGTCGTAATCATCCTGCTGGCGCTCGCGGCCGTGGCCGGACTCGGCGCCACGCGCATGTACGTGGACTCGAGCTGGATGAGCGATTTCCGCAAGGACAGCGAGCTGGTCAAGGCCAACGAGATGTTCAACGAGAAATTCGACGGCACCATCTTCCTGAACATGGTGCTCGAGGGCAATCACAAGGACACGTTCAAGGATCCCGACCTGCTGCGCCGCGTCGAAACGGTGCAGGAGTTCGGCGAAACCCTGCCGCTGGTCGGCGGCGCCCGCTCGATCATCGACTATATCAAGAACATGAACAAGACCATGCCCGCCGGCGATCCGGAGTTCAACGTGCTGCCGACGACCGCGAGCCAGATCGGCGAATACCTGGTCCTGTTCTCCGTCTCCGGCCGGCCGGAACAGCTCGACGAGGTCATCGACTACGACTACCAGCGGGCGCTGGTGACCTTCGCCATCAAGACCGACCACACCCAGGACCTGCGACGCATCATCAACAGCATCCGGCAGCTCGCCCAGCAGCAGCTCGCCGGAACCGGCGTCGAGGTCAATTTCGCCGGCTCCGCCAATAACTCCGACATCTGGGCCCAGTTGCTCATCTCCAGCCAGACCACGTCCATCCTCTGGTCCAAGGTCATGATCCTGGTGATCGCGGCGCTGCTGTTCCGCTCGCTGCTGACCGGAGTCTACACCGTCATCCCGGTGAGCCTGACCACCCTGTTCATCGCCGGAATCGCCGGCTGGGCCGGCATCCCGCTCGATGTCTCCACCGCCCTGGCGGCCGGGGTCGCGGTCGGCATCGGCGTGGACTACGCGATACACTTCATCTTCCGCTATCGCGACGAATCCCGCTCCGGCAACGGCGATGCACTCGCCGTGACCCAGGCCACCATGCGCAGCGTCGGCAGGGTCATCATATTCAATGCCGCCGTCGTCAGCATCGGCTTCGCCATGCTGTTCTTTTCCCGCTTCCCCCCGCACGTGAAGCTGGGTTACTTCGTGGTCGCCTACATGCTGCTGAGCTGCATCATGGCCCTCGTCACGCTGCCGCTGCTGCACTACTTCCGGCAACAACGCGTACTCAAGGCGCAACAGGCGCAGGCCGAGGAATGATGTCGCCCGGACGGTGCACAAGATGGCGGGCGACCGGGATACGCGGATGCTGACCGCCACCGGCAAGCGCCTGATACCGAACGGGGCGACGGCGGCCGCGCTGCTGCTGACCACGTGCCTCATCGCGCCGGCGGCGTGGGGCCAGGAGGCCACCACCCGCACCTGGGGCATCGCGCCCTACTTCGGCCTGAACCAGCCGAAGCTGGAGGCGCTCAACAAGGGTGAATTCCAGGCGCCCTATGAAGGCGGCGCGCAGTTCGTCGATCCGGTCGCGAACAACACCGACGGCACCTTCAGCTATAACACGCCGGTGTCGCCCTTCAACCCCGGCACGCTCACGGGGCTGGAATTCCAGTGGCGCCTCAACGACCGGCATTCCTTCCTGATGGGCGCCTCCACCTGGCAGGCCACCAGCACCGCGGTCAGCACGGGACTGTTTCCGATCCAGGGCGGGCTCGAATCCGTCAATGCGCAGCGCAAGGTCAACCTGTCCTACAACGAGTTTTTCCTGGGCTGGCGCTACAACCTGTTCGCCCGGCCCAATACCTACCGCTTCTACGTATCGGCCACGCTGCACCATCTGTACGACATCGACTACCGTGAGGATTTCACCGGTGTGTTCCTGAGCGGCGACGTCCGCCAGTTCCGCAAATCCATCATCATCCGCGCCCAGACGACCGGGCTCCCCCTGCTGGAAGGCGCGGCGGGCGGCGAGTGGTTCCTCGCCGACTGGTTCTCCCTCGGCCTCGAGGGCGGCTACGATCTCGGCCTCAAGGACATCGAACTGGAAGGCGCCGGCACCACGCCCATCACTAGCGATTTCCTGGCGACGGACAACGTCCAGGTGCGCCCCCCCATGATCATGGACAACACGACCCGGCGCATGACGCACAAGTCGGTGGCGGGCGGCGACTACGAGGTCACCCGGCTCGATTTCAGCGGCTGGCGCCTGCTCATGAAGGCCACCGTCTACTTCTGACGCCCCGCCATGAGACGCCCGCACCCGGTAACGGATCCAAACCGGCTCGTCTGGGCGGCATGCCTCGGCGCCGCCCTGTGGGGCGCGGGGCCGATCCCCTTGGCGCAGGGACAGCAGAGCCCCGACGCCTTTCTTTCCGCGACGGACATCTCCGACCTCATCGCCGAAGGCCGCAAACGCCTGACCGGAGGCGACCCGCAGGGCGCTCTGCAGGAATTCGAGCAGGCGCTGGCCCGCGACCCGGAGAATCCGCAGGTCCTGTATTTCCTCGGCAACCTCTATCTGCAGTTGCAGCAGCCCGAGCTCGGACTCAAGTATCTGGCGCGCAGCGTGGAGCTCGCCCCCGACAATTACCGCGTCCGCATGGTACTGGCCAGGGCCTATGAGCGTTTCGGGAACATCAACGACGCCATGCGGGAATATCAGAAGGTGATCAGCCTGGCGCCCGACAGCCGTGAGGCGAAGGAGGCGGAAGAGCGCAACCGCGCCCTGGCGGAACAGAGCCGCGTCACCGCCAGCGCGGTAACCATCTCGCCCGCGGAGATCTCTGCCCTGGTCGCCGAGGCGACGCGCCTGCGCTCGGCGGGGGATCTCGCCAGCGCGCTGGTCCTGTTCAAGTCGGTGCTGGTCCACGAACCCGACAACATCGAGATCCTGATCCGCGCCGGAGAGACCCACCTGGCGCTCGATCAGCCGATACCCGGCATCAAGTATCTGGAGCACGCGACCCGGCTGGCGCCCGAACGCTACGCCACGCGGATACGGCTCGCCGGGCTTTACGAGCAATACGACGTCCTCGGCGCGGCATTCCGCGAATACCGGAGCATCGCCGCCGCGACACCCGGCACCCCGGAGGGCATCGAAGCGGCGCGCCACGAGCCCCTGCTGACCGAGAAGATACAGGCGCGGCTGAAGGCGGAGACGATTCCCGGGCGCAGCGCCGAGGAGCTCATCGAGGAAGGCCGGCGGCTGCTTTCCGAACAGGACCAGCCGGGCGCCCTGCGCGCATTCAAGGGGGTGCTGGCACTGCAACCCACCAACACGGAGGTCCTGTTCTACGTCGGTACGCTCCTGCCGCAGCTCGGCCAGCCCGTGGCCGGCGTCAAATACCTCGAACTGGCGGTGTCCCTGGCGCCGGACCTGCATCTCCTGCAGATGACGCTGGCGCAGACCTATGAGCGTTACGGGGACGTCGAGGACGCGCTGCAGGCCTATCAACACGTCCTCACCCTGGCCCCGCCGGCCAACGTGGGCGCGGAGGCGCAGGAACACGTCCGCGTGCTGACGGGACGACAGCAGGTACTGGGGGACGATGCGATCATCCTGTCCGCCGACATCACGACGCTCGTCGCCGAGGGCAAGCGGCTGCTGTCCCAGGGCGATCCGCAGGGCGCCCTGCGCATGCTGAGCGCGGTGCTGACGCGCGAACCCGACAATGCCGAGGTCCTGCTGCTCGCCGCCAGCATCTTCATGCAGCAGGACCGCACCCGCGAAGGCCTGCCGTATCTCGCCCGCAGCGTACAGCTCGACCCCGGCAACCACCCGCTGCGGCTCTCCCTCGCCCAGGCCTACCAGCGCGTCGGCCTGATGGGCGATGCGATGGAGAACTATCAGAAGGTCATCGACGGCGCGCCGAACACCCGCGAGGCGACCGAGGCCAGGAAGCGCCTCCGCCTGCTGACCGGGCTGCGCCACCTGAGCGAGGGCGAAACGGAACAGGCGCTGAACATCATCACGGGCGTATTGACCGATTCCCCCGACGACGCCGATGCCTTCGGCCAGGCGATCACGGCGCTGACGGCAACGGATCATACCGCCGACGCGCAGGCCATACTGGCGAAAGTCATCGCCGCGAAGCCGCGCGAAACCCTGCCCTACGTGGTCTCGGCCGATGTCTATGCCGGCGCGAACGACTACCCGCAGGCCATAGAGCGCTATGAGCAGGCGCTGGCGCTCGCGCCGGCGGGCTCCCCGCAGGCCCGCCAGATCTCGGTCGGCCTGCTCAAGCTCAAGGGCCACCTGGCCCTGCAGAGCGAGTCCTTCGCCGAGGCGAAGGACCTGTTCGAAGAACAGCTGAAACTGGCGCCCGAAGACCGCGCGACGCGCCTCAATCTCGCCACGGCCTATCGCGGCATGAAGGAAAACGGCAAGTCCGAAGAGATCCTGCTCGGCATGCTGCGGGAAGACCCTTCCGACCTCGACGCGAGGCTCAGACTGGCCGCCCTGTACCTCGAAATGAAGCAACCGCAAGACGCGGCGCGGGAGTTCGAGGAAATCAAGATCCGCGGCCGCGGCACGCCGCTCGCGGGACAGGTCGATCAGTTGCTCACGAACCTCTACAAGGGCGAAGGGGGCGCGGAGATCAAGTCCGCGGCCCAGGACGAATTGATCAAGGACTGGCGCGATCAGTTGACGAACACGCCGGATGATCTGCGGGCCTGGTCGCAGCTCGCCCTGCTGAGCCTGCAGCTGAACCGCAGGGAACAGGCCATAGAGGCGTTCGAGAACATCGCGCGCATCAGCCCCGACAACCTGCTCGCCCAGGAGACGCTGGCCGGCATGTATGACGAGAGCGGCGCCCTGGACAAGGCGCGGGATCTGTATAAAAGCCTGTTGGAGAAGGAACTGGGAGCGGAAGAACGGACCGGCATCGAGGACAAGCTCGCCCTGGTATCCGCCAAGATCTCTTTCAACGCAGGCAGCTCGAAGGAAGCCGAAGCCGCGTTCAAGCAGATCCTCGAGAAAAACCCCGACGACCTCATGGCGCACTTCTATCTCGCGATCATCTACAGCGACAAGGAACAGCCCGAGAAGGCCTCGCGCCAGTACGAGGAGGTGATCCGTCTGGCCCCGAATCACTCCGCCGCCCATTTGAACCTGGGCCTGAGCTATGAACAAAGCAACCGCGAGGAAGACGCCCTGACCGAATATCGTACGGTGATGCGGCTTTCTCCGTCGGAAAGCCTGCGCGAAAGCGCGGCGACCCGGGTAAAGGCGCTGGAGAACCGCATCAACGGTCTCTCCTACACCATCAACTACTCGACCAGTTACAGCTCGAACAATAACCTGACCCGCGACGACCCTCAGCCGGAATATCGCACCGATCTGAGCGGCAGTATCAATTACCGCCACAAGCTCTACCTGAAACCGATCTATCTGGGACTGGTCTACAGCCCGTCGTACTCCACCTATTACAACGCCCAGTTCGACCTGTTCAACACCAGCCTGACGCCGTACTTCACCTTTTCCTGGAGGGATCTCGACTTCTCCGCCTCGTTCACCGCCAGCTCGCTGGAGGCGCTCGCGACGCAGAACAAGATCAATGATTCATACAGCTTCAACAGCGACGTCGCCGGTAACATCAGGCTCCCCGCGCTGATCCCGTGGCTGGCCACGGACGCCATGCGGCAAGAGGCCCCCGGGAGCTGGCGCCTGACCTTCGGCGCGCGCCAGTTCAAATCGGCGAGTTCGCCCATACTCGACGCGACCAATCTCACCTTCGGCGCGACGCTCAACCAGACGCTGGGCAACGGCTGGAGATGGTCCGGCGGCTACACCCTGACCAGCAACGAAAACCTGGAGAATCTCGGATCGGACCTCGCGTACAACAGCCATGCGCTCGCGCTCCAGTTGAGCAAGGTCCTCGCCGGCGGGCTGAGCGTCAACGGGGGATACACCATTTCGCTGGCCGATTACGTGAATCCGGACTCCGCCACGCTGTTCACCAAATTCCGGAAAAATCTCACCCACTATCTCTCCGGCGGGACGACCTATTTCATCAGCTCGAATCTGCGTCTGTACGCCAATCTGGCCTGGCAGCTCAATGAGTCGAATCTACCGACGGGGTTCATCCTGTCGCCCGAGGACGTCGGTACAGCGGTCGGCATCCAGAGCTCGTCGCTGGGCGACTACAGAAACATCTCCGTTACCGCGGGCGCAGCCCTGAATTTCTGACCGCAGGCCTCCGGGGAACTAAATCCATGCGAATACAGTCTGATTTTCATGAAAATCCTGCCGGATCCGGCGCCGCGGGGGGGCCTATCGTGAAACGCGGATACTCCGATCTCAAGCGCCACCTGCCCGCCGCGCTGCTCGCTTGCCTCGGGTTGAGCGCCTGCGGGGGCGCCGTCAGTAATCTCGGCAACGTCACCCCCGGAGGACAGGGCCCCACCACGGGCAAGGGGCTGTTCCGCGACAGCAACGTCGCCGGGCTGGAGTACCGCTCGGGCGAGACCACCGGCGTGACCCCGTTCGAGGACAATCTCACCCTGACGGGGGAATTCACCTATGAAACCGACGCCGGGATCACCTTTTTCCTCGGCGGCGTCACCCTCGGCACGACGGCGGGACAGGCGCTCCTCACCCCCGTCCATCTGATCGCGAACGGCAGCAATACGTCCAATACCCAGGTGCAGAACATCGCGCGCTTCCTGCAGATGCTCGACAACAACGGGAACCCCGACGACGGGATCGTCATCTCGGAGGCGGTGCGCACCGTGGCCCAGAACTGGCCGCAGGTGAACTTCCTCGCCGCCGACTTCGACGCCGAGATGACCGACATCATGTCCGACGTCGCCAGCGTCGACGAGCGGACGCCCGTACTGCCCGACGCCGTCACCGCGAAGACACACCTGGACGCCACGCTGCTGTGCAGTTACTCGGGCGGCTTCGGCGGGACCTACCAGGACACCAGCGGGGTGATCGGGCGTTTCGGCTTTCTGGTCAACGGCAGGAGCGGCAACCTGTCCGGGCACATCTTTCGCAACGGAGGCACCGTCGTGACCCCGATCGCCGGCACGATACCGCTCAGATTCGACGGGCAGAATCTCGGCGGCATTTCGGTCACCGGCCGGACGCCGGAGGCCGACGAATTCACCTTCCAGTTCACGAACCTGGACCAGATCGACGGCAACTGGCAGAACAGCAGCACCAGCCAGCAGGGCACCTTCACCGGCGTCCGCATCAACGTCTCCCAGACCCCCATCTACCTGTTCACCGGCACCTTCAGCGGCGACGACGACGGCATCGTATCCTTCGGCGTCCTGCGCGATTCCGCCGGCGACCTCAACAGCATCAACGGCGAGATCTACAAACCGACCATCGACCAGCTCACCAACTTCAACGGCCGCGTCATCGGGCAGGAAAACGCGGCGATCCGCTCGATGGACGTCACCGCGGGCGACGTCAAGAACTTCGTCGGCAACATCGATTTCAACAGCCTCACCGTGACCGGCACCTGGACGCAGAATATCAGCGCCACCCAGGTGCAGTCCGGCACCTACACCGCCACCGGATGCCGGCTCAATTAGCCGGGCCTCGGCGTACGCCTCCTCGCCCGCTCCGTCCGCCGCGAGGGGCGGGAGTTGACCGTGCACTCCGGCTTCGCATACCCTGAAACCTGCAAAGAACGACGACCCGACTAGCCCGTTACTTTCACGCACCGCCGCTCTACTCGCGACGGATTCTCCGAGCAAGGAAAAACCGGCGCCATGACGGACAACGCCACAGTGGACCCCGTCGCAAGTCAATACGAACGGTGGATCTACCCCGAGCCAGTCGAAGACCTCTCGGCCCCGCAGGAGCGCGACCTGCGCGCGGGCTGCGATCCCGCGCGGCTGAGCGCCGCCTACTGGCCGGACCGCCGGCCTCGCACCGCCATGAAGATTCTCGTCGCCGGCTGCGGCGCCAATCTCGCGGCGCGCTATGCGTTTCATTATCCGGAGTCCCGCGTGGTCGGTATCGATATCAGCGCGGCGAGCCTGGCGCATGAACGCCGCCTCAAGGAAAGGCACGCCCTGGACAATCTGGAGCTGCGCCTCGAACGACTAGAGCACATAGCGTGCCTGGGCGAAAGCTTCGATTTCATCGACACCAGCGGCGTGCTGCATCACCTGCCTGATCCGACGCAGGGACTGCGCGCGCTCGGCACGGTGCTGGAGCCCGATGGCGTGATCTTCGTCATGCTCTACGCCAAATACGGGCGCGCCGGGGTCTACATGCTGCAGGATCTCTTCCGCATGATGGGACTGGAACAGAGCGAGCGCGATCTCGCGCTCGTCAAGGACTGCCTGTCCACGCTGAAATCCGATCACCCGATTCACCGCTATCTGCGCCAGTCGAACGACGTCGACTACGACGCGGGCCTGGTGGACACCTTCCTGCACCGTCAGGACATCCCGTTCACCGTGCAGGATTGCCTGCGGCTGGTGCAGGATGCCGGCCTCGCGTTCCAGGGCTGGATGGAAAACTTCTTCTATTACCCCGAGGCACAGATCCCCCGCGACGCGCCATTCTACGCGCCGCTCGACGGCCTGCCGGAGCCCTTGCGCTGGCAGGCCATGGAGCTGATGCACGGCCACGTCTCGCAGCATGCCTTCTACGCCTGCCGAGCCGACCGGGATCCGGCCACGTACCGGATCGACTTCGAAACAGACCGGTTCATGCGATACGTGCCCGTGCGGCGCTGGGATCTCGCCCTGCAAGAAACCCCCGCCGGACTTCTCGTGCTGGAGCGCGCGCCGTATCCGCCGCTGACGCTGACGCCCCCACAGTCGCTGATCCTGCGCCAGGCGGACGGGCAGCGATCCATCGAGGACTGCGTCCGGGAGGTCAGATTCAAGGATCCGCCCGAGGTCGTCCGGCATTTCTGCCGGGCCCTGTTCCAGGACCTGTGGCGCCTCGGCCTCTACCATTACCGCCTGCCCGGGGCACTCGGATAGCGGATGGAGCGGGGCGCCCGGATCGAAGGCCGGCCCCTCTCCACCCACCCCGGACAGCCGGCGCCCGAACTGTCCGCGCACCGCGGCCGGGATCGCTCGCGATCGCCTCGTGGGATCACGTACCATTGATGTGAAACACCACCGGATTTCCTAATGCATTCCATCACCCGCAACGACCCCTGCCCGTGCGGCAGCGGCAAAAAACACAAGAAATGCTGCCTCGCACAGGCGGACGCCCCGGCCGAGTCCGCCTACAATCTGGGCGTGGCCGCCTATGGCGCGGAAAGGTTCGACGAGGCCGTAGCCCATTTCCGGCGGGCGCTCGCCCTGCGGCCGGACCTCGCCGAGGCGCACAACAATCTCGGCCTGATCTTCCTCATCCAGGGCCGGCTGGAGGAATCCGCCGGGGCCTTCCGCTCCGCGCTCGCCGCCCGACCCGATTACGTCAAGGCGCTCTTCAACCTGGCCGGCGTCGAGGCGCGACGGGGGGACCTTCCCGCGGCCATCGAGACCTACCGACGGCTGCTGGCGTTCACCCCCGACGACGCCGACGCGCGACACCAGCTCGGCAAGGCCCTGCTGCGGCTGGGACGGGCGGACGAATCGGCCGACTGCCTCGAACGCGCCCTCGCGCTCAATCCCGCCTGCGCAGAGGCCTGGATCAATCTGGCCAACGCCCGCATCAATCAGCACCGCGGCGAAGACGCCGTGACCTGCTGCGAACGGGCCCTGGCGCTCAAGGCGGATTCCGCCGAGGCGCAGCTCACCCTGGGCATCGCCTGCTACAAGCTGGGCCGGCTGGACGAAAGCACCCGCGCCTGCGAAGAGGCGATCCGGCTCAAACCCGATTACGCCGAGGCCTATGTCAACCTGGCCAACAGCTTCAACCGCCCCGGCGGACTGGCACAGGCCGCGGGGGCCATCCGGCGGGCGCTGGAACTCGAGCCCGGCTTCGCCGCCGCGCACAGCGCCCTCCTGGTCACCCTGCAGTACATGGGGGACACCCCCCCGGAGCAGTCCTTCGCCGAGCACCGCCGCTTCGCGGCGCGGTTCGAGGCACCGCTCAAGGCGGCCTGGCGGCCCCACGCAAACCCGCGCGACCCCGAGCGCCGGCTGCGGATCGGATATCTGTCACCGGATTTCCGCCGCCACTCGGTGGCCTGGTTCATCGAACCGGTATTCGCCGCGCACGACAGGACCCGGATCGAGGTCTACGGGTATTACAACCATACCCGACACGACGACGTGAGCGCGCGCCTGGCCGCCGCGGCGGACCGCTGGCGGCCATGCCGGGATCTCGGCGACGAACCGCTCGCCGAGCGTATCCGCGCCGACGGCATCGATATCCTGGTCGATCTCGCCGGACACACCAACGAGAACCGCCTGCCCGTCCTCGCGCGCCGGCCGGCGCCGGTGCAGGTCACCTGGCTCGGTTATCCGGCCACCACGGGGCTCGATGCCGTGGATTACCGGCTGTGCACGCTCGACACCGACCCGCCGGGGCAGGAGGCCTGGCACAGCGAAGAGCTGTACCGCCTACCGCGCAGCCTGTGGTGTTATCGCCCCCCCGCGGCGCGGCCGGCGGCCGGCGCCCGCGCGATCAGGCGGGATGGCGTGACCTTCGGCTCGATGAATAATCCGGCCAAGATAACGCCGGAACGCATTGCCCTGTGGGCGGATATACTGCTCGCCGTCCCGGGTTCGCGCCTGATCATGACCAACGTCGCCGCGGGCCCGGTCAGCGACGCCATCCGTGACCGCTTCACCCGGCGCGGCGTCGCGGCGGAACGCCTGCGCTTCCCCGGCCGCCCGGCCGTGCGGGACTACTGGAACCTGCTCCAGGAGATCGATATCGCGCTGGACCCCTTTCCGTACAACGGCACCACGACCACCTGCGAAACCCTGTGGGCGGGCATCCCGCTGGTGACCCAGGCCGGCGAGACCTCGGCCGCGCGCGCGGGCTACGCGCTGCTGAAGGCGGTCGGACTGGAGACGCTGGCCGCGACCAGCGACGCGGAATACGTGCGCACGGCCGTCGAACTCGCGCTCGACGCAGGGCGCCTCGCCGCCCTGCGCGCCGAACTGCCCGCGCGCTTCGCCGCCTCGCCGCTGCGCGACGAGACGGGGTTCACCCGCGATCTCGAGGCCGCCTACCGCGACATGTGGCGCCGCTGGTGCCGCGCCGATACGGCGTCGACCTAGCCGCCGAACGGCCGGGACGGCCGCCGCCTGTGCTAGAATTCCGTCGATGTCGGCACTCGCCGGCGCCTCGTCCGGCGGGCGGAGCGATGCCCCCGTCGGCGCGATATCCGGCGGGACGGACGCGCCGATCGGCCGAACGATCGTCCTGGAATGGAAGACCGCCGCATGGAGGAGCCCCGCCACGGCGTCCACGCCCCGCGGGTTCCGCGGCATGACGTGCCTGCGATGAGCCTGATCTACCGTGAATGCCCCTAAGCGCAACGACCCCTGTCCCTGCGGCAGCGGCAAAAAATACAAGAAATGCTGTCTCGCGGAGACGCCCGCCAGCGCCGAGGACGCCTACAACCGCGGCGTGACCCTGACGGCGCGCGGCGAGCTCGACGAGGCGGCGCTCTGTTACGAACAGGCGCTGCGCATCCGCCCCGGCCTCGCCGAGGCCCATAACAATCTCGGCATGATCCAGTTGAGCCGCGCCCGCCTCGACGAGGCGGCGCACTGCTTCCGGCGGGCGCTCGACCACTGCCCCGGGTACGTCAATGCCCTGTTCAACCTGGCCGGCACCCTGCTGCGCCAGGGAAACAACGGCGAGGCGATCGACGCCTACCGGCGGCTGCTCGCGCTCGACCCCGCGGACAGCGGTGCGCGCATCCAGCTCGGCCTGGCCCACGTCGGACGCGGAGAACTGGACGAGGCGGTCGCCTGCTTCCTCGCGGTGCTGGACTCCCGTCCGGACTCCGCCGAGGCCTGGCAGAATCTCGGCACGGCGCGCCTCCGGCAGAACCGGACCCAGGACGCGATCGATTGCTTTCAGAAGGCGCTGGCCCTCAAGCCGGACTCGGCGGAGGCCCTGCACAACCTGGGCAAGGCCCGCCTCGGCCAGGGCCGGGCCGAAGAGGCGGCCGCCTGCTTCCAGGCCACCCTGGAGATCGACCCCGGACTCGCCTATGTCTACAGCAACTGGCTCATGGCGCAGCTCTACCGCGCCGACCTGCCCCCGGCCAGGCTGTTCGAACAGCACCGCGGCTATGCCGAACGCTACGAAGCGCCGCTGAAACCCCACTGGCGCGCGCACGCCAACACGCGCGAACCCGAACGCCGGCTCCGCGTCGGCTACGTCTCGCCGGATCTGCGCCGGCACTCGGTGGCCAGCTTCATCGAACCCGTGTTCGCGCACCACGACAAATCCGCGGTGGAAATCCACGCCTATTACAGCCACAGCCAGCAGGACGAGGTGAATGCGCGCCTGAAGTCCCACGCAGACCACTGGGTACCCTGTCTCGGGCTCTCGGACGAGGCGCTCGCCGAACGCATCCGGGCCGACGGCATCGATATCCTGGTCGATCTCGCCGGGCATACCGCCGGCAACCGCCTGCCCGTCTTCGCCCGCAAGCCCGCGCCGGTCCAGGTCACGTACCTCGGCTATCCCGCCACCACCGGCCTCGACGCCATCGACTATCGCCTCTGCACCCTCGACACCGATCCCCCGGGGCAAGAGCAGTGGCACTCCGAGGCCCTCTACCGGCTCCCGCGCACCCTCTGGTGTTACCGGCCATCGGAATCGCGCCCCGCCCGCGCGCCGGCCGCGGCGGGACACGGGACCGGCACCGTCTTCGGCTCGATGAACACTCTACCCAAGGTCTCGCCGGAATCCCTCGACCTGTGGATACGGCTGCTGCGCGAGTTCCCCGTCGCGCGCCTGATCATGACCCGCGCCGGAGACGCCGAGACACAGGCGGGGCTCAAGACCCGGTTCGCCGCCGGCGGGGTCACGCCCGCACGGCTCGATCCGCGCGGGCGGCTGTCCGACCGTGAGTACCGGGCGCTGCTGACGGAGATCGACATCGCGCTGGACCCGTTTCCCTACACCGGCACCACCACCACCTGCGAGACCCTCTGGATGGGCATCCCCGTCGTCTCCCTCGCCGGCGAGTCCTCCGTCTCTCGCTCCG
>JADLCS010000084.1 GCA_020847075.1 Gammaproteobacteria bacterium
AGGAGTAGGCCGCGGCCTTGAGCGCCTGGACGCGGTTCTTCTGCCCGCCGAAACTCGGCGCCAGCGCATCGATCAGCCAGGCGAACAGCCAGGTGAACACCAGCGCCAGCAGCAGGCTGAGGATCGCCCGTGTGAGCCCCGCCATGAAGCCCATGCGGAACGTCCCGAGGAGCATCAGCGAGCGGCCGATCAGGCTCATCGCGATGAAGCTCGCGAGCGCGGAAACACCCGCCAGCCAGACGATGTAATCCTTGTACAGGCCGCCCACGCTGGCCTCTTCCGCGGCGATGACGGGCCATTCGGTCTTCGGCGTCAGCAGGATGGCCTTGACGCGCGCAATGAGTTTGTTGAAGTCCATGGGTCCCCCTTGAAGACTCCCCTGCCGGCGGGATTCTATGCGCATTCGCAGTCCGGCTGAAGCGCTATTGCCGTTCGCCGCCGACCGCTATAGATTCGACCGGCGTCGCCGGTGAGACCGGCGGCGCCGCTGACCCCAGGGAGAACGCGGATGAGACTCTTCAGCTCCGTCGGACCGAACCCGCTCGTGGTGCGCATGTTCATCGCCGAGAAGGGACTCACCGTGCCGGTGGAGACGGTGGACATCATCAAGGGAGAGAATCGCCAGCCGGCCTACCTGGGCAGGAATCCTGCTGGCGGCCTGCCCTGTCTCGCGCTCGGGGACGGCAGCTATCTCTCCGAGATCACGGCGATCTGCGAGTACCTGGAGGAGAGGCATCCGGCGCCGCCCCTGATCGGCACGACGCCGGAGGAACGCGCGACGACGCGCATGTGGACGCGCCGCGTCGACCTGCTGATCTGCGAGCCGATGATCAATGCCTTCCGTTTCGGCGAGGGCCTCGCCATCTTCAAGGATCGGATCCCGACGATCCCCGAGGCGGCGCCGGGCCTGAAGCGCGCGGCCCAGCAGCGCCTGAGCTGGCTCGACGGCCTGATGGGCGGCAAGTCCTTCCTGTGCGGCAACCGCTTCACGCTCGCCGACATCATGCTGTACAGCTTCCTGTCCACCTTCGAGCCCATGGGCCAGCCCCTGAACCGCGACAACCGCAACGTCGCCGGCTGGTTCGACCGGATAGCGGGGCGCGCCAGCGCCAAGGCCTGAAACGCCGGCGGCGTGCAGCCGCCCGCCGGTCCCTCAGTCGATAATTGAACTCGTTCGCGTCACACCGACGCGCTCGGTACCTGCGTCCCGCCCGTGCACGCACCCCGTGCGCACACGGGGCCCCGCGCTGTTGACCGCCCGTATTGTTCTCTGTAGTATTTTTGCATATTGAGTCGTCTCGTTTTCGTACTCGATGGTATATCGGTGTCCTCGATGCGCCACGGGAACGCGCTCCACGCCTCGCATCGACGTCATCTGCACTTGACGGGGGAAAGCCACATGACGCGCTATTCGGCAACAGTTGGACCGGGCATCACTCGCGGACTGGTGGCAGCCGCCGCCGCCATCGCGAGCCTTGGCTCATCGCCCGTGTCGTACGCCCAGACGAGTCCGTCGGCCAGCGGGGCGACGCTCGAGGAAGTCGTGGTCACCGCGCGCAAGCGTTCCGAGAGTCTGCAGCAGACGCCGATCACCGTGACGGCGGTGACTGCCGAGGAGATCAGCGCACGCAATCTGAGCTCGATCACCGATCTCGGACAGGCCACGCCGAACGTCAGCCTGACGGCCGGCTCGACCGACGTCGGCGGCGCCGCCAATGCCGTGTTCTTCATCCGCGGTATCGGCCAGCTCGACTACGCGCCCACGGCGGACCCCGGCATCGGCGTCTATGTCGATGGCGTCTACCTCGGACGTGCCCAGGGCGCGGTCATGGAACTCGCGGACGTGCGCCAGGTTGAGATCCTCAAGGGCCCGCAGGGCACGCTGTTCGGCAAGAACACGATGGGTGGCGCACTGAATATCACCACCAAGGATCCCGACGACAAGTTCGGTGGGCGCGTCGGCATCACCGGCGGCGAGGATTCGCGCTTCAACGCCGATCTCGAACTGACCGGCCCGATCACCGAGACGGTCGCGGCACGCATTTCCGCCGCCTATCGCAGCAAGAACGGCTTCCAGAGGCGCCCGTACGCGTCCGATTCGGACCGCTCCGGTGCCGAGGGGACCACGGTGCTGCACGGCAAGCTGGCGTGGACACCGGGCGAGCGCACCAGGATCGTCCTGGCCGGGGACTATACGGACATCGACGCCGCCGCCAACCTGACCTGGATCCGGGACAACGTCAACACCTGGCCGCCCACCAGCGGCAATCTCGTCACGTTCTGGAATACGCTGGTGGGGACGGCACCCGGCAACATGCCGTTCACCTCTGCGCTCACCTCACCGGACCCGCGCGTCGACAACGGTACCTACTCGAACCGCCTCAGGTTCCAGGGCGGCGGTGCCTCGCTGCGCGTCGAGTGGCAGACCGATCCATTCCTGCTGCGCTCGATCTCCGCGTACCGCACCTTCGATTCGCGCAATCGGCGCGACATGGACGGCAGCCCGGTGAACTTCGGCTACGTCGATTATCGTGACCATCAGTGGCAGGCCAGCCAGGAGATCGATCTGATCGGCAAGGCCTTCGACAACAAACTGGACTGGACCGCCGGTGCCTTCTACTTCCATGAGAACGCCGCGAGCCGCTGGCTGGTGGGCCTCGCGCCAGGCATCTACCAGGCGCTCAACGCCCTGCCGGCCCCACTGCTGCCGCTGGGCCCGTACGCCTGCCCGAACGCGAATCCGCTGACCCCCTGCGCCGGGGGGCCTGGCAATCCCGTCAACCTGGTCTTCGACACCACGTCCATCTACCGGCCTGCCGTGGAGACCGACTCCTACGCCGTATTCACGGAGATGGAGTGGCATTTCACCGGCCGGCTCTCCGCCATCGCCGGGGCACGCTACTCGCACGATCGGCGCGACTACACGTTCTCCAGCCTCGGCCTCGGCTCTGGCCTGATACTCGTCGGGCCGGCCGATACGTCCAAGTCCTGGAGCGA
>JADLCS010000100.1 GCA_020847075.1 Gammaproteobacteria bacterium
GTAGAGGGTCTGGAGTTATCGTTTTTTGGATGAAGCACTGTATTCGTAGCATGCAATTTTCGGTACGGCAATCAGAGTGTTATGCACCATTTAAGACTACACTTCTAAATTAGACCGCCATATAATAAATTCAACCATATAAGAATGACAGACAGTATTTCGATTCAGAATTTGACTCACAGGTACGGAAAACAAATGGTACTGAACAATATAAGTCTAACCGTACCAAAGGGTTCGATATATGGCTTTTTGGGAGCAAATGGTTCCGGGAAAACGACCACTTTAAGTTTAGTGCTCGGGCTAAACAAAAAACAATTTGGTGAGATTATTATTTTAGGAAAGAATTTTGAAGCCAATCGAATTGAAGTGTTGAAAAAAGTAGGCTCACTTATAGAATACCCATCAGTATACGGGCATCTTTCTGCGCTTGAAAATTTACTTGTTTGGCAAAAAATACACAAATGTCCTAAAGAAAGAATAAATGAGGTTCTTTCATTAGTAGGATTATCGGAGGCAGGTAATAAAAAAACAAAAAACTTCTCATTAGGCATGAAACAAAGATTGGGATTGGCTATTGCATTACTTAATAAACCGGCTTTGTTAGTGTTAGACGAGCCTACAAATGGACTTGACCCTAATGGCATCATTGAAATGCGTGAACTTTTAGTTCGATTGAACAATGAATTTGGCATTACCATTTTTATTTCCAGCCACCTGTTATCTGAGATTGAAAAAATAGTTACGCATATTGGTATTTTACACCAGGGCAGCATCTTGTTTGAAGG
This sequence comes from Gammaproteobacteria bacterium, assembly GCA_020847075.1. GTDB lineage: Bacteria > Pseudomonadota > Gammaproteobacteria > SZUA-140 > SZUA-140 > JADJWH01. The sequence continues at coordinate 786 of JADLCS010000100.1, forward strand.
AACAATTGACGAATTAAAAAATAAAAACAACTCAACCAAAACCATTACTCTTTCCTGCAATAATATTGACAACGCATTTAAAATCCTTAATGAAAAATATTCAACAAAATGTGTTGATGAAAAGATAGAAATAACGGTGCAAAACAATTCGGATATAGCAGCAATATTACGTATGCTCATCCAAAACAATATTGAAATATATGAGGTGGTACAGTCGAAACCTGAGTTGGAAACAATATTTATGGATGTAATTAAGTAAACATACCCATGCA
>JADLCS010000085.1 GCA_020847075.1 Gammaproteobacteria bacterium
GTTGCCGATCCGCGAGGCCTTCAAGCTGCTGACCGACGAGGAGAGCGCCAGGCTCGTCAACGAGGAAGAGATCAAGACGCGCGCGCTGGAGGGCGTGGAGCAGAACGGCATCGTGTTCATCGACGAGATCGATAAGATCACGCGCCGCTCCGACACGCACGGGCCGGACGTGTCGCGCGAGGGCGTGCAGCGCGACCTGCTCCCGCTGGTCGAGGGCTGTACCGTCAACACCAAGCACGGCATGGTGAAGAGCGACCACATCCTGTTCATCGCCTCGGGCGCCTTCCACCTCAGCAAGCCGTCGGACCTGATCCCGGAGCTGCAGGGTCGCCTCCCGATCCGCGTCGAGCTCGACGCGCTGACGGCGGAGGACTTCGTGCGCATCCTCACCGAGCCGGACGCCTCGCTGGCCGAGCAGTACAAGGCGCTGCTCGCGACCGAAAACGTCGCGATCGAATTCGGCGCCGACGGCATCCGCCGCCTCGCCGAGATCGCCTGGCAGGTCAATGAGCGCTCCGAAAACATCGGCGCGCGCCGCCTGCACACCGTGATGGAACGGGTGATGGAGACGCTGTCCTACGAGGCCTCCGACCGGCCCGGCCAGCAGGTGCTCGTCGACGCCGCCTACGTGGATCGTCACCTCGGCGCGCTGGTGGAGGACGAGGACCTCAGCCGGTATATCCTTTGAGGAATATTGAATGATGACCGGGTCGTCACACCCGCGGACGCGGGAACCCGGAAGCATCGCTCCCGCTCAGCCCTGAAGGGTGGAAAGGGCCGGATAACACAGGACTTAGGACTAAGGACTGAGTGAAAAGCAAAAACCCGCCCACCTCCCCCTACCCCCCGCACGCGGGCGGAGGGGGAAAGTTATTGGACAACCGCGGACCGCACACCAGGAAAACGGATAGCCGGACATGACCCAGCCACAGCCCAGACCCAGCGAGATCCGCCTGCACCAGAAGTCGCGCGTGCTCGAGATCGCCTTCGACGACGGCGCCCGTTTCGAGCTGCCGTGCGAGCTGCTGCGCGTGTACTCGCCCTCCGCCGAGGTGCGCGGACACGGGCCGGGCCAGGAGGTGTTGCAGGTCGGCAAGGAGCATGTGAACATCAAGGGCATCGAGCCGGTCGGCACCTACGCGGTCAAGCTGGTGTTCGACGACGGCCACGACAGCGGCCTCTATTCCTGGGACCTGCTCTACCGGCTGGGCGCGCGGCGCGAGGAGCTGTGGGACGATTATCTGCAGCGCCTGCGCCAGGCGGGCCACGCGCGCGAGACCACCGGCTGAGTCCGGCGGGAGATTCCGACCATGAAGCCTCCGACCGACAAGACCGGCCTCACCCACTTCGGCTTCGAGCGGATCCCCGCCGCGGAGAAGAGCGCCCGCGTGCGCGGCGTGTTCGACTCCGTCGCCGGGCGTTACGATCTGATGAACGACCTGATGTCGCTCGGCGTACACCGGCTGTGGAAGCGGTTCGCGACCGAATTCGCCGGCGTGCGCGCCGGGCAGCGCGTGCTCGACCTCGCCGCCGGCACCGGCGACCTGACCCGCCGGCTCGCCGCGCGCGCGGGCGCCGACGGCATGGTGGTCTCCTCCGATATCAACGCGGCGATGCTCGGCATCGGCCGCGACCGCCTGCTCGACCGCGGCCTGGCCGGCAACATCGAGTACGTGCAGGCCGATGCCGAACGTCTGCCCTTCGCCGACAACAGTTTCGACCTCGCCACGATCGGCTTCGGCCTGCGCAACGTCACCGACAAGGCGGCCGCGCTGGCCTCGATCCACCGCGTGCTGAGACCGGGCGGCCGCCTGCTCGTGCTGGAATTCTCGCGGCCGACGCTGGCGCCGGTGGCGCGGCTCTACGACGGGTATTCGTTCAAGGTGCTGCCGCTGATCGGCCGGCTGGTGGCGCGGGACGAGGCCAGCTACCGCTATCTGGCCGAATCGATCCGCATGCATCCGCCGCAGGGCGAACTCAAGACGATGATGGAGGACGCCGGTTTCGCGCGCTGCGATTATCTCAATCTCAGCGCCGGAATCGTCGCCCTGCACCGCGGCTATAAACTCTGACCCGGCGCGAGATCGCCCGGTGAGCCTGCGGACGCTCCTCTCCACGACGGCACTCGGCGCCCTGCGGGCGGCGCTCGATCAGGCCCTGCGGCTGGACCCGGCCACGCGCGAACGGCTCGCCGGCCTGTCCGGCAAGGCCATCGAGGTGCGCCTGCGACCCTTCGACGTGTGCTTCTTCCTGTTGCCCGGCGCCGACGGCCTCGACCTCGCGCCCACGCTGGAACGGGCGCCGGACGCCGTCTTTTCCGGCACGCCGCTCGGGCTGCTGCGCGGCGCGCTGGGGCGCGGCCAGCGGCGGGAACTGTTCGGCGACGATCTGCGCATCGAGGGCGACATCGAACTCGGCCGGCGCCTGAAGGCGATCCTGGACGCCATCGACATCGACTGGGAGGAACACCTCTCCCGCCTCGTCGGCGACGTCGCCGCGCACCAGATCGGCAACCTCGCACGCGGCCTCGACCGCTGGTCGCGCGAGGCCGGCGCCGCCATGGCGGACAATCTCGACGAATACCTGCACGAAGAGGCCCGGCTGACGCCGACGCGGGCGGAGATCGACGCCTTCCTCGCCGCGGTGGACGTCCTGCGCGGCGACGCCGACCGGCTGGAGCAGCGCGTGGCGCGCCTGCGGCGCCGGCTCGACGAAGACCGCGGCGACACGGGGGCATGATGCGCATCCGTCCGGGCCAGCTCCTGCGTCTGCTGCACATCAACCGCGTGCTGATCAAGCACGGGCTGGACGAGATCGTGTTCGCGACCCACCTGTTCCGCCCGGTGCGCTTCGCGCTCTATCTGCTGCCCTGGAACTGGTTTCCCCGCCGGCGCCCGCCGCGCGCGGTGCGCCTGCGGTGTGCGCTGGAGGAGCTCGGTCCACTGTTCGTCAAGTTCGGCCAGATCCTGTCGACCCGGCGCGACCTGCTGCCGGACGACATCGCCGACGAGTTCGCCCGCCTGCAGGACAACGTCGCACCGTTTCCCGGCGCGGTGGCGCGCGAGATCGTCGAGCGCGCCTACGGCGAGCCCATCGAAGCGGTGTTTGCCTCCTTCGACGAGGCGCCGCTCGCCTCCGCCTCGATCGCCCAGGTGCACGCGGCGGAACTGCCCGACGGCCGCGCCGTGATCGTCAAGGTGGTGCGCCCGGGCATTCGCCGCGTCATCCGGCGCGACGTCGGGCTGCTGCACACGCTGGCGGACCTCGCCGAACGCTACTGGCCGGAGGGCCGGCGTCTGCGCCCGCGCGAGGTGGTGGCGGAATACGAGAAGACCATCCTGGACGAACTCGACCTGATGCGCGAGGCGGCCAACGCCTCGCAACTGCGGCGCAACTTCCTCGCGTCGCCCCTGCTGTACGTACCCGAGGTGTCCTGGCCGCAAACCCGCGCCAACGTGATGGTGATGGAGCGCATCTCCGGCATCCCGATCAGCGACGTCGAGGCCCTGCGGGACGCGGGCGTCGATCTCAGGGCGCTGTCCGAGCGCGGCGTCGAGATCTTCTTCACGCAGGTGTTCCGCCACAACTTCTTCCACGCCGACATGCACCCGGGCAACATCTTCGTCTCGCCCGAGGGCCGCTACATCGCAGTGGACTTCGGCATCATGGGCACACTGAGCCCGGAGGATCAGCGTTACCTGGCGGAAAACTTCCTCGCCTTCTTCAACCGGGACTACCGCCGCGTGGCCGAGCTGCACGTGCAGTCGGGCTGGGTGCCCTCCGGGACCCGCGTCGACGAGTTCGAGGCGGCGATACGCACGGTGTGCGAGCCGATCTTCGAACGCCCGCTGAAGGACATCTCCTTCGGGCGGTTGCTGCTGCACCTGTTCCAGACCGCGCGGCGTTTCAACATGCCGGTGCAGCCGCAACTGGTGCTGCTGCAGAAGACCCTGCTCAACATCGAGGGCCTGGGCCGCCAGTTGTATCCCGACCTCGACCTGTGGCACACGGCGAAACCGTTCCTGGAACGCTGGATGAGCGAGCACGTGGGCGCCTTCGCCCTGATGAACGCCGTGAAGACCCGCTTTCCCCAGTGGCTGGACAAGCTCGCGCAACTGCCCGACCTGGCGTTCGACACCCTGCAGCGGGTGCACGACGAGAAGCTGCGGCTGGAATGGCGTTCGCCCCAGCTCGACGAACTGCGCGGCGCGGTCCGGCGCGCCAACCGCCGCACCGTGGCCGCGGTCACGGGCAGCGGTCTGCTGATCTGCGCCGCCGTCCTGCTCGGCGGCGACAGCGGGGCGCATCGCGTCGCCGGGCTGCTGAGCGCCGCCTTCGGCGCCACCATCCTGCTGTGGGTATGGCTGAGGGCAGGCCGGGACTGACCCCGGATCGGGGACCGCCGTCGAATTGGGGACAGATTTATTTTTTCCAATCGGGGACAGATTTCAAATCTGTCCCCGCTCCGCGCGGCTAGCTGTCCCCTCTTCTGGAAGAAAAATAAATCTGTCCCCAATTCTTTTAGTCTTAGTCCTTAGCGGTAGGTTGGGCTGAATGCAATGAAGCCCAACAGAAGTGGCTCGAAACGTTGGGCTTCGCGCCGCTCAGCCCAACCTACGAGACTCAGTCCTTAGTCCTTAGTCCTTAGTCCTTAGTCCTTAGTCCTTAGTCCTTAGTCCTTCAGGATTATCCCGGAAAAATAAATCTGTCCCCGATTTTTCGATCCTTCATCGGACCAGGCCCGTCTCCACCCGGGTGCGGGCCTCGTGGCCGGCGAGGATTTCGATCAGCGTCAGGGCGAAATCCATCGCCGTGCCCGGTCCGCGCGAGGTGATGATGCGGTCGTCGCGCACGACCGGTTCGTCCGCCGATCGCAGGCGCGGGACGGCGAGCGCGTCCAGCGTGCCGGGGAAGGCGGTGGCGCGCCGGCCGTCGAGCAGGCCCGCGGCCGCGAGCACCTTCGGCGCGGCGCAGATCGCGGCGATATGCTTCCGCGCGGCGTCCATGCGCCGCAGCAGGGCGATGATGCGCGCGTCGTCGCGCAGGTGATCGGCGCCGGGCAGGCCGCCGGGGAGCACGATCATGTCGAAATCGCGCCGCATGGCCTCGTCGAGGGTCGTGTCCGGGATCAGGCGGGTACCGCGGCTGGCGCGTACGGGATGCTCGTCCAGTCCGGCGGTGATCACTTCGATGCCGGCGCGGCGGAGCAGATCGACGACCGTCACGGCCTCGAGTTCCTCGCAGCCCTGCGCCAACGGAACCAGTACGCTCGTCATAGAAGCCCCCGCAATAGAGTTGGAGACAGATTTTAAATCTGTCCCCAATTCCATACAGCCGTCGACCGGGGACGGACTTAAGTCCGTCCCCTAAATAGTAATGACCTAATTGGCGTCGCTGATGCGCGGGGCCGGATACCCGGCGTCGGCCGCGGGCGACCAGGTCTTCGACGCGACCACGGTGCGGGCCTCGTCGTCGAGCAGACGGCGATAGCGGATCAACTGAGAGACCGGCAGCAGTTCGATGCCGGCCTCGCGCAGGCGACCGAGGTTCGCCTCCAGAAAGGCCAGCGTCTGCGGGTGCGGGTGTCCGATCGCGACGGCGGTCCCGTGCTTCCTGGCCGTCTCGATCAGGCCGTCGAATTCACGGGCGATGGCGTCGTCGTCCTGTACCGCGTCGAGAAAGATGTCGCGCCGCACCGTGGGCACCCGGTTCTCGGCCGCCACCCGGTGCGCGATGCTCTGGACCGAGGTGAAGCTGTCGACGAAATACAGTCCGCTGTACTGGCTCAGCTCTTCCATCAGCCACTCCATATGGCCGCGCGACTGGGTCAGCAGGCTGCCCATGTGATTATTGATCCCGCTGACATAGGGGACGGCGAGCAGGTCCCGGCGCACGACGCGCAGAAATTCGCGCCGCGTCATCGTCGCCAGCAGGCCGCCGTCGTCCATCAGCGGCCGGCCGACCGCCTGCATCGGCAGATGCAGCATGACTTCCTTGCCGGCCTCGTGCGCCAGCGTGGCGAGATGCCGCGCATGGGGGGTATTGGGAAGAAACGCGCAGGTGATCGCCCCCGGCAATGCCACGACACGGGCGCCGGAGGCCGGGCGATAGCCGAGGTCGTCGATGATGATGCTCACCGCCGGCGGATGACGGGAGACCTCCTCCCCCGCCGCGGCCCCGCCCGGGAGGCAGACCGGCGGCAGCAGGAGGAGCAGACCGGCGATGAAGGCGGCCGGTTTCAATAAACCTCGGTCATGCCCGCAGCCCCGCACGCGCCGGACGTTACCGCGCGCCCTTGAGGATGGTCAGACCCTTGAGCAGGTTGAGCGCCTCATAGAGCTGATAGTCCTCGCTCGCCAGACTTTCCTTCTTGTCGGCGCCGGGGGCGGCCGGCGGCGTTCCGGTCGCGGACTCGTCCGGCTTCGCACCATCACCCTGCTTCGAGGCGTCGCCGTTGATCAGGTGACGACTCAGATCGGCCTCCTTGATGGCGCCGAACTCGGACTCCTCCACCGCCGCCAGCCTGACATTCTCCAGCGGGATATCCGGCACGATGCCTTCGGCCTGGATCGAGCGGCCGGACGGCGTGTAGTAGCGCGCCGTGGTGAGCTTGAGGGCGCTGCCGTCGTTCATCGGCAGCACCGTCTGCACGGAGCCCTTGCCGAAGGTCTTGGTGCCCATGATGAGCGCGCGCTTGTGGTCTTGCAGCGCGCCGGCGACGATCTCGCTGGCGGAGGCGGAACCCACGTTGACCAGCACCACGATCGGCGCCCCGGCGAGCAGGTCGCCCGGGGTGGCCGGGAACTCCACGCGCGAATCCTCGGTGCGCCCCTCGGTATAGACCACCAGCCCCTTGTCGATGAAGGCGTCGGACACGTCCACCGCGGCGTTGAGCACGCCGCCGGGGTTGTTGCGCAGGTCGAGCACGAGGCCCTTGAGCTGGCCGCCGCCCTCCTTCTTGAGCGCGTTGACGGCCTCGACCAGGTTTCCACCGGTCGATGACTGGAACTGGGTGATGCGGACATAGCCGAAACCGGGCTGCAGCATGCGGCTCTTGATGCTCTTCACCTTGATGACGGAGCGGGTGATGACGGTCTTGAGCGGCTTGTCGAGCCCTTCGCGCACGATGGTGAGGGTGATCGAGGTGCCCGGCTTGCCGCGCATCATCTCGACCGCTTCCTTGAGGCTCATGCCCTTCACCGGGGTGTCGTCGAGCCGGATGATCAGATCGCCCGCCTCGACGCCGGCCTTCTGGGCGGGCGTGTCGTCGATCGGCGCGATGACCTTGACGAAACCGTTCTCCATGCCGACCTCGATGCCGAGGCCGCCGAACTCGCCGGTGGTGCCGACCTGCAGCTCCTCGTAGGACGCGGCGTCGAGATAGGCGGAATGGGGGTCCAGTCCGGCCAGCATGCCGCGCACCGCGTTGTCGATCAGCTCCTTGTCGTCGACGGGTTCGACATAGTTGTTCTTGATGTTGGCGAACACGTCGGTGAAGGTGCGCAGCTCCTTGAGCGGGAGCGGCGCCGGCGCCGCCTCGCGCTCCGCGAACACGCCGTGGCCGATGGTGAGCGAGACGCCCAGTATCAATCCGGTGGCCAGGATCAACACATAACGCGCTTCAATTTTCATTACCTTGACCTCCATGACCACGGTATCGGCCGCGCGCGCGGCAAATCGAATCGGAGCCTACTTTAGCAGAAAATCGCCGCCATCGACCGGAAATAATACCGGTGTCAGCGCGTATCCGCCCGGCACCAGCGCAGCGGATTGTCCGGCACGCCGTTGTGGCGGATCTCGAAATACAGTCCGGGCGAATCCTGTCCGCCGCTGTTGCCCACCGTCGCGATCGCCTCCCCGCGCTCGACCCAGTCGCCGACGTTCTTGGCGAGGCTCTGGTTGTGCCCGTAGAGGCTCATGTACCCGTCGCCGTGATCGACGATGATGAGGAGACCGAAACCGCGCAGCCAGTCGGCGAACGCCACCCGCCCGCGATAGATCGCCCTGACCTCGCCGCCCTCCTCGGCGCCGATCACGACCCCGCGCCAGGTCAGCGAGCCCACCTGGCGCGAGGCGCCGTAGCGCGCGGTGATCTTGCCGCGCGCCGGCCAGGACAGCTTGCCCTTGTGGCTGGCGAAGGGGGAGGAATCGCCCGGTCCGGGCGGGCGGTCGGCCGGTATCTCGGCCAGCGCCCGGCGCAGCTTGATCAGCAGCTCCGACAGGTTGCGCTCGTCCTGCAGCAGCGCCTCCAGCTTCTGCTGCTTGGTCTTGATCTCGCCGTCGAGCTTGACCAGGATCTGGCGGCGCGCGCCGCGCGACTCGCGCAGCGCCTGCAACTGCCGGGCCTGCTCCCCGTGCAACTGCTCCAGCGTCTCCGCCTGCTGGGCGATGGCGTGCTCGAGGACGCCGATCTCGGCCAGCCTGTGGTCGATCTCCTCGATGCGGGCGGCGCGCGCGCGGTTGAGATAGTCGTAATAGGTCAGCATGCGGCCGACCGAGGACGGGTCCCGCTGGCTGAGGATGATCTTCAGGTGCCCCTCCCGCCCCATCGCGTAACCGGCGAGGATCTGCTGCGCCAGGGCCCGGCGCTGCTGCTCGAGCGCCGCGTTGACCTCGTCGCGCCGGGCGCGCAGGCCACGCAGCTCCGCGTCTTTCTGCCGCAGCTCCTTCTCCAGCTTCCTGCTCGACTGGCTCAGAGTCCCGATGGACACCTCGGCGTCGCGCAGTTGGGCGCGCAGTTCGGCCTGCTGGCCGCGCGCCTTGTCGAGCGAGGTACGCAGTTCCTTGATCGTCCGGCGCAGGACTTCGAGCTTCGCGGCCTTGTCCTTTTCCTCCGCCCCGGCCGCGGCGCCGGCGGCGGCCGCGACCGGCGCGGGCGCCGGAACGCACAGCAGAAACACCGCCAGCACGAACAGCGCGGACACCGGGAGACACCGGCGAAGGAAAGCGGAACGGAACGCGCCCGCGGGGGAGGACGCGGCGGAAGAAGGCGTGGGCATCACCCCCGCACTATAATCTCAAGGCGCGTCGAGTTCCACCATGGAGCGGCCGTTCATCTCGGGCGGAGGGGCGATACCCATCAGATAGAGCATGGTGGGCGCGATGTCGGACAGCGCGCCCTCGTGCACGATGTGCGCCGGCCGGCCCACGTAGACGAACGGCACCGGATTGGAGGTGTGCGCGGTGTGCGCCTGGCCGGTGGCCTCGTCGCTCATGCGCTCGGCGTTGCCGTGGTCGGCGGTCACGATCATCTCGCCGCCGACCTCGCGCAGGGCCTCATAGACCCGTCCGAGACAGCCATCGAGGGTCTCGATCGCGCGCACCGCGGCGGGGAGGTTGCCCGTGTGACCGACCATATCGGCGTTGGCATAGTTGCAGATGATCACGTCGAAGCGGCCGCCTTCGATGGCGGCGACCAGCCTGTCGGTGACCTCGACCGCGCTCATCTCGGGTTTCAGGTCGTAGGTGGCCACCTTCGGGGACGGCACCAGGATGCGCTCCTCGCCCGCGAACTCGCGTTCCTCGCCCCCGTTGAAGAAGAAGGTGACGTGGGCGTATTTCTCGGTCTCCGCGATGCGCAACTGGCGCAGGCCGAGCCCGGCGATGTACTCGCCGAAACCGTTGCCGATGGACGAGGAGGGAAACGCGACCGACACGGCGAAGTCCCTGCTGTATTCGGTCAGGGTGACGAACTCCCCCACGCGCGGGCGCGCCGTGCGCTCGAAGCCGTCGAAGGCGGGGTCGCAGAACGCGCGCGTCAACTGGCGCGCGCGGTCGGAACGGAAGTTCATGAACAGGATGACGTCGCCGTCCTCCACCCGCACCGGCTGGCCGTCGCGCGGCGCCACCAGCGTCGGCTTGACGAATTCGTCGGTCTCGCCGCGCGCATAGGCCTGCTCCAGCGCCTCCCGCGCCGACCCGGCGCGGTATTCGGCGCGGCCCGCCGCGATCAGGTCGTAGGCCTGGCGCGTGCGCTCCCAGCGCTGGTCGCGATCCATGGCGTAGTAACGCCCGACGATCGAGGCCACGCGCCCGCCGCCCGCGTCCCGGAATACCCGTTCGACGCCCTCCAGATAGGCGGCGGCGCTCTTGGGCGGCGTGTCGCGGCCGTCGAGGAAGGCGTGCAGATAGACCCGCGCCCCGACCCGCCCGACCGCGTCGCGGATCATCGCGTGGATATGCTCCTGATGGCTGTGCACGCCGCCCGGGGACAGCAGGCCGAGGATATGCACCGCGCGGCCGGTGTCCGCCGCCCGCGCGAGCGCGCCGCGGATCACCGGGTTGGCCTGGAATTCGCCGTCGGCGATCGCGCGGTCGATGCGCGTGATCTCCTGGTAGACCACCCGGCCGGCGCCCATATTGAGGTGGCCGACCTCCGAGTTGCCCATCTGGTCCGCGGGCAGACCCACGTAGCTGCCGGAGCCCTGGATCAGGCCATGCGGATGTTCCCGCCACAGGCGGTCCCAGTGGGGTTTGCGCGCGGCATGGATGGCGTTATGGCGCGGGTCCTCGCTGTAACCCCAGCCGTCGAGGATGATCAGGGCCAGCGGCCTGGGGCGGTTCGTATGTGCGTTCATGGCTTCCGATTTAGACCGGGTTTAATTTTCGGTATACACGACTATATATAGGCGGAACGAGCAAAGGCAACCATCTGTTTGATAAGAACGCGGATTATGATACAAGCGCGCGCCGGCGGACACGCCCCCTGGGCGGCGGCGGGAGGCCGCGCCGGACCAGATCGACTAAGCTATGCGCCACCCCGTCCCGGCCGGGACGGCCCGACGATGGATCGACTCCCGATGGATCAGCTTGGCGCCTTCATCCTCAATCACTGGTTGCTGTTTCTCTCGCTCGTCGTCATCCTGGCCCTGCTGGCGGCGAGCGTCGCCAAGGACCGTCTGCTCGGCTTCAGGGAGATCAAACCGGCCGAGGCCGTCGAGATGATCAACCACCAGGACGCGGCCGCGCTCGACGTGCGCGATCCGGGCGAATTCTCCGGCGGACACATCCTCAACGCCGTCAACGTGCCGCTGGACGCGCTGGAACAACGCCTCGGAGAACTCGAGTCCTGGCGCGAACGGCCGGTCATCGTGTATTGCCGCACCGGTCCGCGCGCCGCCCGCGCCGGCGCGCTGCTGCGCAGAAACGGTTTCACCGCCGTCGCCAAGCTCTCCGGCGGCCTCCTCGCCTGGGAGGGTGCCGGCCTGCCCCTGAGCAAGGCCCGAGAATAGAACGGCGCCGGCGAACATGTTAAGGTAGCCGGGCCCGGATTATTGTGGAACGATCACCGAGGATCCCTTCATGTCGGATGAAAACCCCAGACAGTTCGCCATCAAAAAGATCTACTCCAAGGACATCTCCTTCGAGACCCCGAATTCCCCGCAGATCTTTCAGGACGAAAAGAGGTGGGCGCCCGAGATCGATGTCAGCCTGAGTAACCGCAGCGCCGCGATCGGCGAGGACGTCTACGAGACCATCCTCTCGATCACGGTCACCGCCAAGCTCGAGAACAAGGTCGCCTATCTGGCCGAGGTGCACCAGGCCGGGCAGTTCTTCGTCAAGGGACTGCCGGAGGATGAGCTGCGCGAGCTGCTCGGCAGCTACTGCCCCAACATCCTGTTTCCCTTCGTCCGCGAGGCCGTCTCCAACCTGGTGGTCAAGGGCGGTTTCCCCCAGTTCCTGCTCGCGCCCGTGAATTTCGAACTGCTCTACACCCAGCACATGAAGGCCATGCAGGAACAGCAGCAGAAGGCCGCGCCGTCCCACGCCGGGCATTGAGCGGAGACGCCCCGCTCCACCCATGACCGCAGACAACGCCGCCCCAATCCTCGTGATCGGCGCCGGATCGTGGGGCACGGCGCTCGCCGTCCTGCTGGCCGGCAACGGCAGCCCGGTCCTCCTGTGGGGCAACGAGCCGGCGCGGATGGCGGAGCTCGCGCGCCTCCGCCGGAACCCCGTGCACCTCCCCGACATCGATTTCCCCGCGCGCCTCGAGATCGCGCCCGATATCGCCGCGGCGCTGACGCGCGCGCGCGACGTCCTCATCGCCGCGCCCAGCAGCGCGTTCCGTTCCGTGGTGCGCGCCGTGATCCGGCACCGGCCGGACGACCTCCGCATCGCCTGGGGGACCAAGGGCCTGGAGCCCGGGCAGGGCAGACCGCTGCACGAACTGATCGGGGACGAATGCCCCGGCCGGCGCTTGCCGCTGGCGGTGATCTCGGGTCCGACCTTCGCCGCGGAGGTCGCGCGCGGCCTGCCCACGGCCGTCACCGTGGCGACGAACGACGACGGGTTCGCCGCCTCGCTCACCCGCCGCCTCCACAACGATTACTTCCGCGTCTACACCTCCACCGACATCGTCGGCGTGGAGATTGGCGGCGCGGTCAAGAACGTGCTGGCGATCGCGGCCGGCATCGCCGACGGGCTGGGCTTCGGCGCCAATACGCGCGCCGCGCTGGTGACGCGCGGCCTCGCCGAGATCATGCGCCTCGGCGTCGCCCTGGGCGGCCGCCGGGAGACCTTCATGGGCCTGGCCGGGCTCGGCGATCTGGTGCTCACCTGCACCGACGATCAGTCGCGCAACCGCCGCCTCGGGCTGGCGCTCGGGCGCGGACGGACCCTCGCGCAAGCCGGCGCGGAGATCGGTCAGGTCATCGAAGGCGTGCAGACGGCGCGCGAGGTCGCCGCGCTCGCGCGCGCGCGCGGGATCGACATGCCCATCGCCACCGAGGTGCAGCGCGTGCTGCACGAGGGCAAGGATCCGCGCGCGGCCGTGAAATCCCTGTTCGGGCGCGAGCAGAAGGCGGAAGATTTCTCCTGAGGCGATGCCTCCCGGACAGAGGGCCCCGTCATGAGGGCGATGATCCTGGCGGCCGGACGCGGCGAGCGCATGCGGCCGCTCACCGATACGGTGCCGAAGCCGCTGCTCGAGGCGGGCGGCCATAGCCTGATCGAATACCATCTGCGCGCGCTGGCGCGGGCCGGCATCGGCGACGTCGTCATCAATCACGCCCATCTCGGCGCGCGGATCGAGGACCGCCTGGGCGACGGCGCGCGCTACGGCCTGCGCATCGTCTATTCCCCCGAGGGTGAAGGCGGCCTGGAGACCGGGGGCGGGATCCTACGCGCCCTGCCCCTGCTGGGCGCCGAGCCGTTCGTCGTGGTGAACGGCGATATCTGGACCGATTATCCGTTCGAACGGCTGCCGCGCGCGCCGCGCGCGCTGGCGCATCTCGTGCTCGTGTCCAATCCCGCGCACCACCCGGCCGGCGACTTCACCCTCGCGGAGGGCCGCATCGGCAACGGCGTGGCCCCGCGCCACACCTTCGGCGGCATCGGCGTCTACCGGCCCGAGCTGTTCGCCGGCTGCGCGCCCGGCGCCTTCCCGCTCGCGCCGCTGCTGCGCGCGGCGGCCGACCGCGGCGCGGTCGACGGCGAGCTGTACGAAGGCGCATGGATGGACATCGGCACGCCGGAGCGCCTGGCGGAGCTGGAACGGCGAATCACTGAAAGAGGGGACGGATTCGGTTGAGTCGGGGACGCGGTTGAGTCGGGGACGGATTTAAATCCGTCCCCTTAGCAGTGTTACGACAGCAGGTGGATAAGGAAGAATCAGCCGCCGGGGAGGGATTTCAAATCCCTCCCCTTAAGGGCAGAGGATGGATAAGGAAGGGGGACAGATTTGAAATCTGTCCCCATTTGATTGATTGTCCCCATCTGATTAGATATACCCCTGTCTCGCCAGACGCGGCAGGTCGCCGCGCAGGCCCATGGCGCGGCGGATGATCGCGTGCTTGAGCGGCGCCGCGGCGTCGGCGAAATCGAGGCCGAGATTGCGCGCGAGGCGCAGCGGCGACGCGGCGGAGCCGAACAGGCGCTTGAAACCGTCCATCGCCAGCATCATCCCCAGATTGTCGCCCTTGCGCCAGCGCTCGTAGCCCCGCAGCACGCGCGGCGCGCCGATGTCCATGCCGGCCGCCGCCGCGTCGAGCACCCGCTCGGCGAGCGCCGCCGCATCCAGCAGCCCGAGATTGACGCCCTGTCCGGCCAGGGGATGGATGACATGCGCGGCGTCGCCGATCAGCGCCACGCGCGGCGCGGTGTAACCGGCGGCGTGCTGCAGGCGCAGGGGAAAGGTCGCGCGGCCGCTCACCCCGGTGACCCGCCCGAGCCGGTACTCGAAGGACTCGGCGAGCCGTTCCATGAACTCCGCGTCGGAGAGGCCGACCAGTTCCCGCGCGCGCGCCGGATCCGTGGACCACACGATCGAACAACGGCCGTCGCGCAGGGGCAGGAAGGCGAGCGGTCCGGTCGGGAGAAAGCGCTGCCACGCCGTCTCTTCGTGCGGCCGCTCGGTGGCGACGGTGGCGACCAGCGCGTGCTGGTCGTAACCCCAGCCGCGCACGCCGATGCCGGCGAGCTGCCGCACGCGCGAGGCGGCGCCATCGGCGCCGACCACCAGGCGCGCGTCGAATACGCCGCCGTCGGACAGGCCGACCCGGATCGCCGCCGCGCGCGGCTCCAGCGTCTCCAGGCCGGCGGGACAATGCAGCGCGAGGCCGCCGAGCCCGCGCGCGCGCGCCAGCAGCGCGCGCTGCATGACGCGGTTTTCCACGATATGGCCGAGCTGGGCCGTGCCGATGTCGGCGCAATCGAAATGGATCGAGCCGCGGCCGCCCGCGTCCCACACGCGCATGTGACCGAACGGGCTGACGCCGAGCTCGACCATGTCCGACCAGGCGCCGAGGCGCAGGAAGATCTGGCGCGAGGCCGCGGTCAGCGCGGAGACCCGCGTGTCCACCGAGCCGGCGGGCCAGTCCCCCGGCGGCGGCGTGGCCTCCACCAGCGCGACGCGCAGCCCGCCTTCGGCCAGACCGCAGGCCAGCGTCGCACCGACCATGCCGGCGCCGACGATCGCGACGTCGCAGTCCGCCCGCGCCCCGGCGCCCGTCACGGCGGCAACCCGCGCGCGAGGCGCGGCTGGCGGCCGGCCAGCCCCATCGCGCGGCGCATCAGCGCCCGCTTCGCCGGCGGCAGCAGATCCACCAGCAGCAGGCCGGCCGTGCGCGCCAGCACCAGCGGGGCGCGGTCGTTGGAGAACAGACGCACCAGGCCGTCCGTCGCGCGCAGCACGTGTTCCTGGTCGCGCCGGCGCCATTGCTCGTAGCGCGCGAGCACGTCGCCGGCGCCGATGTCCCGCCCCGCCGCCAGCGCGTCGCAGACCACCTCGGCCAGCGCGGCGACGTCGCGCAGACCGAGATTGAAGCCCTGCCCCGCGATCGGATGCAGGGTATGCGCCGCGTTGCCGATCAGCGCCAGGCGCGGCGCGGTATAGCGGCGGGCACGCACCAGCGCGAGCGGATAGGACGCGCGCGCGCCGACGCGGAGCAGGCGCCCGAGACGTCCGCCGAAACGCCCCTGCAGGCGCGCGAGAAAGGCGTCGTCGTCGAGCGACTGGATGGCCGCGCACTGTTCCGTGCGCACCGTCCACACCAGCGCGCAGCGTTCGTCCGTCATGGGCAGGAGGGCGAGCGGACCGCTGTCGGTGAAGCGCTCGTAGGCGACATTGCGGTGCGGATATTCCGGCGTCAGATTGGCGATGAGCGCGCTCTGGCCGTATTCCGCGCGCTGCACGCCGATGCCGCTCCAGCGGCGCACACTCGACTCCGCGCCGTCGGCGCCGACCACCAGCCGCGCCGTCACCGTCCGCGTCCCGGCGCCCTGCTCGATGCGCGCGCGCAGGCGCTCGGCCGCGGGCTCGATGGCCGCGACCCGCGCCGGGCTGATCAGCTCCACCCCGGGCAGCGCGGTCAGGGCGGCGGCGAAGACCCGGCCCAGGGCGCGGCTCTCGACCACGTAGCCGAGCGCCTCGAATCCGCAGGTGTCGGCGCGCAGGCGGGTGGCGCCGAAATGACCGCGGTCGGACACGTGGATACGTTCGATCGGGGCCGCCGCGGCGGCGATCTCCCGCCACAGGCCCATGCCTTCGAAGATGCGCCGGGTGCCGTAGGCGAGCGCGATGGAGCGATCGTCGTAACTGGGTTGCGCGGCGGCGCCGAAAGAGACCGACTCGACCACGCCGATGCGCAGCGGGCGATGCGCCAAGGCGCAGGCCAGGCTCGCGCCGACCATCCCGCCGCCTACGATCAGGACGTCGAAATCGTCGGCTGCCCGGTCGGCCGCGGTGATCATACCGTTCAGGCCGCCATCAGGGCTTCGATCTCGTCCACCGCCTTAGGCACCCCGTGGGTGAGCACCTCGCAGCCGGCGCGCGTCACCAGCACGTCGTCCTCGATCCGCACGCCGATGTTCCACCACTTCTTCGCCACGCCCTTGCCGCCGGCGGGGATGTAGAGGCCGGGTTCGACGGTCAGCACCATGCCGGGCTCGAGCAGGCGCCAGCTGTCCCCGATCTTGTAATCGCCCACGTCGTGGACGTCCATGCCGAGCCAGTGGCCGGTGCGATGCATGAAAAAGCGCTGATAGGCGCGCTTCCGGATCAGCGTGCGCACATCCCCCTTCAGCAGGCCGAGCCGGACCAGGCCCTGGGTGAGGGTGCGCACGGCGGCGTCGTGCGGATCGGTCCAGTGATTGCCCGGCCGCACCTTGGCGATGGCCGCGTGCTGCGCGGCGAGCACCACCTCGTAGACGGCGCGCTGGGCCGGGCTGAAGCGGCCGTTGACCGGGAACGTGCGCGTGATGTCGGCCGCGTAACCGCGGTATTCGGCGCCGGCGTCGATCAGCACGAGGTCGCCGTCGACGAGCGGCGCGTCGTTATCGATATAGTGCAGGACGCAGGCATTGGCCCCGCCGCCGATGATGGGCGGATAGGCATGACTGCGCGCGCCCCGCCGGATGAATTCGTGGGACAGCTCCGCCTCGAGCTGATATTCCAGCATGCCGGGCCGGCACTGCCGCATGGCGCGGCAATGCGCCGCCGCCGAGATCTCGGCCGCCCGGCGCATGATGGCGACCTCGCCGCGGCTCTTGAACAGACGCATCTCGTGCAGCAGGTGCTCCAGCGACACGATCTCGTCCGGCGGGTGCACGCCGGCGCGCGACTTGCGCCGGAGAGACTTCAGCCAGTCGGTGATGCGCTGGTCGAAGTCCCGGTTGCTGCCCATCGTGTAATAGACCTTGGCCCGGCCCTCGAGCAGACCGGGCAGCAGATCGTCGATGGCGTCGAAGGGATGGGCCTCGTCCGCGCCGAAGTGGGCGCGCGCGCCCTCCGGGCCGTGACGGGGGCCGGTCCACAGCTCCATCCTGGGATCCCGCTCGCGGCAGAACAGGATGAACTCGCCGCCGGCGCGCCCGGGCACCAGCACGGCGACGGACTCCGGTTCCTCGAAGCCGGTCAGATAATAGAAATCGCTCTCGGGACGGAAGGGATATTCGACGTCGCGGTTGCGCACGGCCACGGAGGCGGTGGGCAGGATGGCGATGCCGTCGCGCCCCATCATCTGCATCAGCCGGCGGCGGCGGCGGGAGAATTCCTGCAAATCTGCGCTCTTCGGTCTGTTCATGGCCTCTAGTGGATCACCCGGTCGGCGGCGGCGCCGGCGCGCTCGGCCTCGAGCGTCTCGAAGACCAGGATGACGCCGACGCGCAGATATTCTATCAGTTCGGCGTAGGCCGTCTCGCCGGGCTCCCCTTCATCGCCATCGGCGGAGGCGTGGGATATCTCCACGATATCCTCGACGACCTCCCGCACTTCCTCGGGCAGCGTCTGGGTATCCTCCACCCCGCCCGCCGCGAACCCGTACAGGAAACCCTGGCACCATTCCGTCATCGCCTCGGCGCGCAGCAGCAGGGGCTGGTCGTCCTCGGGGAGCAGCAGGGCGAAGGCGAATCCCTCGTCGCGCAACTGGCCGAGGGTCGCGCGGTAGAGGCGGGAGAGTTCCTCCCACGCCTCCGCATCGGCGGAACCGACCGCACCGGCGGTCTGTTCGGAGCGCACCAGATCGAGCCAGGCGCCTTCGGTGGAAGGGCCGCGCGCGCACAGCAGCCCGCACAGAACGCCGTGGCCCTCGGCCGCGTCGGTGGCGACGCCGAGGCGGCGCAAGGCGGCATTGACCCGCGACCAGTCCATCAACTTTCCCCCGTCATGTCACACGCATGAGTTCGAACTCCGAACGGAACCGCCGCCTCGCCCAAGGACATGCAAGGGACGCACCGGGCCAATGATAAAGAAAAACCTCCACGCAGGCGATGCCTTGGCGCACGCGTCCCGGGCGGCCATTGACCGTGGACGGACTCCGCTCTATAGTGCCCCGTATGACCGCCAAGCAGATAAATTCCCCGCAAAAACTGGATCTCGACCTGCTGACGCTGCGTATCGAAGAGCTGATCAAGCTGTGCGAACGCCTGCGCGAGGAGAACACCCGGCTCAAGGCCGCGCAGACCCAGTTGCAGACGGCGCAGGCGCGGCTGACGGACAGGCATGAACTGTCGCGCGCCAAGCTCGAGGCCATGATCTCCCGTCTCAAGACCCTGGAAGTCGAGCTATGAAACCCGATCCGGTCGCGGTCACCGTCAACATCCTCGACAAGGAGTTCCGCATCGCCTGCCCCGAGGAAGAGCGGGAATCCCTGCTGCGCTCGGCGCAATATCTCAACACCAGGATGCGCGAGCTGCGCGAGTCCGGCAAAGTGGTCGGCATCGACCGGATCTCGGTCATGGCCAGCCTCAATATCGTGCATGAACTGCTGCAGCACCGCGCCAGCCTCGCGGATTACGACCGGCAGGTGGCGCCCAGACTGCTCGCCCTGCAGAACCGTATCGAACACGTGCTGGACAAGAACCGGCAGATTGAATTTTGACCCCGAGTGGCGGATGATGGGGTCCGGGTATCCCCTGCGACGTTCGTTAGCGAACCTGTACTACTCTTGAGCCTATTCATTAGCCCGGGGGACTGAGTGTCGATATCTTTGAGCATGTCCGCCAGCGGCGGAAAGCCTGTGATATCGCCGAAGTTCCCACCTGAACCGTTGGTTCAAGGGCGAAAGTTCGCGACGGCGGAGGCGGAGGATGCCCACTTACCCCGCTTCCGCGCCCCTTGCCACCCTACCGCCACCTTGCACCCGTGTCCGAGCGAACACGCCTCCGCCGGGATCTCCGCGCCAGACGCCGCCGCCTGAGCGCGGCCGAACGCCGCGCCGCCGCGCGCCGCATGACGCGGCTCGCCATTTCGAGCCCCGCCTTCCGCAACAGCGGGCGCATCGGGGTGTATCTGCCCAATGACGGCGAGATGGACCCGCGACCGCTGCTGCGGCGCGCCTGGTCCATGGGCAAGCGCTGTTATCTGCCCGTGCTCGATCCCCTGGGCTCGAACCGGCTCTGGTTCGTGCCCTATCGCGCCGGCGACGCGCTGCGGATCAATCGCTACGGCATCCCGGAGCCGACGCACCCGGCGCGCGCCCGGGTGCGTGCCGGCGCGCTGGACCTGATCCTGGCCCCGCTGGTCGCCTTCGATCGTCACGGGCACCGCCTCGGCATGGGCGGCGGCTACTATGACCGCAGCCTCGCCTTTCTCCGCCATCGCCGCCACTGGCGGCGTCCGCGCCTCTACGGGCTCGCGTTCGAGTTCCAGCGGGTGAAGCGCCTGCGGGCCGCCGCCTGGGACGTCGCGCTCGACGGCTGTTTCAGCGAGGTGCGACGGCACGATTTCCACCACGCCCTTTCCACACGGGAACACGCATGAACTACTGGCTGCTGAAGTCCGAACCCGAGGCATTCTCCATCGCCGATCTCGCGCGCCGCCCCCGGCGCACCGAGCACTGGGACGGCGTGCGCAATTACCAGGCGCGCAACTATCTGCGGGAGATGCGGCGCGGCGATCACGCCTTCTTCTACCATTCCAACTGCGCCGTTCCCGGCATCGCCGGCATCGTCAGCATCGTGCGCGAGGGCTATCCTGACTTCACCGCCTTCGACCCGGACGACCCCCACTACGACCCGAAGTCGACGCCGGACCGGCCGCGCTGGTTCATGGTGGACGTGCGCCATGAGCGCGCCTTCGAGCGCATCATCAGCCTGCAGGAGCTGAAATCGTTCCCGGCGCTGGCGGGCATGAGGCTGCTGGCGCGCGGCAACCGCCTCTCCGTCATGCCGGTCACGGCAGCGGAATGGTCCGCGATCCTCTCCCTCGAATAAACGCCCGGACGCATCGCCGCGGATGCGGCGGATGCCGCGCGGAATAGCACGCGCGACCCGTTTCTCCCCTCGATCAGACGCCGTCATCTCTCGTCGCGACCTGCGCGATGCATCGATCCGCACTCGCGCGCATCATGCGGCAACGACCATCATCGAACGACTGCGCGCCGCCGCGCGCGCGTCATCGAAAAATATTCGGACGCCGGCTCAAGAATAATTCACGACCGTCGATACACACATCGAAAGTAAAATTTTGCACAAGAGACTAGCATTATGTGCAAAGATGTTTATACTACCCTTGCGTTTAACACTTGGAGGATTGTCAATGGCCACTAAGAAAGCAGCAGCCAAGAAGAAAACGGTAACGAAGAAGAAGGCAGTGAAGAAAGCAACGACCAAGAAGAAAGCCGCCCCCAAGAAGAAGGCGGCCGCGAAGAAGAAAGCAGCTCCCAAGAAGAAGAGAAAGGCAGCTGCCAAGAAGAAGTAAGTAGCATCAGGACAGGCACGGGCTCTCGATCATGGGGCCCGTGCCCCTGAGAAGGCAAAAAGGCCCGTTTTTACGGGCCTTTTTGCATTTCGGAGTCCTCTCTCGCGAGTCTTTTTTTCCGGTTCAGGATCCGTCCAGGAACAGCCTGTACACCGGATTGGAACTCTCTTCCCAGTACTCGTAACCGAGCGTGTCGAGGAAGGATTGCAGCTCGGGTTTGTCGCGCGCCGGCACCTGCACTCCGACCAGCACGCGCCCGTAGGCGGCGCCGTGATTGCGATAATGGAACAGGCTGATGTTCCAGCGCCGGCCGATGCAGCCGAGGAACTCCAGCAGGGCCCCGGGGCGTTCCGGAAACTCGAACCGGTAGAGCACCTCGTCCTGCAGACCCTGCGCCCTCCCCCCGACCATGTAGCGGACATGCAGCTTGGCCATCTCGTTGTCGGTCATGTCCGTCACCGGATAACCGCGCTCGCGCAGCAGGCGGATGATCGCCTCGCGCCCCTCGCCCCCGCGCGCCACCTCGATGCCGGCGAACACATGGGCCTGGCGGGCATCGGCGTAGCGGTAATTGAATTCGGTGACGTTGCGCCGCCCGATCACGCGGCAGAAATTCAGGAAGCTTCCCGGTTCCTCCGGGATCGTCACGGCGAGCAGCGCCTCGCGCCGCTCGCCCACGTCGGCACGCTCGGACACGTGGCGCAGACGGTCGAAATTGATGTTGGCGCCGCTGTCGATCGCGACCAGGCATTGATTGCTTAGTCCTTCACGCTCAACGTATTTTTTCAATCCGGCGACGGCCAGCGCCCCGGCCGGCTCGGCGATGGAGCGGGTGTCGTCGAAGATATCCTTGATCGCCGCGCAGATCTCGTCGGCGGACACCAGCAGCACCTCGTCGACGCACGCGCGGGCGATGCGAAACGGCTCCTTGCCGACCTGGCGCACGGCCACGCCGTCCGCGAAGATGCCCACCTGCGGGAGCCGCACGCGGCGCCCCCGCTCGAGCGCGTGATGCATCGACGGCGCGTCGTCGGGCTCGACCCCGATGATCCTGATGCGCGGATAGAGCGTCTTCACGCAGGCGGCGATCCCCGCGATCAGGCCGCCGCCGCCGACGGGGACGAAGATGGCGTGGATGCGTTCGGGGTCGTGGCGCAGGATCTCCAGCGCGACGGTCCCCTGCCCGGCGATGACGTCCGGGTCGTCGTAGGGATGAATGAAGGTCAGGTCCTGCGCGGCGGCGAGTTCATAGGCGTGGGCGCAGGCCTCGTCGTAGGTGTCGCCATGCAGCACCGTGCGGGCGCCGTAGGCGCGTACGGCGTCCACTTTGATGGCGGGGGTGGTCGCGGGCATCACGATCAGCGCCTTCATGCCGAGCCGGTTCGCCGCCAGGGCGACGCCCTGCGCGTGATTGCCTGCCGAGGCGGCGATCACGCCGCCCCGATGTCCGCCGGCGGAGAGTTTGCTGAGCTTGTTATAGGCGCCGCGCAGCTTGAACGAGAACACCGGCTGCAGATCCTCGCGCTTCAGCAGCACGGTGTTGCGGGTTCGCTTCGACAGCGACGGCATCGGGTCGAGCGGGGTTTCGCGGGCGACATCGTAGACCCGCGCCTTCAGTATCCGGGTGAGATAGGCTTTCGGCATCGGCATAAAGTATCAATTAAGCCCCCGCCTGCCTAGCTCCATGCCGGCCCCGCCCATGACATCGCCGGCGCGTACCGGTATGATCTGGAGAATATTCCTATTGGGAGAGCGACTGCCATGACGCGCGACGAACAGAAAAAACAGGCCGCCGAGGCCGCCCTCGACCACATCGACGCGGGCGCCGTGGTCGGGGTCGGCACCGGATCCACCGCCAACTTCTTCATCGACGCGCTGGCCCGCATCAAGCACCGGATCGAGGGCACGGTGGCGAGTTCCGAGGCCTCGGCCGCCCGCCTGAAAGGCCACGGCATCCCGGTCTTCGACCTAAACGCGGTCGATGAGCTGCCGGTCTACGTCGACGGCGCCGACGAGAGCAACCACTACCTGCAGCTCATCAAGGGCGGCGGCGGCGCGCTGACGCGCGAGAAGATCGTCGCGGCCGCCAGCCGAAAGTTCGTGTGCGTGGCGGACGACTCCAAGCTGGTCGACGTGCTGGGCAAATTTCCCTTGCCGATCGAAGTGATACCGATGGCGCGCAGCTATGTCGCGCGGGAACTGGTCAAGCTGGGCGGCCGCCCGGTGCTGCGCGACAAGTTCGTCACCGACAACGGCAACGTGATCCTCGACGTGCACGGCCTCACGATCCTCGACGCCGGCACGCTGGAGGCCGACATCAACAACCTGGCCGGCGTGGTCACCAACGGCCTGTTCGCGCGCCGCCCGGCCGACGTCCTGCTGCTCGGCACCGCGAACGGCGTGCGCACCCTGACCTGAAGACGCGCCCGCCCGAACGCGGCAGCCGATCCTGTGTAGATTGAACCCTGCGCAGGTCGGGCTGAGCGACGCGAAGCCCAACGTCGGAAAGAGGGGACAGGGTTATAACCCTGTCCCCGGGTTCCGCCAATCATGCTGGGCTTCATTGTATTCAGCCCAACCTACAACAGCACGTGGCCCGGAGAGAACACCGCGGAATCCGGGAGCGATTCAAAACCTCGGATTCCGGCGCTGCGCGCCTCCCTCCGGGCGACGATTGCCGGATTCCCGATGTAGGGCGGGCACGCTTTACGCGCCCACGCAGCGTCGCCGTCGCTGCGCCGGCATGAATTGCTTGCCGTGGCCAACCCCCGAATCTCGTTCCGCGTGGGCACGAACACGTGCCCACCCTACAAAGCCGTCGCGACGAGATTCGTAGGTTGGGCTGAGCGACGCGAAGCTCAACGCCCAACAGAGTCATGTTGAGAAAGAGGGGACAGATTTAATAAATCTGTCCCCGGGTTTTGCCGACGCAGCCCGGGGGGCGGGCGCGCCCTACAACAGCACGCGCTCGATGCCGCCCTGCCGCGCCTTGTCGATGAAGGCCTGCTGCCAGCCCTCGCCGAGCAGGTGCTTGGCCAGCTCCACCACGATGTAGTCGGTATCGAGCCCGGTATCCTCGGCATAGCGCGAGAGGCCCTGCTGGCAGGCCGGACACGAGGTCAGTAGCTTGACCTCGCCGGCCACGACGCGGGGCTCGCCGGTCAGCGCGGCGATGCCCTTCTGCAGCTCCTCCTGCTTGCGGAAACGCACCTGAGTGGCGATGTCCGGGCGCGCGACGGCGAAGGAGCCGGCCTCGCCGCAGCAGCGGTCCGACAGCGCCGCGGGCTGGCCCAGCAGGCGCGCCGTCACCTGCAGCGAGTCGTAGGTCTTCATCGGGGTGTGGCAGGGTTCGTGATAGAGGTACTGCACGCCCTGCACGCCCTCCAGACGCACGCCCTTCTCCATCAGGTATTCGTGGATATCGAGCAGGCGGCAGCCGGGGAAGATCTTCTCGAATTCGTACTTGAGCAACTGGTCCATGCACGTGCCGCAGGACACGATCACCGTCTTGATGTCGAGATAATTGACGGTGTTGGCGAGGCGGTGGAACAGCACGCGGTTGTCGGTGGTGATGCGGCGCCCGCGCGCCTCGTCGCCGCTCGAGAGCTGGGGATAGCCGCAGCACAGATAGCCCGGCGGCAGCAGCGTCTGCGCCCCGACCTCGTACAGCATGGCCAGCGTCGCGAGCCCGATCTGGCTGAACAACCGCTCCGAGCCGCAGCCGGGGAAATAGAACACCGAGTCGGACTGCTCGGTCACCCGGGCCGGGTCGCGGACGATGGGGACGACCTTGTCGTCCTCCAGGCCGAGCAGGGCGCGCGTGGTCTTGGTCGGCAGTCCGCCCGGCAGCGGCTTCTTGACGAAATGGACGATCTGCGCCGGGATCTTCACCGCCCCGGTAGTGGCCGCCGGCCGCGCCGGCGGTCCGGGCGGGGTGAAGGTCTTCACCACCCGATGCGCCAGGCGCTGCGCGCGATACCCCCACTCGATCATGCCCTTGCGCATGAGCTTGACGGTGGCGGGGTCGGTCACGTTGAGAAAGGCCATCGACAGCCGGGTGCCGAGATTGGAGCGCCGGCCGGCGCGCGCGCGCAGGATGTTGCGCATGCGGATGGTGACGTCGCCGAAATCGATGTCGACCGGGCAGGGCGAGAGGCAGCGGTGGCAGACCGTGCAATGGTCGGCGACGTCGCTCATCTCGTCGAAGTGGCGGATCGAGATGCCGCGCCGGGTCTGTTCCTCGTAGAGGAAGGCCTCGATCATCAGGCCGGTGGCGAGGATCTTGTTGCGCGGCGAATAGAGCAGGTTCGCACGCGGGACATGGGTGGTGCACACCGGCTTGCACTTGCCGCAGCGCAGGCAATGGCGGATGTCGTCGTTGAGGGCGCCGAGCTCGCTGTCCTCCAGGATCAGCGCCTCCTGCTGCACCAGGCGCAGGGAGGGCGTATAGGCGTTGGCGAGCCCGGAGCCCGGCATCAGCTTGCCGCGATTGAAGTGCTCGCCCGGATCGACGCGCCGCTTGTAGTCGACGAACTCCGCCAGCGTCGCCGGATCCAGATAGCGCAGCTTGGTGATGCCGATGCCGTGTTCGCCCGAGATCACCCCGCCGAGATCGGCGGCCAGCGCCATGACGCGGTCCACGATGCGATCGGCCTCCTGCAGCATGGCGTAATCGTTGGA
>JADLCS010000086.1 GCA_020847075.1 Gammaproteobacteria bacterium
CGCGGCCGGACTCCGTGATGATGGAGGGGTGCGGCAGCCCGTGCTCGGCGCAGATCTCCCACAGCGTGTGCACCACGTTATGGGCGTATTCCTCCACGCTGTAGTTCATCGAGCAGGCGCTGCGCGAGCGCGTGCCCTCGTAGTCCACCCCCAGCCCGCCGCCGACGTCCATGCAGTCCAGCGGCGCGCCCATGGCGCGCAGCTCGGCGTAATAGCGGGCCGCCTCGCGCATGCCGCGCTGGATGTCGAGGATGTTGGCGATCTGGGAGCCGAGGTGGAAATGCAGCATGCGCAGCGCCGGCAGCAGCCCGGCCTCGGCCAGGCGCCGCACCATGTGCAGCACATGCGGCGCGGGCAGGCCGAACTTCGATTTCTCGCCGCCCGTGTTCTGCCATTTGCCCTTGCCGATCGAGGCCAGCCGCACCCGCATCCCGATCAGCGGCTCGATGCCGAGGGCGCGCGACTCCTCGATCACCAGCTCCAGCTCGGAGAGCTTTTCCACCACGATGTAGACGCGGTGGCCGAGCAGGCGGCCGATCAGCGCCATCCGGATGTATTCGCGGTCCTTGTAACCGTTGCACACCACCAGCCGGTTGCCCGCGTCGGACATGCCGAGCACCGCCATGAGCTCGGGCTTGCTGCCCGCCTCCAGGCCGACGCGGCCGTTGCCGTGCCGGAGGATCTCGGCCACCACGCTGTGCTGCTGATTGACCTTGATCGGATATACGGGGGAATAGCCGCCCGTGTAGCCGTCCTGCTTCATCGCCGCGGCGAAGGCGTCGCACAGCGTGTCGATGCGATCGTGCAGGATGTCGGTGAAGCGCACCAGCACCGGCGTCGCCAGGCCCATCTCGCGGATACGCCCGGTGAGCTCGTAGAGGTCGATCCCGGCGCCGGCGCGGTCACGGCCCGGCCGCGCGAGCAAACGGCCGCGCCCGTCGATGTCGAAATAGCCATTGCTCCAGTGCGGGATGTTATAGGCGAGCCGCGCCTGCTGCAGATCCCAGTCCGTGTCTTTCATCGTCGTGCCGCCGCCCGCGGGAATTCCCGCCTTTGTCATTCATGTCATTCGCGCCTGTTCATCAGGCCGAAACCCTGTTTATAATAGGCGCGCAGCGCGCTTTTTGAAACCCTGGACACAACAACGGAATGGCGTCATGAGCCTGGATCAGAACTGGTTTACCGAAGTGGGCGAAAACACCGGCATCGCCTTCTCGCTCCGCATCAACGGCAAACTGCACGAGGAGCGGACCGAATATCAGCATATCGAGATCTACGACACCACGGATTTCGGCCATCTGATGACGATCGACGGCTATATCATGCTCACCCAGCGCGACAACTTCCTCTATCACGAGATGCTCGCCCATCCCGTGCTGTACACCCACGTCAACCCGAAGGACGTCCTGATCATCGGCGGCGGCGACTGCGGCACCCTCAAGGAGGCGCTCAGGCACGACGCGGTCAAATCCGCGGTGCAGGTGGAGATCGACGAGCGCGTGACACGGCTGTCCGAACGCTTCTTCCCCGAGCTGTGCGAGGCCAACGACGACCCGCGCGCGCGCCTGGTCTTCGGCGACGGCATCCAGTGGGTGGCCGATTCCGAGCCGGAGAGCTACGACGTCATCATCATCGACAGCACCGATCCGATCGGACCGGCGGAGGGACTCTTTTCCGAGCCGTTCTACCGCGACTGTTTCCGCGCGCTGCGCCCGGGCGGGATCATCGCCCAGCAGAGCGAATCGCCCCTGCTGCACCTGAAACTGATCAGCGCGATGCGCCGGGCGATGCGCAAGGCCGGTTTCGGCGAGCTACTCACGCTGAATTTCCCCCAGTGCGTCTACCCCTCCGGCTGGTGGAGCGCCACGCTGGCGGGCAAGGGCGCGGCGCTCAGAAACCTGCGCGATCAGGACATCGCGGACAAACCGTTTCCGACGCGCTATTACAACCTGGCGATGCACCAGGCCTGCATGGCCCAGCCCGAGTTCTTCCGCGGCGGGATCGAGCCGTAGCGATCCGGCCGCCGCGGCCGGGGTTCAGTCACACCACTTTTCGACGTCCTCGCGCGACCGGGCGAGCACCATCTCGCGTTCCTCGTCCGACAGGAACACGCGCTCGCCGTTGGCCTCCACCCGGTACATGCGCCCGAGGCTCTCGTTGTGCTGCAGGGTCTGGCGCGCGATCTGGCAGTTCTGCTCGCGGACCTTGCGCCGCTGCTCCTCCATGGCGGCTTGCCGGTCCTCCTCCGAGGCCGGCGCCTCCGCCCCGGCGTCCTCGTCCCCCTCCGCGCCGGCGGCATCCTCGTCTTCCTCGTCCGGGGGCGGGACCGACGGCGCCACCCGCATCTCCTCCGCCGCCGCATTGGGCACCGGACGGTCGCTGAAATGCACCACGCCGGATTCGTCCGTCCATTTATAGACGGTCTCCGCGGCGAGACAGGCGAAGGAGGCGGCCCCCAGCAGCACCGCCGTCACGGACAGGAATTTCTTCATCGGAGCGCCCCATGAACGGTTAGAGAGATCTGCCGAGGGTATCGGCCGGCCGCCGCCTTTCCTTACCCGCGGGCCGTGCCCGCCCGGCGCCGGGAAAGGTATAATCGGCGCATTCTAATGACAATCAGCGCCGTTGAGGAGGCCCCCATGTCCGATGAACCGGTAATCGCGCAGAAATTCCCTTACGTAAAGAGCCTCGCGCCCGGCACCTACTACTGGTGTGCCTGCGGCCGCTCGGCGAACCAGCCCTTCTGCGACGGCTCTCACAAGGGGACCGCCTTTTCGCCCGTGCAGTTCACCGTCGCCTCCCGCGCGCCGGTGGCCCTGTGCGGCTGCAAGCACACCCAGGAACCGCCGTTCTGTGACGGATCCCACAGCAAGCTCTAGGCGCGCGCCCTGAAAAAAAGAAGGGCGCCCGGGGGCGCCCTTCGGACCGCGACCGGTTCCCGGCCGTCAGAGGTTGTACCCGCGCTCGTCGTGCAGCGCGAGATCCAGACCCTCAGTCTCCTGCTCCTCACTCACGCGCAGGCCGATGATCACGTCCAGCACCTTCAGGATGACGAAGGTGGCGACCGCACAGTAGATCACGGTGATGATCACGCCCTTCGCCTGGATGATGAACTGGGAGAAGCTGCCGGCGGTGCCGCCGATCGCCTCCACCGCGAACACCCCGGTGAGCAGAGCGCCGACGATGCCGCCGACCGCGTGCACGCCGAAGACGTCGAGCGAGTCGTCGTACTTCAGGGCGCGCTTCATCTTGGTCGAGGCCAGGAAGCAGATGACGCCGGCCGCGATGCCGATGGCCAGCGCACCCATCGGGCCGACGAAGCCCGCCGCCGGGGTGATGGCCACCAGGCCCGCGACCGCGCCGGACACGATGCCCAGCACGCTGGGCTTGCCGTGCGACAGCCACTCGCTGAACATCCAGGCCAGCGCCGCCGCCGCGGTGGCGATCTGCGTCACCAGCATCGCCATCCCCGCACGGCCGTCGGCCGCCGCCGCGGAACCCGCGTTGAAGCCGAACCAGCCGACCCACAGGATCGCGGCGCCGACGACCGTCAGGGCCAGGTTATGGGGCGCCATCGGCGTGGTCGGCCAGCCCTTGCGCCGGCCCAGCACCAGGGCCGCGACCAGACCCGCGATGCCCGCGTTGATGTGCACCACGGTGCCGCCGGCGAAGTCCAGCACGCCCATGTCCCAGAAATAGCCGCCGTCGCCGCTCCACGCCATGTGCGCGATGGGAGCGTAGACGACCAGCGACCAGATCCCCATGAACCACAACATGGCGGAGAACTTCATGCGCTCCGCGAAGGCGCCGACGATCAGCGCCGGGGTGATGATGGCGAAGGTCATCTGGAAGGTGACGAACACGCTCTCGGGGAAGGCCGCCGTGAGATTGCCCATATCGAGATGAGACAGGAAGGCCATGCTCAGGCCGCCGACGAAGGAGCTGAGATTGGTCACGCCCTTTTCCATGCCGGTGGTATCGAAGGCCAGGCTGTAGCCGAACAGGATCCAGATGATGCTGATCAGACAGACGATGGCAAAACACTGCATCATCACCGACAGCACGTTCTTGGAACGCACCATCCCGGCGTAGAACAGCGCGAGGCCGGGGATGGTCATGAACAGCACGATCGCGGTGGAGGTGAGCATCCAGGCCGTGTCGCCCGAGTTCAGGGTCGGACCCTGCTCGGCCGGCGGCGCCTCTCCGGCGGGCGCTTCGACGATCTCCAGGGTCTCCATGGAGGTCTCCGGGGACATCGCGTCGTCCTGGGCCCACGCGCCGAGGGTGACCGCCAGCAACAGCAGCGTCAGCAGGGCGCAGACCAGATTCTTATAGTGCTTCATTTCGCTTCCTCCCAGTGTGTCACAGTGCATCGGTGCCGGTTTCACCCGTACGGATGCGCACCGCCTGCTCGAGATTGAATACAAAGATCTTGCCGTCGCCGATCTTGCCGGTCTGGGCCGATTTGGTGATCGCCTCGATCACCTGCTCGCACAGACCGTCATCGACAGCCACCTCGATCTTCACCTTGGGGAGAAAATCGACCACGTACTCGGCGCCCCGATAGAGTTCGGTGTGCCCCTTCTGGCGCCCGAACCCCTTGACCTCGGTCACGGTGATGCCCTGCACGCCGATGTCGGACAGGGCCTCGCGCACGTCGTCGAGCTTGAACGGCTTGATTATCGCGCTGACTAGCTTCATGACATTTCCCTCTTTATATGGGTACATACTTTGAAATACTGCCGGGGATGGAGACCCCGGGATAATCCACGGACACAGAGGGAAGTGCAGCATCCATGCCATTGACAAAAAAAATTTAAATATCATCATGTTGACGTGATTTTCGCCGTCTTTCACGTGACGCCTTCGCACCAAATCGATACGGTGTTTCCCGGGGGACGCACCTGTTTTGTGCGTTCGCCCGGGCTTAATCGGGGGGCGCGAATCACGTACAATTCCGCTTCATGCACCGGACTGCGGGAGATTCGTCATGCTGGATCCCAAGATCATCGAAGACCTCAGCCGGCACCTGAGCAACGCGGTGCCGGAGGGCGCCCGCGTCCTCAAGCAGGACCTCGAACGGAATTTCCGCGCCGTACTGAACGGCGCCTTCACCCGGCTCGATCTGGTGACGCGTGAGGAACTGGAGGTGCAGGAAAATCTGCTGGCGCGCACGCGGGAGCTGCTCGACGGGCTGGCGGCGCGCGTCGACGAACTCGAGCGGAGGCTGCGGGACCGCGCGGAATGAGGTCCGCCCCGCGATAATAAACGTCACGATCCGGGCGCGGCCCGGACCTTTCGGCAACGGGATTTCAAGGATGAGATTCGGTGTCGCTGGCCATCGTCTACACGCGCGCCCAGACCGGCGTTGACGCGCCGCCGGTCACGGTCGAGGTGCACCTGTCCAACGGGCTGCCCGCGCTCGCCATCGTCGGCCTGCCCGAGGCCGCGGTGAAGGAGAGCAAGGAGCGCGTGCGCGCCGCCCTGCTCCACGCCAACTTCGAATTTCCCGCGCGCCGCATCACCATCAATCTGGCGCCGGCCGATCTCCCCAAGGAGGGCGGCCGCTACGACCTCGCCATCGCGCTCGGCATCCTCGTCGCCTCGGGCCAGTTGCCGCCCACGGCGTGCGCGCGCCACGAATTCATGGGCGAACTGGCGCTGACCGGGGACCTGCGCGGCGTCCGCGGCGTGCTGCCGGCCGCGCTGCAGGCGGCGCACGCGGGACGCGCCCTCATCGTCCCGGCGGCCAACGCCGCGGAGGCCGCCCTGGGCGGGACGGCGACGGTCCACGCCGCGAACCATCTGCTGGAGGTCTGCGCGCACCTGAGCGGCGCGCGCGAACTGCCGCGGGCGGTCGCGCCGGACACCCCGGCCCGCGCGCCGGCGGAAGACCTTGCCGACGTCCGCGGACAGCCGCACGCCAAGCGCGCGCTCGAGATCGCGGCCGCCGGAGGGCACAGCCTGCTCATGATCGGACCGCCCGGCACGGGCAAGACCCTGCTGGCGAGCCGACTGCCCGGCCTCCTGCCGCCGATGACGGAGCGGGAGGCGCTGGAGACCGCCGCCGTCGCCTCCCTGGGCGAGGGCGGCATCGACCTGCGGCGCTGGCGCGAGCGGCCGTTCCGCGCCCCGCACCACACCGCCTCCGGCATCGCGCTGGTCGGCGGCGGCGGCTCGCCCCGCCCCGGCGAGATCTCGCTGGCGCACAACGGCGTGCTGTTCCTGGACGAGCTGCCCGAATTCGCCCGCCGCGTGCTCGAGGTGCTGCGCGAACCGCTGGAGTCCGGCCGCATCATGATCTCGCGCGCGGCGCGCCGGTGCGAATTCCCGGCCCGCTTCCAGCTCGTCGCGGCGATGAACCCCTGCCCCTGCGGCCATCTGGGCGATCCCGCGGGCCGCTGCCGCTGCACCGCGGACCAGATACTGCGCTACCGCGCCCGCGTCTCCGGCCCGCTGCTCGACCGCATCGACCTGCACCTCGAGGTGCCGCCGGTGCCGCGCGCCCTGCTGGGCCGACCCGCGAACGAACCGACCCTCACCAGCGCGCAGGTGCGCGAGCGCGTCACCCGCGCGCGCGAACGCCAGCTCGCACGCGACGGCAAGCCCGCGCACCAGCTCACGCCGAAGGAGATCGAACGGAGCTGCGCCATCGACACCGGCCTGTCGGCCCTGCTCGAAAGGGCCGCGACGCAACTGGGGCTGTCGGCGCGCGCCTATCACCGCATCCTCAAGGTCGCGCGCACCATCGCCGACCTCGACGGCGCCGACAGCCTCGAGCGGCCGCACCTCGCCGAGGCCATCGGCTACCGAACCCTGGACCGAAAACCGGGGACAGACCACGGTTTCACGGGATGAGATCCTTCCGACCAACGAGTTATCGATCGGTATCGGAAACTGTGGTCTGTCCCCGGTTTTCGGAACTGCGACCGGCTGCGCACCCAGATAGACGGTCTCGGTCACCGCGTTGCCGGCGCTATCGTATTCCCCGAGCAGCTGTCCCTGCTCGTCGTAGGCGAATAACAATGTGTCCAGGCTTGCAGGCGTCTCGCCGTTGGCGATGCGGATGTTCAGGCACACGAGGTCGAGGACATTGATCTGGTTGTCCTGGTTGCAGTCCGGGTTTCCGGGGCGGTGGCAAGTTGAAGGATCTGGTTGAGGACGGCAGCGGTGTCGGCTGCGGTATAGACCTCGTCGCCGTTGGCGTCCCCAGACGGATTCAGTAGCGGCGCATCGCTGTGCCGTTCACGTTGCGTCGAGAAACCGGGGACAGACCACGGTTTCCGATACCGATCGATCACTCGTTGGTCGGAAGGATCCCATCCCGTGAAACCGTGGTCTGTCCCCGGTTTCGGATGAGTACGTAGAACAGCGGGACGAAGAAGATGCCCACCAGGGTGGAGGCGATCATGCCGCCCATGACACCGATGCCGATGGCGTTCTGGGCGGCGGAGCCCGCGCCGGTCGCGATCACCAGCGGCATCACGCCCATGATGAAGGCGAAGGAGGTCATCACGATGGGACGCAGGCGCAGCCGCGCCGCCTCCAGCGTCGCCTCCAGCAGGGGTCGGCCGTTCCGCTCCAGTTCCTGGGCGAACTCGACGATGAGGATCGCGTTCTTGGCCGCGAGGCCGATGGTGGTGAGCAGGCCCACCTTGAAATAGACGTCGTTCGACTGGCCGAACAGGGCGGCCGCGGCCACGGCGCCGAGGATGCCGATGGGCACCGACAGCATCACCGCGAACGGCACGACCCAGCTCTCGTACAGTGCCGCCAGGCTGAGGAACACCACCAGGGCGGAAACAATATATAAGGCGAGGGCCTGATTGCCCGCTAGGCGCTCCTGATAGGAGAGGCCGGACCAGGCCGAGGTGAAGCCGCCCTCCAGTCCGGACACCAGCCGCTCCATGCTGGTCATCGCCTCGCCGGAGCTGGTGCCCGCCGCAGCCGAGCCCTGGAGATTGATGGCGGAGACGCCGTTGAAACGATCGAGCTTGGGCGGCCCGAAGGTCCACTGGGTGCGGGTGAAGGCGGTGAACGGCACCATCTCGCCGTCGCCGTTGCGCGCGTACCAGCGGCCGATGTCGTCGGGCAGCATGCGGAACGGCGCGTCGGCCTGCACGTACACCGGCTTCAGCTTGCCGCGATCGACGAAGTCGTTGACGTAGGACCCGGCCCAGGCGGTGTTGAGGATGCTGTTGATGTCCGACAGCGTGACGCCCAGGGCAGTGGCCTTCTCCTGATCGATGTCGATGTGAAACTGCGGCTGGTCGGGCTGGCCGTTCTCGCGCACCGCGCTCAGCGCGGGATTCTGCGCGGCCTGCGCGATCACGCCGTCGCGCGCGGCCAGCAGCGCCGCCCGGCCCGCGCCGCCGGCGTCCTGCAGATACATATCGAATCCGCCCGAGGCGCCCATGCCGCGGATCGTCGGCGGCAACAGCGCGAACACCTGAGCGTCGCGGATGGCCGCGAAGGCGGCCGCGGCCCGGCCGACGACCGCCTGCGCCGACAGGCGCTCGTCCCTGCGTTCAGCGAAATCCTTTAGGTGGACGAACACCATGGCGGCGTTCTGGCCGCTGCCGGAGAAACTGAAGCCGTAGGCGGCGAACGCCCCATCGACCGCGTCCCGCTCCTGATTCTGGTAGTACTCCATCACCTGATGCACCACCGCCCGGGTGCGCGCCTCGGTGGCGCCGGCAGGCAGTTGCACCATGGTCATGAGCACGCCCTGATCCTCGGTGGGGAGGAAGGAGGACGGCAGCGCGCGGAACAGCGCCGCGGCGCCGGCGATGATCAGCAGGAAC
The DNA here is from genome assembly GCA_020847075.1 of Gammaproteobacteria bacterium. Classification (GTDB taxonomy): domain Bacteria; phylum Pseudomonadota; class Gammaproteobacteria; order SZUA-140; family SZUA-140; genus JADJWH01. The sequence continues at coordinate 8,805 of JADLCS010000086.1, forward strand.
ACGGCGAGGGTGCGCAGCGGCCGTTTCAGGATGCCGTCCACGCCGCCGGTGTAGCCCCGGGTGGTGCGCTCGACGCCGCGATTGAAGGCGCCGAAGAAGCCGCGCCGGCGGCCGTGCGCCGGCCTGAGCAGCGTGGCGCACAGGGCCGGCGTCAGCACCATGGCCACCAGCACCGAGAGCAGCATGGCGGAGACGATGGCCACCGAGAACTGCCGGTAGATCACCCCCACCGCCCCGCCGAAGAAGGCCATGGGCACGAACACCGCGGACAGCACCAGGGCGATGCCCCACAGCGCGCCGGTGATCTCGCCCATGGACTTGCGGGTCGCCTCCCGCGGCGACAGCCCTTCCTCGCTCATGATCCGCTCGACGTTCTCCACCACCACGATGGCGTCGTCCACCAGCAGGCCGATGGCGAGCACCATGGCGAACATGGTCAGCGTGTTGATGGAATAGCCGGCGACGGCCAGGACGCCGAAGGTGCCGAGCAGCACCACCGGCACCGCGATGACGGGGATGAGGGTGGCGCGCAGGTTCTGCATGAACAGGTACATCACCAGGAACACCAGCACGATGGCCTCGAACAGCGTGTGCACGACCTTCTCGATGGACAGCCGGACGAAGGGCGTGGTGTCGTAGGCGTAGACGATGTCCACCGACGAGGGCAGCGTGGCGCTCAGCCGGGCCAGGGCGGCGCGCACCCGCGCCGAGGTGTCGAGGGCGTTGGCGCCGCTCGCGAGATTGATCGCGAAGCCCGCCGACGGCCGGCCGTTGAACTCCGATTTCGAATCGTAGTCCTCGGCGCCGATCTCCACCCGCGCCACGTCGCCGACGCGCACCAGCGAACCGTCGGTCTCGGTCTTGAGGATGATGGCGCGGAACTGCTCCGTGGTCTGCAACTGGCTTTGCGCGGTGATGGTGACGTTGAGCTGCGTGCCGGGGACCTGCGGCGTGGCGCCCAGCTTGCCGGCCGAGACCTGGGCGTTCTGGGCGGAGATCGCCGCGGTCACGTCCGCCGGCGTCAGGCGGAACTTGGCGAGCCTGTCGGCGTCGAGCCAGACCCGCATAGCGTAGCCGGAACCGAAGCTGCGCAGGTCCCCCACCCCCTCCACGCGCCGGATGGAGTCCTCGATGTTGCTGGCGATCAGGTCCGCCAGGTCGTTGGACGACAGGCCGCCGTCGCGCGACACCAGCGCGGCCACCATCAGGATGCTGTCGGAGGACTTGGTCACCCGCACGCCCTGGGCCCGCACGGCGTCCGGCAGTTGCGACTCCACCAGTTGCAGCTTGTTCTGCACCTGCACCTGGGCGATGTCGGCGTCGGCCGCGTTATTGAAGGTCAGCGAGATCGAGGCGGAACCGTCGGAGCTGCTGGAGGCGGACATATAGTCGAGATTGTCCAGCCCGGTCATGTTCTGTTCGATGACCTTGGTCACCGAATTCTCCACGGTCTCGGCGCTGGCGCCGGGATAGCTGGCGGAGATCCTCACCGTGGCGGGCGCCACCTCGGGATACTGGGACACCGACAGCAGCGAGATCCCGAGCGCTCCGCCGAGCATGATGCCGATGGCGATGACCCAGGCGAATACCGGCCGGTCGATGAAGAATTGCGCCATGTCCCCGCCCGCCTATCGATCCGCGTCCTGCCCCGTGACCACGACCCCGTCCGCGTCCAGGGTCACCGGCAGCGGCTTCACGGCCTGGCCGTTGCGCACCTTCTGGAGCCCGTCGACGATCAGGCGGTCTCCGGCCCGGATCTCGTCGCGCGCCACCCAGAAGGTCCCGCGCTCGTTGCGCAGGGCGCTGTCCGCGTCGAGCACTCGCGTCTCCACCGCGTCGCCGGCGCCGACGAACATGGCGCTGGCCTGTCCCTTGGCGTTGCGGCTGACCGCGCGTTGCGGCAGCAGAAAGACGTCGGTGTCGCTGCCCAGGTCGATGGTGACGCGGACGTACATGCCCGGCAGCAGCAGGCCGTCCGGATTGGGAAAGGTGGCGCGGATGGTGAACGTATCGGTGGTCTGGCTGACGGTATTGTCGAACGAGGAGATCTCTCCCGCGTGGGCATACTCGCTGCCGTTCTCCAGCTGCAGCCGCGCCGCATGCGGCCGGGCGGAGAGCTGCAGGCGGCCGCTCTCGATCATCCCCCGGATGCGCAGCATGTTGGTGCTGGATTCGGTGAGGTCGATGTATATGGGATCGGTCTGGCGGATGGTGGCCAGGGCGGTGTCCTGATTGGCGGTCACCAGCGCGCCCTGGGTCACCGAGGAGTTTCCGATGCGGCCGGCGATCGGCGCCGTGACGCGCGTGTACGCCAGGTTGATGCGCGCCGTCTCCACGCTGGCCTTGGCGGCGGCGACGTCCGCCTGCGCCTGCAGCAGCGCGGCCCGCGCCTCGTCCAGTTCCTGCTTGCTGACCCCGCGCGCATCGAGCAGCGCCTTGTAGCGCTCGACCAGCATCTGCGCGCTCGGCACCGAGGCCTCGGCCTTGGCGAGCGCCGCGTTGGCGGAGTCCAGGGCGGCCCGGTAGCTCTTCGGATCGATCTGATACAGCAGATCCCCCGCCCGGACCGCCGACCCCTCGGCGAAGACCCGCTGCTGGATGATCCCCTCCACCTGCGGCCGGATCTCGGCCACCGCCGAGGCCACGGTCCGCCCGGGCAGCGACACCGTCATCGGGACGGCCTCGGGCTGCAGCGTGATGACGCCCACCTCGACCGCGGCGGCCCCGCCGCCGGGCGCGGCCTTGTCCGGATCCAGCCGGTCGCAGGCCAGCGGCATCAGCGCGCACAGCGCGTAAAGGATCGGGCGAAGAGGCTTCATGGGGATGCTCCCGTTGAGACGTTCGATTCATGACCCGGAACGGACGGCGCCTGACCGAGCGTAGTCCCGGGACGGTTCCACCAGCCGCCGCCCAGCGCCTCGAACAGGGCCACCGCGTCGAGATGGCGATCCGCCTCGGCCCCGGCCCGGCTGATGCGGGCCTCCTGGTAGGTCTGCTGCGCCGACAGCACGTCGGTGTAATCCCCGGTGCCGACCCGGAACCGCAGACGCGCGAGGTCCAGGCTCTCGCGCGCCGCGCGCTCGGCCTCCCGATAGGCGTCCAGGGATTCGCCGTCGCGCTCGATCGCGCGCAGCACGTCGGCCACGTCCCGGAAGGCGCCGAGCACCACCGCGCGGTAGTTCGCCAGCGCGGCGTCGAACGCGGCCTCCGCCGCCCGCTGCTTATGCCGCAGGGCCCCGCCATCGAACAACGACTGACTCAGGCCCGCGGCGACGCTGTTGAAGGAGGTGCCGGCGCTGAACAGATTGCCGAAGGCGGCGGCCGAACTGCCGAGGGTCGCCGTCAGACTGATCTGCGGCATCCGCTCCGCGGCCGCCACGCCGATGTTCGCGCTGGCCTGATGCAGCAGCGCCTCGGACGCGCGGATGTCCGGGCGCTGCCGCACCAGCACGGCGGGGAGGCTGAGCGGGAGCGTGCGCGGCAGACTCAGTTCGTCGAGGGTGAAGGGTTCGTCGGCGTAATCTCCCGGAAACTCGCCGGCCAGCGCCGCGATGGCGTTGCGCTGCTGTTCCCGGCTCTTGATCAGGCCGGGCAGGCTGGCCTGGGTCTGTTTCAGTACCGCCTGCTGCTGCAACAGATCGCTGTTCGACGCGACGCCGACCTCCACCCGCAACTGCAGCACCTCGAGCAGTTCCCGCAGGGAGACGACGATCTCCTCGGTCGCCTGGATCTGTGCGCGCAGCGAGGCCTCCTCGATCACCGCCCGGACGAGATCCGCGGTCAGGGTGAGATAGGCCGCCTCCGCTTCGAACGCCTGGTTCTCCGCCGCCGCCGTCGCGGCCTCGACGGCACGGCGCTTGCCTCCCGCCAGGTCGAGATCGTAGCTGACGCCCAGCGAGGCGGAGGAAAGCCGGTAGATCCCGGTGCCGATCTCGCGACCGCGCTCCGCCGACAGCGCGGCGCTCGCCGCGGGCCAGCGCCCGCCGGATTCCGCCAGCGCGAGCTCCCGCGCCTGACGGAACGAGGCGCGCGCCGACGCCAGATCGGGATTCGCCCGGACCGCCTGCTGTATCAGCGCGTCGAGCCTTCCGTTCCGGAACAGTTCCCACCAGCGGGCCGGGACATCCTCGCCGCGCGCCAGCCGCTGCGAACCGAGCTCGATATCCGCGTCCGTCCCGGCGGCGTAGCTGGCCCCCGGCGCGAGTTCCGGACGCGTGAAATCGGGGCCGGCGGCGCAACCCGTGAGCGCGACGATGCCCAGGATCACGCAATGGCGATGATGGCGATGATGAAGCATGCCTCGATTCCTGATCCGTACCGCGACGGGCGGCCCCGTCGACGCTACCGGGCCCCATTTCTCGGATCATCATAGGCGGTATTCGGCCATCCGTCATGAGGGAAACGACCGTGTCGCAGCGAATGCCCGCAACTTCCCCGTGAAGGATATGGATATGGAAATGGACATGGACATGAACGATGCCCGTCGCGCCTCGATCGAGCCCCGGGAAATGGCGCTACAAAATCCAAGGGCATGACGGACGACACGCCGCCCGGACATGGGTCTGGCGCACGCACGTGATGGGGCTGATATACTGTGTCCTCCCATGTTCGCGCCGGTATCGCTTCGGCGCGCGAACACGGCCTGGGACGCGAACTGACCGAAAAACACTCTCCCCGGAGCGCCTCATGATCACCCTCCCGTCATACAAGGAATCGCGATCCATTTCCCCGCTCGTCTTCGCCGCGGCCCTGCTCACCGCCTGCGGCCAGGGACAGCCGGAGGCGCCGTCGCAGGCGGCCGGTCCACCGCCACCCGCCGTGAGCGTCGCCGCGGTCGAGGCGCGCGAGATCGCGCAATGGGACGAGTTCACCGGCCGCATCGAGGCCACCGACGCCGTCGACATCAAACCGCGCGTGAGCGGCGTCATCGAGTCCGTGCGTTACCGTGAAGGCAGCGAGGTGCGCAAGGGCGATGTCCTGTTCGTCATCGACGCGCGCCCGTTCCGCGCGGCGGTCGACCGGGCCGAGGCCGAGCTGGCCCAGGCGCGCGCGCAGGCGGCGCTCGCCCGCTCGGAGGCGGAGCGCGCGCAGAAGCTGTTCGAGACCAAGGTCTTCTCGCAGGAGGCGCACGACCAGCGCATCGCGGCGCAGCGCCAGGCCGATGCCGCCGTGCAGGCGGCCCAGGCCGCCGCCGAGACCGCGCGCCTCAATCTCGAATTCACCGAGGTGCGCGCGCCCATCGACGGCCGCGCCGGCCAGGCGCTGGTCACGGCGGGCAATCTGGTGCTCACCGATCCCAGCCCCAGCACGCTCACCACTGTGATGTCGATCGATCCCGTGTACGTGTACTTCGAGGGCGACGAACAGACCTATCTGCGCTACGGCGACGCGGCGCGCCGCGGCCTGCGCGGGGATCGCATCCCCGTCAAGGTCGGGCTCAGCGACGAGGAGGGCTTCCCGCACGAGGGCCATGTGGACTTCATCGACAACCGGCTCAATCCGGCGACCGGCACCATCCTCGTGCGCGCGGTACTCGGCAACAAGGATCGCGCGTTTACGCCCGGGCTGTTCGCGCGCGTGCAACTGCTCGGGGGCGCCGCGTCCATCGCCATGCTGGTGGACGACAAGGCGATACTCACCGACCAGGACCGCAAGTACGTCTACGTGCTCGGCCCGGACAACACGGCGCAGCGCCGCGACGTCCGGCTCGGGCGCCAGGCGGAAGGGCTGCGCGTCGTGACCGACGGCCTCGGCCCGGACGATCAGGTCATCGTGCACGGCGTGCAGAAGATCTTCTTCCCCGGCATGCCGGTCGTACCGCAGACCATTCGCATGGGCGATCCGCCGCCTGCGCCCCAGGGGCCGGGCGAAGCGGGCGCACACTAGACCACCGACACAGCGAGAACCGCCGTGAGAGACTTTTCGCGCTTCTTCGTCGACCGCCCGATCTTCGCCGCGGTCATTTCCATCCTGATCCTGACCGCCGGCCTGATCGCGCTGCCGCTGCTGCCGATCACCGAGTATCCCGACGTGGTGCCGCCCACGGTGCAGGTGCGCGCGGTCTATCCCGGCGCCAATCCCAAGGTGATCGCCGAGACCGTCGCCACGCCGATCGAAGAGGCGATCAACGGCGTCGAGAACATGATGTACATGAAATCGGTGGCCGGCTCCGACGGCGTGATGTACCTGACCGTCACCTTCAAGCCCGGGACCGACATCGACCTCGCCCAGGTGCAGGTGCAGAACCGCGTCAACCAGGCCAGCGCGCGCCTGCCCGAGGATGTGCGCCGCCTCGGCGTGACCACCGAGAAGCAGTCGCCGAATCTCACCATGGTCGTGCACCTGTCGTCGCCCAACCATACCTACGACGCGCTCTACATGCGCAACTACGCGACGCTGCACGTGAAGGACGAACTCGCCCGCATCCCCGGCGTCGGCATGGCCATGACCTTCGGCGCGGGCGATTACTCCATCCGCGTCTGGCTCGACCCGGACAGGATCGCGGCGCGCGGCCTCACCGCCGCCGACGTGGTGAACTCCATCCGCGAACAGAACGTGCAGGTCTCAGCCGGCCAGATCGGCGCGCCGCCGCAGCCGCAGGCCAGCCCGTTCACGCTGTCCATCAACGCCCAGGGGCGCCTGGTCACCGAGGAGGAGTTCGGCGACATCGTCGTCAAGACCGGCGCCCGCGGCGAGCTCACCCGCCTGCGCGACGTGGCGCGCCTCGAACTCGGCGCCTCGGAATACGCCCTGCGCTCGCTGCTCAACAACCAGCAGGCGGTCGCGATCGTCATCTTCCAGGCCCCGGGATCGAACGCCATCGCGCTGTCGGACAACGTGCGCGCACGCATGGCCGAGCTCGACGACCGCTTCCCGCCCGATATCCGCTGGGACGTGGTGTACGACCCCACCGTGTTCGTGCGCGACTCCATCGAGGCGGTGATCACGACGCTGCTCGAGGCGGTGCTGCTGGTGGTGCTGGTGGTGATCCTGTTCCTGCAGACCTGGCGCGCCTCGATCATTCCTTTGATAGCGGTGCCGGTGTCGATCATCGGCACTTTTGCCGTCCTGCTCGCGCTCGGGTTCTCCATCAACACGCTCACGCTGTTCGGGCTCGTGCTCGCGATCGGCATCGTGGTCGACGACGCCATCGTCGTGGTCGAGAACGTCGAACGCAACATCGAGAACGGGCTCTCGCCGCTCGCCGCCGCGCACCAGGCGATGCGCGAGGTGAGCGGTCCGATCATCGCCATCGCCCTGGTGCTGGTCGCGGTGTTCGTGCCGATCTCGTTCCTGTCGGGCATCACCGGCCAGTTCTATCGCCAGTTCGCCGTCACCATCGCGATCTCCACCGTGATCTCGGCGATCAACTCGCTGACCCTGTCGCCGGCGCTGGCGGCGGTGCTGCTCAAGCGGCACGGCGCCCCGCCGGATCTGCCGACGCGCCTCATCGATCGTCTGTTCGGCTGGGTGTTCCGCCCGTTCAACCGCGCGTTCCGGGGCGCCGCGCATTTCTACGCCGAGAGCGGCCGCCCGGCGCTGAAGCGCGCGCCGCTCATGCTCGCGGTATACGCCATTCTGATCGGCGCGACGGTGATGATGTTCCGCTCCGTCCCCGGCGGGTTCATCCCCACCCAGGATAAGCTCTATCTCATCGGCGGGGTACAACTGCCCGCGGGCTCCTCACTCGACCGCACCGAAGAGGTGGTGCACAAGATGAGCGCGCTGGCGCTCGGCACCGAGGGCGTCAAGGACGCGGTCGCCTTCCCCGGCCTCAATCCCATGCAGTTCAACAACACGCCGAACTCCGGCACCATCTTCTTCGGCCTGGACGGCTTCGGAACGCGCGACCGCGCCGCCGCGGACATCGTGGCGGAGCTCTCGGGCAAGTTCTCGACCCTCCAGGAGGCCTTCGCCTTCGCCATCATGCCGCCGCCGATCCTCGGCATCGGCACCGGCTCGGGCTATTCGCTCTACGTGCAGGACCGGGCCGGCCTCGGCTACGGCGAGCTGCAGAACGCGGTCAACGGCTTCGCCGGCGCGTTGTCGCAGGTGCCCGGCATGGGCTTCCCGTTCACCTCCTACCAGTCCAACGTGCCGCAGCTCACCGCCGAGATCGACCGCGTCAAGGCGAAGACGCAGGGCGTGGCGCTGACCGACGTGTTCGAGACGCTGCAGATCTACCTCGGCTCGGTCTACGTCAACGACTTCAACCGCTTCGGCCGCACCTACCAGGTCTACGCCCAGGCCGACGCGCCGTTCCGCGACCAGGCCGAAGACATCACCGCGCTGCGCACGCGCAATCAGAGCGGCGAGATGGTGCCGATCGGCAGCGTGGTGACGGTCGGCCAGACCTACGGGCCCGATCCGGTGATCCGCTACAACGGCTACCCCGCCGCCGACCTGTTCGGCGAGTCCGACCCGCGCATCCTGTCCTCGCAGCAGGCCATCGGCGTGATCTCGGCGATGGCGCCGCAGGTGCTGCCGTCCGGGACGGGCTTCGAATGGACCGACCTGAGCTTCCAGCAGGTGACCCAGGGCAACGCCGCGCTGGTGGTGTTCCCGCTCTCCGTGCTGCTGGTGTTCCTGGTGCTGGCCTCGCTGTACGAGAGCTGGACCCTGCCGCTGGCGGTCATCCTGATCGTGCCGATGTGCCTGTTGTTCGCGCTGTGCGGCGTCTGGCTCTCCGGCGGCGACAACAATATCTTCGTGCAGATCGGGATGGCGGTGCTGATGGGGCTGGCGTGCAAGAACGCGATCCTGATCGTGGAGTTCGCGCGCGAGCAGGAGCTGGAGGGCAAGGGCGTAGTGGAGGCGGCCATCGAGGCATGCCGGTTGCGTATGCGACCCATCGTGATGACCTCCACCGCCTTCATCGCCGGCGTGATCCCGATGGTGTTCTCCAGCGGCGCCGGCGCCGAGGTGCGCCGGGTCATGGGCATCACCGTGTTCTCCGGCATGATCGGCGTGACGCTGTTCGGCCTGTTCCTGACGCCGGTGTTCTACGTGGTGCTGCGCACGCTGGTGCTGCGCGTACAGGCGCGCAGGGAGAATCCGGCCGCCTAGACCAGGGCCCGCGCCGGCCGGTCAGTCGGCGTCGACGAGCTGGGAAACGATGCTGAGCGAATCGTTGGCGCTGACCCAGGTCTTCAGCGTCAGGGTTTCCAGCGCCTGCTCGCGCTCGTACTGCGTGTCCATCGTGAAGATGTAGAATTTTCCGCTGTAGACGGTGTTCTGTTCCTCGGCGCTGATCTGGAAGGACTGCAGGGCGCCCAGCTTCTGCCGGTGCTGCTCCAGTGCGTCGAGCTGGACCTGGCGCTCCTTTTCCGGAAAGAAGAGGACGGCCTCGGCGAACTGACCCTGCTGGATGAGCTGATAATAGCGTTCGGCCATCCCGCGCGCCTTCATGTCGATCTCGGAAGGACCGCAGGCCGCGAGCGCGAGCACGCAGGCCAGCACCGCCATTGCACCGAGTCTTTTCATGGTATGCCTCCCTCTACCGCGGCGAGACGCGCATTATAGCGCGAATGCGCGCCGATCAGACGGTGAAACCGCGCGTACGCAGGTATTCCTTGGCCTCGAGCGCGGTCAGCGCCAGGTCGAGCTCCCGTTCCCAGTCGTAGGGATCGACCGCCTCCATCTCGCGCTCCACGTGGATGCCGCGATACGGTTCGTCGGCGAATATCCGGACGTGGCGGGTCTCCTCGATGCTCGGCGTGAGATCCGGCCACACCCCGTGCAGCAGGTCTTTCGGCCGCGTGATCGACCATTCGGCGATCTGCCGGTAACGCGCCGGCAGTTGCGTATAGGCCTCGGCGGTACCCGTCTGGCGGAGACCGCTGGAGGCGTCGACGTGATCGGTGTGACTGAAGACGATGAGCTTGGGCGCATGCGCCGCGATGGCGGGGGTGCGGTTGATCCCGGCGGGCATCCAGGCCGAGAACGCGACGTCGATCGGCCGCGTCAGCGTCTCCAGCGTGTCGGTGCTCGCTTCGTAACAGGACGGGTCGTGGAATTCGGCGATCTGGTTCGGCTTGTCGGCCGGGTCAGCGAGACCGAGCACGCGCACGCCCTCGCGCGCGAGCAGGCTGCCGAGAAAGCCGTTGCGCCCGTGCACGTCGCACACCAGCGGGTCATCCGCGACCTGGCGCGCGCACTGGGCGATCTGGCGCAGCTCGGCGCGCAAGGGATAGAAGGGCGCGATCGTGTGCGCGTATTTGGCGGGATCGCGGTCCGGGTTACTGAATACCAGCGCGTGCAGCGGCAGCTCGCGAATACGCTCGGCGAACGGCGCCCCGGGCGTCCAGGCCGGATGCAGCCGCTCCTGGAAGGCGATGATACGGTTGAACATCTCCTCGGAAAAACCCGCGAGCTGGCGCAGCCTCTCGAATTCGGGCGGCAGCTCCGGTGGCGGATTCGGCATGCTCATGTTCCTGTCCTCCGGCGGCGCGTCACGGGTGGAAACGCGCGCTCAGCTCATGCACGGCCTCGATGAACACCCGCACGCTGGCCGGATCCACGTGCGGGTGAATCCCGTGACCGAGATTGAACACGTGGCCGGCGCCGGCGCCGTAGCTGGCGAGCACGGCCTCGACCTCGGCACGGATACGGTCCGGCGGGGCGTAGAGCGCGCACGGGTCCATGTTGCCCTGCAGGGCGACGCGCGCGCCGACGCGGCGGCGCGCCTCGCCGATGTCGAGGGTCCAGTCGACGCCGAGCGCGTCCGCGCCGCTCCCGGCCATGGCCTCCAGCCACTGCGCGCCGCCCTTGGTGAACAGGACGACCGGCACGCGCCTGCCCTCGTGTTCGCGCGTCAGTCCGGCGACGATGCGCGTCATATAGGCCAGGGAGAATTCGAGATAGTCGCGCGTGGTCAGCGCCCCGCCCCAGGTGTCGAACAGCATGACGGCCTGCGCGCCGGCGCGGATCTGGGCGTCGAGGTAGGCGGTCACCGCGTCGGCGAGCGTGCCGAGCAGCCGGTGCATCAGGGCCGGTTGCGCGTACATCATGCCCTTGACCCGGGAGAACTCCTTGCTCGACCCGCCCTCCACCATGTAGGTCGCCAGCGTCCACGGACTGCCGGAGAAGCCGATCAGCGGCACGCGCCCGCCGAGCTCGCGCCGGATCAGGCGTACCGCGTCCATGACATAACGCAGTTCGTCCTCCGGGTCGGGCACGGGGAGCGCGTCGATGTCGGCCGCGCTGCGCACGGGGCGCTCGAAGCGCGGGCCCTCGCCCTGGCCGAAATAGAGCCCGAGCCCCATCGCGTCCGGGACGGTGAGGATGTCGGAAAACAGGATGGCGGCGTCGAGCGGATAGCGTTCGAGCGGCTGCAGCGTGACCTCGCAGGCGAGCTCGGGCGTGCGGCACAGGGTCATGAAGTCGCCGGCGCGTTCACGCGTGGCGCGGTATTCGGGCAGATAACGCCCCGCCTGCCGCATCATCCAGACCGGCGTGACGTCCACCGGCTGGCGCAGCAGGGCGCGCAGAAATCGATCGTTCTTCAGTGTCCCCACGAGCCGCGCCCCTCTCCGGAAAAGGGGTCTGACCCCTCTCTCATTCTCACCGTGGCAGTTCGCTATGCCCCATCAGGAACTCGTCGACCGCGCGGGCGGCCTGGCGCCCCTCGCGGATGGCCCATACGACGAGCGATTGTCCGCGCCGCATGTCGCCGGCGGCGAATACGCCGGGGATCGAGGTCTGGTATCGGTCGGTATCGGCCGCGACGTTGCCGCGCGCGTCGCGCGTCACGCCGAGATCCTCCAGCAGGCCGGCGTGCACCGGATGGACGAAGCCCATCGCGAGCAGCACCAGGTCCGCCTTCAGCTCCAGCGTCTCGTGCGGCAGTTCCTTCATCTGCCAACGCCCCTGCGCATCCTGGTACCACTCGACGCGCACCGCGTGGAGGCTCTTGACCCGGCCGCCCTCGCCGCGCAGCTCCTTGGTCGCCACGCACCAGTCGCGCGCGACGCCCTCGGCCTGCGAGCTCGAGGTGCGCAAACGGTTGGGCCAGTAGGGCCAGACGGTGCCCTTGTCCGGATGCTCGGGCGGCTTCGGCAGGATCTCGATCTGGGTCACCGAGCGCGCGCCCTGACGGATCGAGGTCCCGATGCAGTCGGAACCGGTATCGCCGCCGCCGATGACGATGACGTGCTTGTCCTCGGCGCTGATCGCCTGCTCCGGCGGGATGACATCGCCCGCGTTGCGCCGGTTCTGCTGTTCGAGGAACCGCATGGCGAAATGCACGCCGTCGAGCTCGCGCCCCGGCACCGGCAGGTCGCGCGGCTGCTCGGCGCCGCCGCTCAGCACCACGGCGTCGAACTCGTCGAGCAACTGTCTGGCGGGCAGGTCACGCCCGACGTGCACGCCGGTGCGGAAGGTCACGCCCTCCTGGCGCATCTGCTCGACGCGGCGGTCGATCAGGCGTTTCTCCATCTTGAAGTCGGGGATGCCGTAGCGCAGCAGACCGCCGGCGCGATCCTGTTTCTCGAATACGGTGACGGCGTGGCCCGCGCGTGCGAGCTGCTGCGCGCAGGCGAGGCCGGCGGGGCCGGAACCGACGACGGCCACCGTCTTGCCCGTCGGATGCGCGGCCGGCTGCGGGGCGATCCAGCCCTGCTCCCAGCCCTTGTCGACGATGGCGCATTCGATGGTCTTGATGGTCACCGGATTGTCATCGATGTTGAGGGTACAGGCCTCCTCGCACGGCGCCGGGCAGATGCGTCCGGTGAATTCGGGGAAATTATTGGTGGAATGCAGCACGTCGAGCGCGTTGCGCCACTCGGCGCGATACACCAGATCGTTCCAGTCCGGGATGATGTTGTTGACGGGGCAGCCCTGATGACAGAACGGGATGCCGCAGTCCATGCAGCGCGCGCCCTGCTGGCCGAGCGCGGCGTCGCTCAGCGGGACGACGAACTCGGAATAGTGCTTGATGCGCTGTTCGACGGGCGCGTATTTGCGGTCCTCGCGCTTGTACTCCAGGAATCCGGTCGGCTTGCCCATGGCTCAGCGCCCTCCCCGCGCGACGGGCGCGGTCACGGCGGCGGCCTGTTGCTGCGCCTGCATCTGCTCCAGCGCCTTGCGGTAATCCACCGGCATCACCTTGACGAAGCGCGGCCGGAACTCGTTCCAGCGCTCCAGAATGCGGCGCGCGCGCGCGCTGCCGGTGTAGTGGAGATGGCGCTCGATCAGGCCGCGCAGGCGCCTGGCATCGTGGCGCGTCATGTCGTGGTCGAACGCGACGCGGCCGTGCGTTTCCAGGTCGCCGCCCTGATGATCGATCGCCTCCAGGGCGTCGTCCTCTTCCTTGACGGGTTCGAGCTCGACCATGGACAGATTGCAGCGCGACTCGAAATCGCCGGCCTCGTCGAGCACATAGGCGATGCCGCCGCTCATGCCGGCGGCGAAGTTGAGCCCGGTCTGACCGAGCACGGCCACCACACCGCCGGTCATGTACTCGCAGCCATGGTCGCCGACGCCCTCGACCACCGCGGTGGCGCCGGAGTTGCGCACCGCGAAGCGCTCGCCGGCGACGCCGCGGAAATAACACTCGCCGCTGATGGCGCCGTAGAGTACGGTGTTGCCGACGATGATGTTGTCCTCGGCCACGATCGGGCAGTCCGCCGCCGGCCGCACCACGATGCGCCCGCCCGACAGGCCCTTGCCGACGTAATCGTTCGCCTCGCCGATCAGGTCGATGCTGACGCCGCGCGCGAGCCAGGCGCCGAAGCTCTGCCCGGCGGTGCCGCGCGCGGTGATGGCGATGGTGTCCTCGGGCAGGCCCGCGTGGCCATAACGCTCGGCGACACGGCCGGACAGCATGGCGCCGAAGGTGCGGTTGACGTTGGTGATCGGCGTCTCGATGCGTACCGGCACGCCCTGCTCGAGCGCCGGTCCGGCCTGCGCGATCAGCGTGTGGTCGAGCGCCTTCTCGAGCCCGTGATTCTGACTCTCGCAGTGGCGGATCGCGACGCCGGGCGCGGCCTCCGGCCGGTACAGGACGCGGGAGAAGTCCAGGCCGCGCGCCTTCCAGTGACCGACCGCCTTGCGCATGTCGAGACGGTCCGAACGACCGATCATCTCCTCGATGCGGCGGAACCCCAGCTTCGCCATCAATGCGCGCATCTCTTCCGCGACCATGAAGAAATAGTTCACCACGTGCTCCGGCTTGCCGGTGAAGCGCTTGCGCAGCACCGGGTCCTGCGTCGCGACGCCGACCGGGCAGGTGTTGAGGTGGCATTTGCGCATCATGATGCAGCCTTCGACGATGAGCGGCGCGGTGGCGAAGCCGAATTCGTCCGCGCCGAGCAACGCGCCGATCACCACGTCGCGGCCGGTGCGCAGGCCGCCGTCGACCTGCACCGCGATGCGGCCGCGCAGGCGGTTGAGCACCAGGGTCTGGTGCGTCTCCGCCAGCCCGATCTCCCACGGCAGGCCG
>JADLCS010000087.1 GCA_020847075.1 Gammaproteobacteria bacterium
CGACCGGCTACATCCGCCTGCGGGATTTTTCGGAGACGACCGACCGCGATCTCGGGAAAGCGATCGAGGAGCTGCGGGCGCAGGGGATGACGCAGCTGCTGCTCGACCTGCGGGACAATCCCGGGGGGCCCCTGGACCAGGCCATCAAGGTCTCCAACCGCTTCCTGCCGCGCGGCGACATGATCGTGTACACGCGCGGCCGCGTGCCCAATTCGGATCAGGACTACCGGGCCAGTGACGATCCCACGCTCGCGGCGATGCCGGTCGTCGTGCTCGTCAACCGCAATTCGGCGAGCGCGTCGGAAATCGTCGCGGGCGCGCTGCAGGATCACGACCGTGGGCTGGTCGTCGGCGAAACGACGTTCGGCAAGGCGCTGGTGCAGTCGATTTACCGCATCAGTCAGGGCGCCGGGCTCGCCCTGACGACGGCGCGGTACTACACGCCGAGCGGCCGGCTGATTCAGCGGCCGTGGGATGGCGCCTTCGACGAGTACCTGACCTACTCGCTGCGCGATCAGGACCAGCCGCGGCCGCACGATCCCGCGGATTTGAAGTACACGGATGCCGGCCGAAAGGTGTTCAGCGGCGGCGGCATCGAACCGGACAAGCACGTGGCCGGTCCCGTCGAGGGCTTCGATCCGACACGGTTCGGTCGGAACCTGTACGCGAGGCAGGCGTTTGCCACCGTCGCGCAGCGCTTCTCGGCAAAGGGTGACACGCGGATCACGTCCCAGGGGAAGGACCGCCAGTTCGTCGAGCGGGGCTTCGCTGTGACCGACGAGATGGGTGCCGATTTCCGCAGGTTTCTCGAATCGGAGCGGATCAGGATCGACGAGGAGGCCTTCGCGGCCGACGCGGCGTTCATCCGCGCCATGATCAAGTACGATATCGAGCTGGCGCTGTTCGGCGTGGGCGAGGCGCGGCGTAACCTGCTGGCGCACGATCCGCAGGCGCAGTTCGCCCTCTCGCAGTTCCCCGATGCCATCAAGCTTTCCGAGTTGCGCCGGACGCGCACGACCGTGGCACGTGAAGGGCGCTGAGGCCAGCCGCCGGCGCGGGTCGTTCGGCGCCGCCGCTCCCCGGCCCTCGACAACTCCTTTCCGCCTTGCGACAGCCGACGGTGCCCTCAGCCTGCTGATGTTCCCTGGTTCCGTCACCCCATTGCCGGTGACAGCACGCAGGGCCGCCTTGGCGAGGCGGCCCTACCTTGTGCCTGCACGGTTTCTGACGGAGTAGGTCAATCAAGGTCATGCGACTCGACCGCCTTGAAGTTTCCGGGTTCAAGAGTTTTCCCGATCGGGCCGACGTGGCCTTCGACGCTGGCGTAACCGCCATCGTCGGACCCAACGGCTGCGGGAAGAGCAATCTCGTCGATGCGATCACCTGGGTGCTGGGCGAGCAGAGCGCCCGGAGCCTGCGTGGCGAGCGGATGGAGGACGTCATTTTCAGCGGGTCCGACGCCCGCAAGGCGACCGGCGCGGCCGAGGTCCGGCTGCGGCTGAGCGGCGTGCCGAGCGAGTCGGCGCGTCGCGCGGCCTCCCGGCGCGACGGCCTCGAAGGGCCTGAGGCAGCTGCCGAGGCCCCGGCCGCGCCACAGCAGATCGACCTGCCGGCCATCGAGTCGCGGCAGGTGGAGATTGCCCGCCGGCTGTACCGGTCCGGGGAAAGCGAGTACCTGATCGACGGTGAGGGGTGCCGCCTGCGCGACGTCCAGGATCTCCTCATGGACGCGGGCGTGGGCATCAAGGCCTATGCGGTCATCGAGCAGGGCAAGATCGGCCAGATCCTCAGCGCCAAGCCCACCGAGCGCCGGCAACTGATCGAGGAGGCGGCTGGCGTCACCAAGTACAAGTCGCGGCGGCGGGCGGCCGAGCTCAAGCTGGAAGCGGCGCAGCAGAATCTGACGCGCGTCGACGACATCGTCTTCGAGATCGAGAAACAGCGCGCGGCGCTGAAGCGGCAGGCGGCCAAGGCGCGCCGCTACAAGCGGCTGCGTGAGGAGCTGCGCCGGTGGGAGAAGGTGCTCTTCGCGCGCCGCTATCGTGCCCTGTCGCAGCAGATCGAGGCCGCGCACGCGCGGGTGTCCGAGGCGCGCGCGCGCGAGGCCGCGGCCGCGGACCGCGTCACCATGGGTGAGCGTCACGTCGCGTCCGCGCGGGCCGCGCTCGCGCAGGCAGACGGTCGGCTCCAGGAAACGCGGGAGCGGTTGAATGCCCGCGAGCGGGAGAACGATCGCCGCGCCCAGCAGCTCGCCTTCGACCGGCAGCAGATCGAGACGCTCCTGGCCGCTGGCATCGAAGTGGCGGCCGAGATCGCGGCGCTCGAGGCCCGGCGCGAGCCGGCGCGGCTGGAGATCGAGGCCCGGCGCGGCGCCGCCATGCAGGCAGGGGCCGACCGCCAGGACGCCGCCCAGGCGCTCGCCGCCGCCCAGGAGACCGCCCGTGAGCGGCAGCAGGCGCTCGAGGCGCTCGAGGGCGACGTGGAGGACGCGCGCGCCCGGCTGTCGGCCAGTCAGAACACCATCGTCACCCTGCAATACGCCATCGAGCGGGCCCAGGATGGCCGGAGCCGCCTCGCTGATGCGCTGCAACGTCTCGATGCCGAGGCCGCCGACGCCAGGATCGAATCCGAGCGGCTCAGGGCCGAGCACGAGGAGGCGGTGGCCCAGCTGGCCAGCGCCCGCGCCGCGATTGACGGTGCCCGCGCCGCCAGGGCCGCCTGCGAGTCGGCATTGCTGGCCGCGCGCGC
>JADLCS010000088.1 GCA_020847075.1 Gammaproteobacteria bacterium
GGCGTGAGGCGTGAGGCGTGAGGCGTGAGGCGTGAGGCGTGAGGCGTGAGCAAAATGCTTGTCTGCCTCATATAAGCTATCAAGTGTTTTGTGTACTGAGATTTCCGTTTGTTTTACTCCTGACTCCTAACCCCTCACACCTTACCTGTATTGATATTGACTAGATATCGATGGACATGGAAAACGAAACCACAACGATAAAGCGCCTAGCCTTTGTGTTCCCCGGCCAGGGTTCCCAATCGGTTGGAATGCTGGCGGAACTGGCCCAGGCCTATCCGGGAGTGAAACAGACCTTCCAGCAGGCCTCCGACGCACTCGGCTACGATCTGTGGCAACTGGTGCAGCAGGGTCCGGAGGCGGAGCTCAATCGTACCGACCGCACCCAGCCCGCGATGCTGGCCGCCGGTGTCGCGGTCTGGCGCGTATGGAACGGCAACGGCGGGGGCGCGCCCGAGATCCTCGCGGGGCACAGTCTGGGTGAATACACCGCGCTGGTCTGCGCCGAGGCGCTGGACTTCAGCGATGCGATCCGGCTGGTGGCCGACCGCGGCCGTTTCATGCAGGAGGCGGTGCCGCAGGGGCAGGGGGCCATGGCCGCCCTCCTGGGACTCGAAGATGCCCAGGTCATCGCCTTGTGCACGCAGGCCGAACAGGGCGAAGTGGTGGCGGCGGTGAATTTCAACGCGCCGGGCCAGGTGGTGATCGCGGGGACCGCCGCCGCGGTGGAGCGCGCGGTGGCGCTGGCGCGCGAGGCGGGGGCCAAACGCGCCATCACGCTGCCGGTCAGTGTCCCGTCGCATTGCGCCCTGATGAAACCGGCGGCGGAAAATATGAAACGGGTGCTCGCGGGAATACCGCTGCGGAAACCCGTCCTGCCGGTGCTGCACAACGCCGACGTCACCCCCCACGCCGAACCCGACCGGATCCGCGACGCCCTGGTGCGGCAGTTGTACAGCCCGGTGCGCTGGGTGGAAACGGTGCGCGCGATGGAGGCGCGCGGCGTCAACAGCGCCATCGAGTGCGGGCCGGGCAAGGTGCTCGCCGGTCTCAACAAGCGCATCGGACGCGAACTGGTCACACTTTCCATCTACGATCCGGATTCGCTGGAAGAGGCTTTGTCGGTGGTGTGACCGCTACACGTGATGAGTGAATGGTGATGGGTGATGAGTAATGAGTGCCATGGGTTTTCATCACCCATCACCCATCACCCATAACTCATCACCTATCACGACTTCTCCGGGAGGATTCAAGTTGCAGACGCTGAACAACGAAATCGCCCTGGTCACCGGCGCCACGCGCGGGATCGGCCGCGCCATCGCGGATGAGCTGGGACGCCAGGGTGCGACGGTCATCGGGACCGCCACCTCGGCGGAGGGCGCGGAAAAGATCGACGCGCACTTCAAGGCGAATTCCGTCAAGGGCTGCGGCCTGGTGCTGGACGTCCGGGACCAGGCCTCGATCGAGGCCCTCCTGAAGACCGTCGCCGAGCGCTACGGCGACCCCGGCATCCTGGTCAATAACGCCGGCATCACCCGCGACAACCTCCTGCTGCGCATGAAAGACGAAGAGTGGTCGGAGATCCTGGAAACCAATCTGAGTTCGATCTTCCGGCTGTCCAGGGCCTGCCTGCGCGCGATGATGAAGGCGCGCAAGGGCCGTATCATCAATGTCTCCTCGGTGGTCGCCCTGACCGGCAACCCGGGTCAGAGCAACTATGCCGCCTCCAAATCCGGCATCATCGGCTTCAGCAAATCGCTCGCGCGCGAGGTCGCCTCGCGCGGTATCACGGTCAACGTCGTCGCGCCCGGCTTCATCGACACCGACATGACGCAGGCGTTGTCCGCGGCGCAGCACGAGTCGCTGCTGGCCCAGATCCCGCTGGGCCGGCTCGGCAGACCCGAGGACATCGGCGGCGCCGTGGCGTTTCTCGCCTCGCCGGCCGCCGCGTACATCACCGGCGAAACGCTTCACGTCAATGGCGGCATGTATATGTCGTAAAAGGTTTTTTCATCGACGTCGGAAAGCCGTCGGGAGGCCGCGGAGGCGAGTTTTTTCACTGGCATATCTCGGATCTTTCCAATAAAATACCCGCTCGCGGCTACGGGCTACCATATATTGTGTAGGGAGGAAATCAACACCATGAGTAACATCGAAGAACGCGTCAGAAAGATCGTCATAGAACAGTTGGGAGTCAAGGAAGAAGAAGTCACCCGGGAGGCATCCTTCGTCGACGATCTGGGCGCGGATTCTCTGGATACCGTAGAGCTGGTCATGGCCCTGGAGGAGGAGTTCGAGTGCGAAATCCCCGATGAGGAAGCAGAAAAGATCACCACGGTACAACAGGCCATCGACTACATCACCACCCATCAAAAGGGATGACCGCCCGCCTCAGGGCTCGGTACGCGCCCGGACAGAGCGCGGCCGTGATCTTTAACCTGTATTGATGTCTATCTGGCTTGTCATCGGGCCGCTCACCACAGATACTCATGCTCGAAATCAGGCGCGTCGGCTTTGCCGTCGCGCCGGTCATGGCCTATGACGTCGCGGCGGCCGGGTACCGCCGCCGCGCCCCCCCTTTCGCGAAATGACAGGAAGCTGAACCCTTGAACAGCAAACGACGCGTCGTAATCACCGGGCTCGGCATGGTCGCGCCCGTCGGGCTCGGAGTGAGCGAATGCTGGGAAAACATCCTCGCCGGCAGGAGCGGCATCGGCCCGATCGACCGCTTCGATGTCTCCGCCTTCCCGACCCGCTTCGGCGGGGCGGTCAAGGGTTTCGAGCCGGCGGACTACATCCCGCCGAAAGACGTCAAGAAGATGGACCCCTTCATCCATTACGGTATCGCCGCCGGGGTGCAGGCGATCCGCGACTCCGGCCTGGAAGTGACGGAGCGGAATGCGGCCCGCATCGGCATCGCGATCGGCTCCGGCATCGGCGGCCTGTCCGGGATCGAGAAAGGCTACGACGCCTTTCTGAACGGCGGTCCGCGCAAGATCTCGCCGTTCTTCGTCCCGAGCAACATCATCAACATGATCTCGGGCAACCTGTCCATCATGTACGGCATGAAGGGGCCGAACCTCGCCATCGTCACGGCCTGTTCCACCGGCACGCACAGCATCGGAGAGGCCGGCCGCATCATCGAGTACGGTGATGCCGACGTGATGGTAGCGGGCGGCGCCGAGATGGCCACCTCGCCGACCTGTCTGGGCGGGTTCTGCGCCGCGCGCGCGCTGTCGACGCGCAACGAAGATCCGGCCGCGGCCAGCCGGCCATGGGACCGGGATCGCGACGGTTTCGTGCTGAGCGACGGCGCCGGCGTCGTGGTGCTGGAAGAATACGAACACGCCAGGGCGCGCGGCGCGCGCATCTACGCCGAGTTGATCGGCTACGGAATGAGCGGTGACGCCCATCACATGACGGCGCCGCCGGAGAACGGCGAGGGCGCGATGCGCTGCATGCAGAACGCACTGCGCAACGCCGGCCTGGCCCCGGAGGCCGTGGATTACATCAACGCGCACGGGACCTCCACGCCGGCGGGCGACAAGGCCGAGACGCTGGCGGTCAAGACCGCCTTCGGGGATCATGCGCGCCGCCTGGCGATGAGTTCCACCAAGTCGATGACCGGGCATCTGCTCGGCGCGGCCGGCGGCATCGAGGCCATCTTCTCGGTGCTCGCCATCCGCGACCAGGTCGCACCGCCGACCATCAATCTCGACCACCCGGATCCCGACTGCGACCTCGACTACGTGCCGCATGAGGCACGCCCGATGAAGATCGACGTCGCGATCTCGAATTCCTTCGGTTTCGGCGGTACGAACGGGACCCTGATATTCAGGAAACCGCGCTAGACCGGCCGCCCGGTCGCCGCATCGCCATCGGTCCACCACCCGTCTCATGGTGACCCAGGCCAGCCAGGATCCCCGCCCAGCGCCGTCTGCCGCGGTCGGCGCCCCTGTAAAGGTGCGCCGCCTGGAATACTGCGACGATCTCCTGCCCTTGCACGAGGCGGATCCCGGGCGTTACCCCTGTCTGCTGGAAAGCGTCAGCCACGGCACGCCGTCGGCGCGTTACGATATCCTGTTCGCCGCGACGGACGAACGCCTGATCCTGGACCGGAACGGCCTCGGAACGGCCGCCGACGGCGCCGATACGGATTTTCTCGCGTGCCTCGACCGCTGGTGGCGGCAGCATCGCCGGCCACCGGACGCCTCGGCGTTGCCCTTCACCGGCGGCTGGTTCGTATTTCTCGCCTATGAGCTGGCGGCGTACCTCGAGCCCCGCCTGGCGGGACTCCCGTCGCCGGAGGACGATCTCCCGATCGCCATGGCGATACGCTGCCCGGCGGCGCTGATCCGCGACCGCGCGGCGGGCTGCACCTATCTGGTGGAGGAGGCCGGGCAGGATGCGCTGTCCGCGCGCCTGCTGCGGGATCTCGCGGCCGGCGCCGATCGGGATACGGATGCGCCCGCACCGGCGATCGAGGCCCGTCTGCGTGAGGATCCTTCCGACCGCTTTCTGTCCGGCATCGAACGGATCAGGCGCTATATCGTCGACGGCGACGTCTTCCAGGTCAATCTGTCCCGGGCCTGGACCGGCTCCATCGACCCCGCCGTGAGCGACGCGGACCTCTACCGCCGCCTGCGCCGCAACAATCCGGCGCCGTTCTCGGCCGTCGCCCGGATCGGAGACACGGCGATCGTCAGTTCGTCCCCCGAGCGACTCTTCAGCGTCCGCGCCGGCCGCATCGAGACCCGCCCCATCGCCGGCACCCACCCGCGCGGGGCCGACCCGGACAGCGATGCCGCGCTCTCGCGCCGCCTGTTGGGGCATCCCAAGGAACGCGCGGAGCACATCATGCTGATCGACCTCGAGCGCAACGACCTGGGCCGCGTCTGCCGTCCCGGCAGCGTGCATGTCAGCGAGTTGATGACGCTGGAATCCTACGCGCACGTGCACCACATCGTCTCGAACGTGGTCGGCCGCCTGGACGGAGACGCGACCCCGGGCGACATCATCCGCGCCGTCTTCCCGGGCGGCACCATCACGGGGTGCCCGAAGATACGCTGCATGGAGATCATCGGCGAGCTCGAGCAATGCGCGCGCGGCGCCTATACGGGTTCGCTCGGTTACCTGGACGGCAATGGCAACATGGATTTCAATATCCTGATCCGCACGCTCGCGCGCCGGAACGACCGTATCGCGCTGCGCGCCGGCGCCGGCATCGTCGCCGACTCCGATCCCGAACGCGAGCTGGCCGAGACGCGCGCCAAGGCGCGCGGCCTGTTGCGTGCGTTGAACCTGGAGGCCTAGGAGGCTTGTCGACGAATCTGATCAATGGGCGTCCGGGACATGCGATCGATCTGCATGATCGCGGCCTCCAGTATGGAGACGGGCTGTTCTCCACGCTGGCGGTGAGAGAGGGTCGGCCGCAACTCTGGGAACGCCATGTCGAACGCCTGCGGGAAGGCGGCCGGCGGCTGCGGCTCGCGCCCGTCGACGCCTCCGTCTTACGCACCGAGGCCGACATGCTGTGCGCGGGGACGACGCGCGGCGTGCTGAAGATCGTGCTGACACGAGGGCCCGGCCCGCGCGGATACCGCTGCGAGCCCGATAGGCCGGGCACGCGGATCCTGAGTCTGGCGTCGGCGCCGGAATATCCCGCCCGCCATTACCGCGACGGGGTCGCGGTACGCCTGTGCTCGACGCGACTCGGCGCCAATCCCGCGCTGGCCGGGATCAAGCACCTCAATCGCCTGGAGCAGGTGTTGGCCCGCGCCGAGTGGGATGACGCGGAGATCGCCGAGGGCTTGATGCGCGACGGGCAGGGCCGTATCGTCGCGGGCACCATGAGCAATCTTTTTCTCGTGTGCGACGGCGCGCTGCTGACGCCGCGGCTCGATGAATGCGGGGTGGCCGGCGTCATGCGCGCCGCGATCATCGAATGGGCGCGCGCCGAGGGCCTGCCCGTGACCGAGGGCCGGTTGAACGATGAGGATCTGCGCCGCGCCGACGAGATCTTTCTGTGCAACAGTCTGATCGGCCTGTGGCCGGTGCGCCGCATCGAAGGATTCACCTGGAATCCGGGACCGATCACGGCGCGCGCCACCGCCGCGATCGCCGCCTTCAGCCTGATGCCGGAACCGTCGTGGCCGGACACGATGGAAGGCGCGGCCGGAGCGGATCGATCATGAAGAACCGGCTCACGAAGATCCTCGGCGCCATGCTCATCGTGGCCAGCTTCGCCGCGGGCTGGATCCTGCTGGACCTGCAGGCCTTTCTGAACCGACCCCTGGTGCAGGACGGGCAATCCACCCTCTACGAGGTCCGGCCGGGCACGGGGCTGATCACCGTCGCGCGCGACCTGCGCCGCATGGGGCTGCTCGAGCATCCCCGCTATCTGGTATGGTACGCGCGCTGGCGTGGCGGCGCCGACCATATCAAGACGGGCGAATACCTGATCGAGGCCTCCATGACGCCGGCGGCGTTGCTCGACAGGATGGAGCGGGGCGACGTGATGCGCTATTCCCTGACCATCCCGGAAGGATGGTCGTTCGAGCAGATGCTCGCGGCGGTGCGCGCGCACGAGAAGGTCCGGCATACCCTGGACACGGGGAACGGCGCGGCCGTGATGGAACGGCTCGGTCATCCGGGAGAGTCTCCGGAAGGCCGTTTCTTCCCGGACACCTATCTGTTTCCCGCCGGGACCACCGACCTGGCCCTGCTGCAGTACGCCTATCAGGCGATGGAGCAGCGCCTGGAACAGGAGTGGCGCGACCGGGCGCCAGGTCTTCCGCTGGAGACGCCGTATCAGGCCCTGATCCTCGCCTCGATCATCGAAAAGGAAACCGGCAGCGCGGACGAGCGCGCCCGGATCGCCGGGGTGTTCATCCGGCGCCTGCAGAAAAACATGCGGCTGCAGACCGACCCGACCGTGATCTACGGGCTGGGCGCGGGATTCGACGGCAACCTGCGGCGCCGTGATTTGGAGGCGGACACCCCGTACAATACCTATACGCGCGCCGGGCTGCCGCCGACCCCGATCGCGTTGCCGGGAGGCGCGGCGCTGCACGCGGCGCTGCACCCGGCGCCGGGAGACGAGCTCTATTTCGTCGCCCGCGGAGACGGCACGCATCACTTCTCGGCGAGTTTCGACGAGCACGCCGGCGCGGTAAGGGACTATCAACTGAACGGGGGACGGGGCCGGAAATGACGGCGGCAGCGGGACATTTCATCACGCTCGAAGGCATCGAAGGCGTCGGGAAGACGACCAATATCGAGTTCGTCCGCGGCCTGCTCGAGGCGCGCGGACTGGAAGTCATCGTGACGCGGGAGCCGGGTGGAACGCCGCTGGGAGAAGAGATCCGCGAACTGCTGCTCGATCACCGCCATGACGCCATGTCCGCCGATGCCGAACTGTTGCTGATGTTCGCGGCGCGGGCGCAGCACATCGCGCAGGTCATCCGGCCGGCCCTCGCCGCCGGAAAGTGGGTGCTCTGCGACCGCTACACCGATGCGACCTTCGCCTACCAGGGCGGCGGACGCGGTCTCGGCTTCGAGCGCGTGGCCCGACTGGCCGACTGGGTGCATCATGACTTGTGGCCCGATCTCACGCTGCTGCTCGATCTGCCTGTGGCGGCGGGGCTCGAACGCGCCGGCCGGCGCAACAGCGCCGATCGTTTCGAAAGGGAAAGATCCGACTTCTTCGAGCGCGTGCGCGACGCCTATCTGCGGCTGGCCCAGCGGGAGCCGCGCCGCGTCAGGATCGTCGCGGCGGACGCGCCGCTCGAACAGGTACAGGCCCGCCTGCGGGCGGTGATGACGGAATGGCTGACGACCCGGATCGATTGAACGCGCCGCTGCCCTGGCACGCGGCCTGCTGGGAGCGGGTGTGCACCCTGCGCGAGACCGACCGGCTGCCGCACGCGCTGCTGCTGTGCGGTGTCCGCGGGATGGGCAAGGATCGTTTCGCGCGCCTGCTGGCGCATGCGCTGTTGTGCGAGACGCCCGCGGACGCGGCCATGCCCTGCGGCACGTGCCGTTCCTGCCGGCTGACGCAGGCCGGGACCCATCCCGACCTCCATCGCTGCGCGCCGGAGGAGGACAAGTCCATCATCAATATCGACCAGATCCGGGCCATCGGTCGTTTCCTGGAACTCAAGGCGCACTACACCGGACGCAAAGTCGTACTCATCCATCCGGCGGATCAGATGAACCTGAGCGCCGCGAACGGCCTGTTGAAGATGCTGGAGGAGCCGCCGGCCGGTGTCCACCTGATCCTGCTCAGCCACCGCCCCGCGGCCCTGCCGGCGACCGTGCGCAGCCGCTGCCAGCGGCTGACCCTGGCCCTGGAAGACCCGCGTCCGGCCCTGGACTGGCTGGCGCGGCAACCGGGAATCGAGCCGGAGGAGGCCGCCCCCCTGCTGGCGCTGGCGCAGGGGGGCCCCCTGGCCGCGGCCGAACTCGCGGCGCAGGGGCATCTGGGGCGCCGCCAGACGATGTTACAGGAGCTCCAGGGCATCGCCCGGCGCGAGCTCGACCCGCTCCAAGTGGCGGAAAACTGGCTAAAGTTTGATGCCAAAGCATCGCTATATTGGTTGCATGGATGGCTTATCGACATGATCCGTCTCCAGGCCGCGGACCGGCCACCCTGCGTAGGCAACCCCGATGGACTGGACACCCTGTCACGGCTGTCCTCCGAGCTGAAAGGCCCGTGGTTGTTCACGCAACTGGACCGGATCGCCCAGGCCCTGCGCCTGCTGGAAGGCCCCGCGAACGCCCAGTTGCTGCTCGAAGAGGTATTGCTGCCCTGGGCGCAGCGCGAAGGGGAGCGGGCCAGGGTTTTATAATCTTTATCATGTATTTCCCTTATCCGATTGATAAATAACTCGATATCAGATCCATGAGTGACGCGACAGCAACAGGGGAACAGCCCTCCGGAAACAGCCCGCGTCAGGGCATTCTGTCGCTGGCGATCAAGGACAAGGGTTCCCTCTATTCGGCCTATATCCCCTTCTTCAAGGGCGGCGGTATCTTCATCCCGACGAACAAGAATTATGCCCTGGGGGACGAGGTCTTCATGCTGCTCACCCTGATGGAAGAGACCGAGAAGATGCCGGTCGTCGGCCGCGTGGCGTGGATCAACCCGAAGGGCGCCCAGGGGCATTTCGTCCCCGGCATCGGCGTGCAGTTCACGGACAAGGACGGCGAGGCGGTGCGCAACAAGATCGAGACCTATCTCGCGGGCGCGTTGAAATCCGACCGCATGACCCATACCATGTAGCGTGACGATTCGGCCGGCGCGGAGCACCTTTCCCGCCCGCCGATCCTCGTCGGATTTTTCTTCCCGACCACCCTGCAACCGGAACGGGGCCGATGCTGCTCGTCGACTCGCATTGCCATCTTGACCTGCTCGATCTGCCTCAGCTCGGCGGCCGCCTGGAGGATGTCATGGAGCGCGCCCGCGCGGACGGCGTGGGGCGGATGCTCTGTGTCTCCATCACGCTGGAGGACTTTCCACGCGTCCTGGCGCTGGCGAATGCCTGGGAACAGGTCTATGCCTCGGTCGGGGTGCATCCCAACGAGCGCGCCGGGCACGACCCCGCGGTCGCGGAGCTGGTCGATATCGCGCGGGCGGAACGCAAGGTGATCGCCATCGGCGAGACCGGCCTGGACTATTTCCGCAGCAGCGGCGACATGGACTGGCAGCGGGAGCGCTTCCGCCGCCATATCGCGGCCGCACGGGAAACCGGCCTCCCGCTCATCGTCCACATGCGGGACGCGACCGAGGATACCCTGGATATCCTGCGCGGGGAGGGCGCGGGCGTCAAAGGCGTCATGCACTGCTTCACCGGCGATCTCGCCACCGCAGAGGCGGCGATCGAGCTCGGTTTCTGCATCTCGTTTTCCGGCATCCTCACCTTCAACAGCGCGGCGGATCTGCGCGAGGTCGCAGCGCGCATCCCGGAGGAATCCCTGCTCATCGAAACGGATTCGCCCTATCTGGCCCCGGTGCCGCACCGCGGCAAGCCCAATCATCCGGGTCATGTGCGCCACGTGGCGGAATGCCTCGCCGGCCTGCGCGGCGTCCCGCTGGAACGGATCGCGCACGTCACCACGAACAACTTCTCGCGCCTGTTCGGCGTCGAGATGGTGGCCTGACGGGCGATCGATCCAGGCCGCTACGACCCGCCTCATCGCCCTCCCCGGGGCACCGGGTACGACGCGCGCGATTACGATGCGTCCGCCTGTCGCCGCCGGTCGCCGTACACCGCCGTGAAATCGGCGACCTGCCTCCTCAACCTGAGCAGGCAGAAATCCGCGCTCTCGGAGCGCGCATCGGCGGCGACCAGCCTCTCCGCCTCGAGTACGGTATGGGAAAGCTCGGAGATCCCGAAATAACAGACCACGCCTTTTATCTCATGGAGGATGGCGCGCAGTTCTTCGTCCTTCCCCTTGCTCAGAGCGCTCGCCAGGCGCCCACCCATTTCTTCCAGTGAATCGGAAAGCATCGACTCCATCCCACTGAATTTCTGAATAATTGAGAAAATCTTCGATTCGGAACCTTCGATCGGCGGGGCAGGATCGCGGCGCGCCGGACCGGAGGGCGGGGCGGGCGGCCCCGCCTTCGCGTTTCGGAGGGAATCGATCAGTCTCCACAGCCTCTGCTCGTCGAGCGGCTTCAGCAGGCAGGCGTCTATGCCGTAACGGGCCAGGTTCTGCGGGGTGTCGAAGAAGATGTCCGCGGTCAGCGCGATGATCGGCACCGAACGGTACTCGGGCCTCAGCGCGCGGATACGGCGGGCCGCCTCGCTGCCGTCCATACCGGGGAGATGGATATCCACGATCACCAGGTCATGGGCCTCTTCCGCGGCGCGCTCGAGCGCCGTGAGACCGCTCTCGGCCTGGGTGACGATCAGGCCGCGGGTCTCCAGCACCGCGGTGATCAGGACGCGGTTGAATTCGTTGTCCTCGGCGAGCAGTACGCGGACGCCCTCGTAGCGAACGCCCCCGGAGGCCCCGCTCAGCGCCGGTCGGTCCGGACAGGCCACCGGAATCCCGAGCAGCCTGCCTATATTGTGATAGAGGATGCCGCGGCGGACGGGCTTTTCCATGATGAGGGTCGTCCCCGGGCCATCCGGTGTTTCCATCGCTCCGGCATCCTGGCGGTTCAACAGCAGCAACCGCGGGATCTCGCGTCCGGCACCGATGACATCGGGCCACACATTCGGCCCGACCGTGCCGGGGATCCCGCCCATGATGCCGACGCCGACGATCAGGAGTTCATAGGGCTCTCCGCTCGCCTCCGCCTCTTCGATCATGGGCCTGATCCGACAGCGCGACCGCGCCTGGTACAGCGTCATCGACCATCCGAGGAGCAGATTGCGCACGGCCCTCACGGCGGGCTGATGGTCGTCGTAGAGCAGTACCTTACGCCCGCGGATCCTGTCGTCGATGGCGAAACCCTCCTGCGCCGGCTGCCTCGGGCAGTCGATGGTGAAATGGAAGCGGGAGCCTTTCCCAGGCTCGCTTTCGACGCCGAGTTCCCCCTCCCATAGTTCGACGATCCTGGATACGATCGACAGGCCCAGTCCGGTACCGCCGTAGCGGCGTGATATGGAGGCGTCTCCCTGGTGAAAGGGGGTGAAGATCCCGTCCGTCACTTCCCGCGGCATGCCGATCCCGGTGTCGCTGACGCTCACCTCGATGACGGCCCGGCCGGCGAGCCCGCCCCGGGACGCGACATGCACGTCGACGTAGCCCGCTTCGGTGAACTTGATCGCGTTACTCAGCAGATTGAACAGGACCTGATTGATGCGGCCCGGGTCTCCGACGAGACGGGTCGGGACGTCGGAGTCGAACAGAAGCGAAAGCTCGATCCTCTTGTTGCCCGTCTCCGCGCTCATCATGCTGATCACATCCTCGAAGTCCTCGCGCAGGTCGAACGGTATCTGCTCCAAGTGCACCATGCCGGACTCCAGCCTGGAGAAACTCAGGATATCGTCGATGATCCGCTTCAACTGGCTCGACGCCTGTCCGATGATGCGCGTGCATTCATCGACGGTCTCGTCGTGCGCGGCGATACTCAGCAGGGATTCCAGCTTCGAGGTATAACCGATGATGGAACTCAGGGGAGTCCTGATCTCGTGGCTCATGTTGGCGAGAAACACCGCCTTGTTCCGGCCCGCGTCCAGCGCCTCCTTGCGCGACTGATCCAGCTCGCGGTTCCTCTCCTGCAGCGAGGTGATGGTATTCGTCAATTGTTGCGACAGCTTCTTGAACTCGGTGATGTCCTGCAGCATCCCGATCAGGCGCGGGACGGAGGACTCGCTGATCCTGATATAGCAGTAGAACCAGTGATACTCGCCGCTTTTTACCTGCCAGCGATACTCGAACTCATGATGCCCCTCCGTTTCCGCGGAGGCGAGGCCGGACAGGAATTCCTCCCGGTCTTCCGGATGCATTCTATCGCCCCAGAATCCCGGATCGCGCTCGAACTCACTCGCCTCGAAACCGGTGAGGTGCTTCACGCTCTGCGTCATGAATACGATCCTGCGGTCGCCGGTCGACTCGGCGTGAAAGACGGCGACGGGCAGGGATTCGAGCAGCAGAGAAAGCTTGTCGGTGGCGCTCCTGACCTCCTCCTGCAGCCGGGCCCGGGAGGACTCCATCGCGGCGGCCATGTCATTGAACCCGCCTTCCAGCGCGCCGAGTTCGCCGCCCGACAGGCATTCGACCCGAGTCTCGAGCCGGCCTTTCCGTATGCCGTCCACCGCGCGACTCAAGCGCTCGATCGGGCCCACGATCCCTTTCCCCATCCAGGAGGCGAGCAGGGCGCAGAGCAGCGAAGACCCCAGGGCCAGCAGAACGATGTTGCGAACGATCTCCCGCTGGCGGACCAGCGTGCCCGAGCGCGAGAGCCTCAGTTCGACCTGGCCGATGGCGGAATCCTTCGCCTGGAGAGCGGCCGGATCTTCCCGGTATTGTTCCGTATTATCGGAAATCACGACCCCGGAACGGTGGACCGGGGCCGTGAAGCGCAACAACAGGCGATCCCGCATGACGCCGTCGGAAGGGATTCTGTCCCGCTCCACGGTAACCGCATGCGCGACGGTCTTCCCGTCGGCGTTCAGGATGGCCACATCGTAGACATCGTCTTCACTGACCGCGATGCCGGCGAGCGCCGCGAGCTGTCCGGCGTCCTCGGAAAACAGGGCGAACTCGCTTTCCCGGGCCAGATGACGCGCCAGGGCGTCGCCTCGCTCCCACAGCGTGGTTTCACTGTCCTGGATGCGCGCCCCCGCCAGATAGAAGCCCAGGATAAGACTGATGATGAGCAGTGGGGTCAGGGTCAACAGCAGCATGCGCGCCCGTATGCTGATAGTGTTCAATTCTGCGCCCTCCAGGTTTTTGCCTGCTCCAGCTGGAGCAGGGATTGAGCCAGATACTGCCCCGTATGCACCCTGAGCTTGAGCGATCGCGCGACCGAATCATTGATCGCGATAGTGAAGTATTCCGGATACTGGGGCGGCGGCAGCGGCCAGACGGCCGCGGCGCCCTTTTCCTTTCCGGCGGCCAGCGCCGCCCGGAGGACGATCTCCGCCGCCTGACGCCCGATCTGCTCGGGACTGGTATAGACCGCCCCCAGAGCCCCGGCGTCGACGAAGGCCCGGGAAAAACCGATGACGGGTATCTGCTTCTGATACGCCATGTATAGCAGCCACTTGGCGACGTTGGGGGTCAGCGCCTCGGCATCGGGAATCGCGAGGATCACATCGTTCGCCCCGAGGACGCCCTTGATGCCGTCGATCGGCTTGCCGGACGCCGACAGATCTATGGCGCTCAGATCGAGGCGGCTGTCGGCCTCGGCCGCGCCGAGCGCCTCCACCAAATGCCGCGAACGTTTCCCGAGGATCACGCCGCAGCGCCGGTGGCGGGGCAGCGCGAGCTGAATGAAGCGGATCTGCCGGGCGATGGGCTGTTCCAGATAGACGGCGGAAACCGGGCCCCGAGCCGGCCCTGCCGTCCAGATCGCCTCGAAGGCGTCCCGCGTCGTCAGGATATTGAGAACGGCGCCCTTGCCCGGAGCCGCCTCGATCATTTGCGCGGCGCCCGTTCCGATCGGGAGGATGAGGTCGTAATCATCGCGCGAGACCACGCCGGCGCGCGGCTGGTCGGCCTCCTCCGGCAGCAGGATTCGCTGTGTGATATCGAACGGCACGGCGCGCCCGGCGGACTTCAACAGCGTTCTGGAAAAGCTCTCCGCGGCGAGCCTGTAGGGTGTTCCGTCACCGCTCAGAAGCAGCAGGACCCTGTGGGGCTCCGGCCCGGATGCCCAGGCCGGGAGCGGGGACAACATGAACGCCGGGAGCAGCAATACGACGCCGCGAATCCAGCAGCGCCAGGCGATACGGCTTCGGAAAACCATGGGGCTCATCCCGGATAACCCGTCTACATCCTCACACCCAGTTGAAGATAGGTCCGACGTTCGAAAATATTTTCCTTCTGGAACTCCGCGTACCCCTCGTCCAGCAGATTCTGCACCAGTACGCCGATGCTGGACTCCAGCCCACCCAGCAGGAATTTCTTGAGCAGCTTCGCGTCCCATCTTCTATAGGACGGCAGGTCGTCACCGTCGCCGCCCCAATCCGTGGCATCCAGGAAGAAAAAGGCCAGGCTGGCCTGGAATCCATTGTCGAACGTATGGCTCGACAGCACGCTCACGGTATGCGCGGGAGTGGCCGCGTCGATGCGTTCATTGTAACGTACCGGCCGATCCCCTTCGATCAGCCGGATGATGCGGCCATCGGCGTCGGCATAGGCGTATTGAAACGAAAGCAGGGAATGCCGTGCGGGGCGGTACATGAGCTGGATCTCCGCCCCGCTGGTGTCGACATAACCGTCGTTGACCCGCACGAAGCTACCGGTCTCCTGGCCGGCAGGCAGGAATGGCGAGATCGGGTCGGAGTAGGTGAGATCCCTGGGATGGGTGATGATGTCGTCCATATGCTCCCGAAATATTTTGAGATCGAGCTCGAGATCGGCCTCGGGAAAGAGGGCGCGGTAACCGATTTCATAGGAATCGATCGTTTCCGCCCGAATGGACTGGTCTGAGATGAACTGGATATCCAATACGGTCCCATCGCCGAAACGGACGGCGTTGAACTCATAGTTTTCATAAATCGAGGGCGATCTCGAGGCGCGTGTCGCCACCGCGCGTACGGTCTGGTTGGAGAACCATTCATAATTCGCCGCCAGCCTGGGCGAGGCGTGGGTCCCGATGATGCCGTTGTCCTCGAGCATCGCCCCCGCGTTCACGGTCAGGGAATCGCGCGCCGTCCATTCGACGTTCGCGAACAGGCGCCGGATAGAATCGCCGCGCGGTTCCGGCGTGCCCAGGATCTGAAGGCTTTCCAAAGTATCCCGCCTGTAGCTGGCGCCCCAGACGAGTCGCCAATCCGCGCCCGGCGCGAGCGTGTGCTGAATCTCGATGTCCTCGCGCCGGACGGTCCCATCGTAGCGGCTGAGTGAAAGTATCTGGTCCGGCTGCCCGAACAACAGCGGGATCAGCGCCGGATCGACGCCGAAGAGGGCGGACAGGGGACCTATCCGGTAGGTATCCGACCAGTCCAGATAATTGGTGTACGCCTGTACGTGGATATCGCTCGTCGCGCTCAGGGTATGCCGCCAGCGCGAATAGACAAAGAAGCTCCTGGTATCCTTGTCGCGCTCTGGCGAAGTGACCGGGCTCTGCCCCCAGGCACCCTCGGGGCCGCGCGTCAGGCCGGCCTGCACGTCGACATCGTCATTGGGGGTCACATCGTAGACCGCACGCACGGAGACGCTGCTCAGAGACTTTTCATCGTTCACGCCCTCGAAGCCGTCATCCCCGCGGTAACTCGCGGTCACGCGATAATCGAGATCGCCGTGGCTTCCCGCATAGCGCAACATCGCCGCGCGCGTATCGAGCGAGCCCTTGGCGGCCCTGGCCGTCAGGCCCCGGTCCTGGAAGGGTTGTCGCGTAATGATATTGATGGTGCTGAGGAAAGCA
This sequence comes from Gammaproteobacteria bacterium, assembly GCA_020847075.1. Lineage (GTDB taxonomy): Bacteria > Pseudomonadota > Gammaproteobacteria > SZUA-140 > SZUA-140 > JADJWH01. The sequence continues at coordinate 16,049 of JADLCS010000088.1, forward strand.
TTGGAACCGTAGACCGGGGCGTTCGGCCCGCGGATCACCTCGATACGCTCGATATCGTCTATATCGACGTCCAGATGTGTCCAGTCGACAATGGAAAACAGCGGCGAATACACCGAGCGTCCGTCGACCAGGACCTGCATCCTGTTGGACCAGGCATCCTCGTTGCCGTGGTATGTCACGCTGGTGATATTGCCGTTGGGATAGGTCACCTGGAAGCCCGGCGCCAGTCGCAGCAGGTCGGGAATATCCAGCGCGGTAGAGGCCTCGATCATCTCCCGGTCGATGACCGTGACGGACGCCGGCGCCCTGGCCGGGGTCTGCGAAAGCCTGGAGGCGGTGATGACCAGCGGGATCTCCGCCAGCAGATCCTCTTCCGTGAGATAGGTCTCGGCGGCAAGCGAAACAGCGGGCGCCAGCCCGCACAACAGCAGCGATGTGAGTACGCTTGATCGTTTCAATGTGTATATCGTGCCGATCGATCCGTGATCGCACTCATACGGAGGATCTCTGCCGACGCAGCACGCCGGTTCTCGTTATAGGTTCGGCTTCCGCCGCCGCTTACCCGGATAATCCCATCTTCTGAGATACTATCACGGCCTGAGTCCGGTTACTCACGCCCAGGGCCTTCAGAATCGCCGTCACATGCACCTTGACGGTATTCTCCGAGACGTTCAGATGCCGGGAGATATCCTTGTTGGTCTCACCCTTGGCCAGCAAGCGCAATACTTCCTGTTGACGCTGAGTAAGCCTGAAAAACATATCGGATGACTCCGCAAGTGTAATGGAGCGATCGACAGGGACCTCCCTGACAGTCGTATCATGATCGAATACATTCCCCACGCCCATCAGCTCCGGCGGGAGATACGTGCCCCCCGACATAACCAACTGGATCGCGCGCACGATCAGTTCCTGATGGGTGGCCTTCGGAATGAACCCGGCGACACCGCGATCGAACACCTTGTGCATGAGCGCCGGATCGTCAGAAGCGGAAATGACGATGACGGGAACGGAGGAAAAACGGTCGCACAGGGTCGTGACCAGCGAGAAGCCGTCCGTCCCCGGCATGAAATAGTCGAGCAGGATCAGATCGAGATCCGGGTTATTTTCGACCATCTCCAGGACTTGCCCACCATCCGTGGCTTCGACAATCGAGAGATCGCTATAAACACTCTCCAGAGTGTTTTTGAGACCTTCTCTGATGAGATGGTGGTCATCAGCAATAAGGAATTTCAACAATCCCTCCCCCCAAGAAAATCACGGGTATCGTGCGTTTATTTTTATTTATATTCAGCGCCGACCTCGTATCGCCCGGAAGCTATTAGAGCGCGTCTAAATTTTATGGAGTGAATTTAGAATCAGTCAAACCTTACTTTATACCCGGGCATGTTTTCATATTTTGATACTTATTGTCAGTAATTAATATTAGCTAATTCTTTAGCATTAGATCGATCATGAAAAAATCTTCGGGATCAACGCATCCGGCCGAGTTGCAGCCCGCCATCATCTCGCACGCCCTGAATACCCGGCGTAGGAGATACCAGGTTAGCCCATAGCATCCGCCCTCGAGAGGACTAGTATCCCGCGCCGGGATCAACCCCGGGAGCTGACACAGCCGGCGTCGGAGCCATTGGCGCGCGGGGAACCACTGCCATAATAAGTGCGCATTCGGAGGCCTGGGCGGAGAGGAACCCAGGGTAAGACCGAGCAGTGCCAGCAGGGCCCGCCATGCCCGGCGCATCCTGCGCTTAAGTGCGCATAATATATATTATGTTAAATAATGAAATGACATAGCACTCCATGACCCAGACTTGGTTTCTTCTCTTCCCCCTCCGGTTCGCGCCGGCCTCAGCCTCCGAGCGGCGGCCGAGCTATGCGGCGTCGGGCTGAAA
>JADLCS010000089.1 GCA_020847075.1 Gammaproteobacteria bacterium
AAAGAGAAAGGACTTTATTCTGAGGATGGACGTACTGTCGCCGCAGGAAGCGCCGATAACCAGTCATACGGACCAGGAAACGATGCCGGTAACGGTAATGTAGCCATACCATGCGGACCCTCTCTTCAATCTGTCTGTCCATATTCATCGCCACCGCGGGGAATGCGTTCGCGGCGGGCGCCGCCGGGGATCTCGACGTCACCATCCAGATGATGGACGCCAGGCAGACTGTCGATGAATTCATCAATCGCATCGAGCTACCCAAGGATCCCGGGGGGAATATCCCGGCCGCCACCAGGACATCGACTCAGCAGACACCGCCCGGGGCCGGCGATGCGCGCAAACGCCGCGACGGCGAAAAGAGTGACGATGAGCGACGAGGCGGCGACGAACGCTCCGATCGGCAGGGCGATACACCCGACACCGATCGCCCGCGGGCAGGCGATGACGCCGACAACCGCAGCCCCTCCGGCTTCCGTGACCGCGCGGTCGAGTCGCGTGGACAGCGCGAGAATCTCCAGGAAGCCTCGCGCGAACAACGCGAACAGCAGGAATCGAATCGCCAGAACTCCCGCGACAACTGGGACAGAATCCACGACTCCTATCCACCCTCCGCGTGGCCTGACCGGCAGAAATAGTATAGATTAGGGCTGGTCCGTCCATTCTCACCGCCCCGGTGCGGTGGGGCATTTATTCACGGCCTTATCCAGCATCTCTCCCGCGGTACCCGGAGCGAGGAAAGGCAACTCTGATTCCTGTGTCGCCATGCCGTCCAGCGCCCGTGACCCGCAGCGCGCGAAGAGAACCGGGCAGCTGCTGCTCGCGCTGATTCTCTGCCTCATCCTCTCCGGCGCCTGCGCCGACGAGGCCTACGAGCTGGGCATCGATGCCTTCAACCGCGGCGACTATGAAGCCGCCGTCACGCATTTTCTCGCGTCCCGCCCCGAACCCGCCGATAGCGCTGCCCTGTATTACAACCTCGGGGCCAGCTACTACAAACTCGCGCGTTATCCGGAGGCCAGAGAGGCCTTTCTCAAGGTCGTGACCGATCCCGCGATCGCCGCGCTGGCGTATTACAACCTGGCGCTCGTCGAAGCCAGGCTGAACCACTCCGATCAGGTCGCGGCCTGGCTGCAACGCACCATCGAGAGCACGGACAATCCGAAACTACGGGCCCTGGCCCTGGACCTGCTGGAACGGTATTCCGCCGATCGGGAGACGGATCGCGCCTTGCTGTCGGCCGCGATCCGGTCGACCGCCTCGCCCTGGTCGGGCTTCGTGGTGGGAGAGACCGGGTACGACAGCAATGTGATTCTGCGCTCCGACAACCAGACCCTCGTTACCAGCGACCAGGACGATTTCTTCTTCGATGCCTTCGCCTATCTCAGACGGAAACTCCGCTCGGACGACGCCATCGACATGAGCCTGGAGGGCAGCGCCTATGTCATCAAGTACCGGGATCTGGAAGGCTACGATATCGACTCGCTGCAGCTCGGGGGCATTGTAGAGAAAGACATCGCCGGCTGGGCGGCATCGGGGCGCACCCATCTCGTATACAGCTTCCTGGGTGGTGAGGAATTCACACTGGAACCCCGGCTCAGCCTGAACGCCAGCCGCTGGCTGGAAACGGGCCGCAGCCGCCTGCGCCTGCGCTACGAGGTCAGCCGGATAAACGACCTGGATCCACTCTATTCCTATCTCTCCGGCTGGCGCCACAGGACCGATGCGCGCATGAGCTGGTTGCGCGGCAACCGGCGCTTACAACTGATGTACCAGTTCGAGGCCAATTACCGCGAAGAACTCGCCGCACCCCGCTTCATCAGTTACTCCCCCGTGCGGAACTCGCTGCGGTTCGAGGCCGAAGGCCCGGTCGGTCGCCTGCTCCAGGCTTCGTTCGAACTGCGCTATTGCCGCTCGCACTATCTCAACCCCAACGAGCTGACGGATGGAAGCCTGCTGACCCGCGACGATGACCAGTTCAACGCCATCGCGCGGCTCACGCACGGATTTCCCGGCGGGAACGAGGTGTCCTTCGAATACCGGCGCACCGCGAACCGGTCCAACATCGACGATTACGACTACACGCAGTACACCGCCATGCTCGGCCTGCTGCTGTCGTTCTGATCCGGGGAGGCTACCTGCCCGCCCGGACCAGGCTGCCCAATCCGGCCTGTTGCAGGATACCATCGAGATGGCGACGGATGCTGCGGGTATCCTCCAGCGCCAGCACCTCGTCCAGGATGTCCCGCGCCCGGCCGATGCTGAAGTTGTGGATCACCCATTTGACCCGAGGCAGACTGGTGACGCTCGCGCTCAGGTTCGACACGCCCATTCCGAGCAGCAGAATCGCCGAGGCGGGATCGCCCGCCATCTCGCCGCAGACCCCGACCGCCCGGCCGCAGCGTTGCGCGGTGACCACCACCTGCATCATCGCCCGCAGTACCGCCGGATGCAGGGAATCGTACAAGGAGGCCACGCGCGCATTATTCCGGTCCACGGCCAGCATGTACTGCGTCAGATCGTTGGTGCCGATGGAAAGAAAGTCTACCCTGGGCGCCAGCGAGTCGATCTGGTAAATGGCCGACGGCACTTCGATCATGATGCCGATCTCCGGCATCGTCACCGCCTCGCCCTGCCCGCACAGCTCCTGGTGCACCCGCCGGACGATGCGCAGCGCCTGATCGACCTCGCCGACGTCGCTGATCATCGGTAACAAAAGCCGTAAATTGCCCAGCCCGATGCTGGCGCGCAGAATCGCGCGCAATTGCACCGAGAATATCTCCGGATGATCGAGCGTGATCCGGATGCCGCGCCAGCCCAGGAACGGGTTCTCCTCGTGGATCGGGAAATAGGACAGCATCTTGTCCCCACCCACGTCTAGCGTGCGTACCGTCACCGGCAGGGGGGCATACGCCTCCAGCACCTGCCGATAGATCTGGCGTTGTTCCTCCTCGCTCGGAAAACGGTTCCGGATCATGAAGGGAAACTCGGTCCGGTACAGACCGATGCCCTCCGCGCCCTGATGCAGCGACGGATTGATGTCCGATAACAAGCCGGCGTTGGCATAGAGCGGGATATGTATCCCGTCCGGCGTGATGGCGGGAAGATCGCGCAGTTCGGCCAGTCCGGCCGCGAGCCGCTCCTCTTCCCGGGCCAGCAGGAGATACTCCTCGCGGACCTTGGCCGAGGGCGAGATGAACAGGGTGCCGCTGTCGCCGTCGACGATCAGCTCGCGCCCGTCTATGCGCCCCACCGGCAGTTCGCTCAGGCCGACCACCGCCGGAATACCGAGGGAACGGGCCAGTATCGCCACGTGCGAAGACCCGGAACCGCGCACCGTCACCACGCCCGCCAGTCGATCCAGCGGCACCTCCGCGAGCATCGAGGCCGTGATCTCGTCGCCGACCAGCACGGCGCGCTCGGGATACTTCCGTTCATCCCGCGGGGTATTTTCCAGCCGCGCGAGGATACGTCGCCCGACGTCGCGTACGTCCTCCGCACGCTCACGGAGATAGGCATCCTCCATCAGGTCGAAGACCCGCGTATGCTCCGCGATCGTGTCGCGCAAGGCGCCGGCCGCCCAGTTACCGGCACGTATGCGCTCTATGGTCTGATTCTCCAGGCTGGGGCTGCTCAGCATCAGGGTGTAGGCATTGAACAAGGCGTGATCTTCGGCGGTGAGTGAATCCCCCATGCGATGCTCGAGGGCCCGGATATCCCCGCGCGCGGCCTCCAACGCTGCCTGGAAGACGGCCACCTCTCCCTCGACATCGCTGATCTGTCGATCCGGTATCGCGCTCAGATCCGCCGGCGGATAGATCACCACGGCCGCGCCGAAACCGATACCGGGGGCCCCGGGCAGGCCCACGATCGGGCGCGATTCGACCCCCTCCTGGTCGGCGGCAAATCCCCGGATTCCCCCGCTCGCCGCGGCGAGCGCGATCGCGCCGGACAACTGCGCGGCGATGGTGAGCAGGAACGCCACTTCGTCGTCGTGGAAGCGGCGCTTGTCATACTGGCGCGCGACCAGGACGCCCATCACCCTGCGGTGATGGATGATCGGCACGCCGAGGAAACCGTGATAGTAGACCTCACCCGTCTCGGCGATGAACCGATACCGCGGATGGATGGGCGCATCGTCGAGATTGAGGGGTTCCTCGGTCTCCCCCACCACGCTGACTAGCCCTTCGCCCCGCGCAAGGGAGACCCGGCCGATGGATTCGGGATTCAGGCCGTCCGTGGCCATGAGGATGTAGGCGTCCTGGGCGGGATCGAACAGATAGACGGTGCAGACATCGACCTTGATGGCCTGCTTCACCCGCGTGACGATGATCGTCAGGGCCTGCTCCAGATCGCGGGCCGCATTGACTTCCTGAACTATGCGCCGAAGTGTGGCGAGCATCCTGGTTTCCGCGCCGCGGGCTTCGCGTCATCCGCCATGACCAAGCCCGATGTTTTTATGCGCCCGCAGAACCGGGCTGACCTGGCCGTCGCTGAACAGCACTTCGGAAAACTCCTCGAGGGCGCTGCGGTATACACTGCGCTTGAACGAGACGACCTCCTTCAACGGGCTCCAGAAATCCACCCAGCGCCAGTGGTCGAATTCGGGCTGATCCGTGCAATCGAGGCGGACCCTTCCTTCGTCACCGACCAGATACAGCAGATACCAGACCTGTTTCTGCCCGATGCACAGGGGGCGGCTGCGCCGCCTGATCAGGTGCTTGGGGAGACGGTAGCGCAGCCAGTCGCGCGTGCGGCCGAGCACCACCACGTCCTCCGCCTCGAGGCCGATCTCCTCGCGCAGTTCGCGGTACATCGCCTGCTCGGGGGCCTCGTCCTCCCGGATACCCCCCTGGGGGAACTGCCACGCCTCCTGACCGATCCGGCGCGCCCACAGCACCTTCCCCTCGGCATTGCTCAGGACAATCCCGACGTTGGCTCTGTATCCATCCAAATCAATCACTTGCGTAACCTTCCCGGGGGCTTTTTGCAATTGATTCTCCCATAACTGGCGCCGGCTCCGCAATTCCGGCGCGGCACCGCCCCGGCCCGCGGGCCTAGACGCGCGGCAAGGCCTTGCAAGCCATGCCCGTATCCACTACTTTAAGCAATATCAATAAGTTGAAACCATGGATCGTCTAATTTGGCACTCGCACTGTTTGATCTCGACAATACCCTGCTCGCCGGAGACAGCGACTATCTGTGGGGGGAATTCCTGGTGGAACGGGGCATCGTGGACGGGGAGGACTACGCCCGCGAAAACGCGCGCTTCTACCGTGAATACCAGGCGGGCACCCTGGATATCCACGCCTGGCTGACCTTCCAGTTGAGACCCCTCGCCGCGCACGACCCCGGCTTCCTGCACGAGCTGCGCGACCGCTTCCTGGAGGAAAGGATCCAGCCGATCATCCTCCCCGCAGGACGGACGCTGATCGAGACCCACCGCGCGCAGGGGGACACGCCGCTGATCATCACCGCGACCAATTCCTTCATCACGCGTCCGATCGCCACCTCGCTCGGGGTCGAACACCTGATCGCGACGGAGCCCGAGATCGTCGCGGGGCGTTATACGGGCGGCGTGACCGGCATACCCTGTTTCAGGGACGGCAAGGTCGAGCGCCTGACCGCCTGGATGGCCGAGCATCGCATGAACCTGGGCGGCAGCTGGTTCTATTCCGACTCACATAACGATCTGCCGCTGCTGCAGCGGGTCGACCACCCGGTCGCGGTCAATCCCGACGACACGCTGGCGCGCCACGCGGCGAGCCGGGCATGGCCCATCCTCGATCTGCGCTGAACTCCAGCGCCACGCTGCTGGGGATACTCGCCCTCGCGGGCGTTGCCAGCCTGTTGTTCGCCATCGCCACGGGCGGCGTCTCCGTGGCCTGGGGCGAACTGTGGTCCATACTGCTGGGGGACCGCGCAACGCCCAATTATATCCTCGTGACCGAACTCAGGCTCCCGCGCGCCCTGACCGCCTTCGCCTGCGGCGGCATGCTCGCCCTGGCCGGCGCCCTGATGCAGGTCCTGCTGCGCAACCCGCTGGCGGACCCCTACATCCTGGGCGTATCCGGCGGGGCGGCCGTCGGCGCCTTGTCGGCCCTGCTCCTCGGGCTCGGCGGGATCTGGCTCACCGGGGGCGCCTTCGCCGGGGCCCTGCTGTCGATGCTGCTGGTGTTCACCCTGGCGCATGGACGCGGCGCATGGACGCCGACCCGACTGCTGCTGACCGGGGTCGTGGTGGCGGCGGGCTGGGGCGCCATCATCAGCCTGATCCTCTCGCTCAGCCCCGACACCACCTTGCGTGGCATGATCTTCTGGCTGCTGGGCGATCTGAGCCAGGCGTCCCATCCGGGCCTCGGGGCGATCGTGCTGGCGCTCGGGCTGATCGTCGCGCTCGTCAGCGCACGCGGGCTGAACGTCCTGGTGTTCGGCGAACTCAAGGCGCGCACCCTCGGCATCGGCGTCGACCGCCTGCGCCTGCGCCTGTACATCCTCGCCTCGCTGCTCACCGCGGTGGCCATCACCATCGCCGGCAATATAGGTTTCATCGGCCTCATCGTGCCGCATCTGGCGCGCCTGGTCGTCAGTCACGATCACCGCATCCTGCTGCCGGCCTCGACCCTGCTCGGGGCCATCTTCCTGGTGGTCGCCGACACCCTGGCCCGCTCGGCCTTCTCGCCGCTGCAACTGCCGGTCGGCGTCATGACGGCGCTGATCGGCGTCCCGCTGTTCCTCTACCTGCTGCGGCGCAGTCCCTCATGACCCCCCTGCTGGCCACCCGTGGTCTCGACGTTTCGATCGCGGGAACGGGGATCTGCCGCGGCCTCGATCTCCGCATCGAACACGGCAGCCGCTGGGCCGTGCTCGGGCGCAACGGTTGCGGGAAAACGACCCTGCTAAAGACGCTGGCGGGACTGCATCCGCACGACGCGGGCGAAATCCTCCTCGCCGGAGAGACGCTGGCGAAGATCCCGCGCGTACGACTGGCGTGCACCCTCGGAATCCTGTTGCAGGAACAGGAGACCCTCTTCCCGGGGACGGTGCTCGAGGCCGCCCTGACCGGCCGGCACCCCTATCTCGCCCCGTGGCGCCGGGAAAGGGAGGAAGACATCGGGCACGCCCGCTCCGCCCTCGCCCAGGTCGGGCTGGCCGGAAAGGAATCCCGCATCCTGTCGACCCTTTCCGGCGGCGAACGCCAGCGCCTCGCCATCGCGGCCCTTCTGACGCAGGATCCCGCGCTTTACCTGCTCGACGAACCGAGCAGCCATCTGGACCTGTATCATCAGATCCACATCCTGCGCATCCTCCGCGACGCGACCCGCAGCGGCGCCAAGTCGCTGGTCATGGTGCTGCACGACGTCAATCTGGCCGCCCGGTTCTGTGATCATGCGCTGCTGCTGTTCGACCCGGAGCACCTGGCGCACGGCCCGATCGGGGAAGTCCTGACGGAGGAAAACCTGTCGAGGCTGTACGGCCACCCGATGCGCAGACTCGACACGGAACAGGGCGAGATCTTCTCGCCGGCATGGGACGACTGAGGCTGAGGTCCCGGAGATATCCGGGGGTGGATCCGTCGCGGCTTATTCGCGGAAGGCGTCGCGATGGGCGGCCTTCGCCATCGCCTCCTGACGATTGACCACGCCCTTGCGCACCAGATCCAGCAGGCATTGATCGAGGGTCTGCATCCCGTGCGACTGTCCGGTCTGGATGGCGGAATACATCTGCGGCACCTTGTTCTCGCGGATCAGGTTGCGTATCGCCGGCGTGCCGATCATGATCTCGGGCGCCGCCACGCGGCCGCCGCCGACCTTCTTGAGCAGGGTCTGCGAGATCACCGCGCGCAGCGATTCCGACAGCATCGAACGCACCATCTCCTTCTCCGCCGCGGGGAACACGTCGATGATACGGTCGATGGTCTTGGCGGCCGAGCTGGTATGCAGGGTGCCGAACACCATGTGGCCGGTCTCGGCGGCGGTGAGCGCGAGCGAGATCGTCTCCGGGTCACGCATTTCACCGACCAGGATGACGTCGGGGTCCTCGCGCAGGGCCGAGCGCAGGGCCTCGGCGAAACCGAGCGAATCGCGCCCGATCTCGCGCTGGTTGACCAGGCATTTCTTGCTCTGATGCACGAACTCGATGGGGTCCTCGATGGTCAGGATGTGCCCGAACTCGTTATTGTTCTTGTAGTCGATCATCGCCGCCAGCGTGGTCGACTTACCCGAGCCGGTCGGCCCGGTCACCAGCACGATACCGCGCGGATAGTCCGAGATATCCTTGAACACCGCCGGCGCGCTCAGTTCCTCCAGGGAGAGGATCGTGGAGGGAATGGTGCGGAATACCCCGCCCACGCCGCGGTTGTGATTGAATACGTTGACACGGAAGCGGGACAGGCCGGGGATCTCGAAGGAGAAATCCGTCTCCAGGAATTCCTCGAAATCTTTGCGCTGCTTATCGCTCATGATGTCATAGAGCATCGTCTGCACCGTCTTGTTGTCCAGCGGCGGCACGTTGATGCGGCGCACGTCGCCGTCGACGCGGATCATGGGCGGCAATTCGGCGGAAAGATGCAAATCCGAGGCATTATTCTTGGCGCTGAAGGCCAGCAGCTCGGCGATATCCATTTACGTCCTCTCCCGTTCTTGGTGGCACACTGACGGGCGATCGCCCCGGGCCCGACCTGATATGATTACCCTGACGGTTAACGGCATCCCCACCCACATCTTGAGCATGACTATACGCCGAACGGAACTGCCGTACAGCGCGCGCCCGAACGGAGCCGGTCCATGAACGACTGCGTCCGGGCGCTGCACGCCATACAGGCGCGCATCGCCGCCGCCGAACGGCGCTATCACCGACCGCCCGGCGCGGTCGCCCTGCTCGCGGTCTCCAAGGCGCATTCCATCGCCGACGTCCGCGCCGTACTCGCCGCGGGCCAGCGGGTGTTCGGGGAGAGCTATCTGCAGGAGGCGGCGGCCAAGATCGCGGCCCTCGCCGGACAAGCCGTCGACTGGCACTTCATCGGACCGATCCAGTCGAACAAGACCCGCGGCATCGCCGAACGCTTTTCCTGGGTCCACAGCGTGGACCGGCTCAAGATCGCCCAGCGCCTGGATGCGCAGAGACCGGATCATCTGCCCCCCCTCAATATCTGTCTCGAGATCAATGTCAGCGGAGAATCCAGCAAGTCCGGCGTGCCGCCGGCGGAGGCCGCCGACCTCGCGCGGGAACTGTCCCTCCTGCCGCGGTTGCGTCTGCGCGGCCTGATGGCCATCCCGCCGCCATCCCGCGACCTCGAGACCCAGCGCGATCCCTTCCGCCGCCTGCGGGAGTTGCGCGACACCCTGGGCCAGGCCGTCCCCGCGCTCGACACCCTGTCGATGGGGATGACCGATGATCTGGAGGCCGCCATCGCCGAGGGCTCCACCATGGTCAGGGTCGGCAGCGGGATCTTCGGCCGGCGCGGCGCATGACGGGGCGGCCTCCACGCCGGGCCGTTTCCGCGCGCCATCCGCAGGGACATTTGGCCCGGGATTCGGTTAGACTTACCGGGCCAGGCCATCGACCCGACGATAATTTCACCCATCCCCAATGAATCGACAGACCATCGCCTTCATCGGTGCCGGCAACATGGCGCGGAGCCTGATCTGCGGGCTGATCGGCGACGGCTATCCGCCCGCCAGCATCATCGCCACCGACCCCGACCGGCAGAGACTGCACGACCTGGCAAACGATCTCGGCATCGGGACCGACGCCCGCAACGCGGCCGCGGCCGCGGCGGCCGACGTCACGGTCATCGCGGTGAAACCCCAGGTGGTCGAGCGCATCGCGGCCGAGATCGGCGCGGCGCTCGGCCCGGGAAAGCTGGTCGTATCGATCGCGGCGGGCATCCGCGTGGAATCACTGGCCCGCTGGCTGGGACAGGACACGGCCCTGGTCAGGGCGATGCCGAATACGCCCGCGCTGGTCCAGAGCGCGGCGACGGTGCTGTACGCCAATCCCCGGGTCAGCGCCGGACAACGCGATATCGCGGAATCGATCCTGCGCGCCGTCGGTCTGACGCTCTGGATCGAGGATGAAGACCTGATGGACGCCGTGACGGCCCTGTCCGGCAGCGGTCCGGCCTACTTTTTCTTGGTCATGGAGACCCTGGAGCAGACCGGGCGCAAACTCGGCCTGCCGCCCGCAACGGCGCGCCTGTTGACGCTGCAGACCGCCTTCGGCGCAGCCAAGATGGCCCTGGAAAGCGGGGTGGACAGCGCCGCCCTGCGCGCCCAGGTCACCTCGCCGGGCGGCACCACGGAGCGCGCCATCGGCGTGCTCATGCAGGGCGGGCTCGAGGACCTGTTCGAGCGCGCCCTGAAGGCGGCCCGGGAAAGGTCGATCGAGCTCTCGCGAATGCTCGGAGAACCCCATGGATAATCCCTATCTGTCCACCGCGTCGGCCTTCCTGATCGATACCGTATTCGGGCTTTATATATTGCTGGTCCTGCTGCGCTTCCTGCTGCAGTTCGCCCGCGCCGATTTCTACAACCCCATCTGCCAGTTCCTGGTCAAGGCGACGAATCCGCCGCTCCGGCCCCTGCGCCGCGTCATTCCCGGGTTGTGGAAGATCGACCTGGCCTCGATCGTCCTCCTGCTCGCCCTGCAGATGTGCGCCCTCTGGCTGATCGATCTGGCGGGCGGGCGTTCCCCGTCGATCGCGGGCCTGTTCGTGCTGTCCGTGGCCGCGCTGCTCGCGCTGACCCTCAACACCTTCCTGATCGCCATCCTGATCCAGGTCGTCCTGAGCTGGGTCGGTCCCGGTACGCGCAACCCCCTGTCCTCCATCCTGTACAGCCTGAACGAACCGCTGCTGGGTCCGGCGCGCAGGATACTGCCCTCCATGCCGGGCATCGATTTTTCACCGCTCCTCGTCCTGGTCGCGCTGCAACTGCTCAAGATCCTGATCGTGGGCCCGCTCAGCGATCTGGGCAGGGCCCTGGCCTACGGATGATTCGCGCCCGCCGCGGGGCGCGCGCGGCGTCTCGCCCATGAAGTCCACCGCCGCCTGTTCCTGGAACGGCGACCGGCTCACGCTCAACGTGCGGGTACAGCCGCGGGCGAGCAAGGACGAAATCGTGGGGATTCAGGCAAACCGGCTCAAGATCCGGATCACCGCACCGCCGGTGGACGGCAAGGCGAACGCGCACCTGATCCAGTACCTCGCCCGGGTATTCGACGTCCCGAAAACGCAGATCTCGCTGCTCGGAGGTGAGAGCGGACGCGAAAAACGCCTGCTGATCGTCTCTCCCGCCCGGCTGCCGCCGCAGGTCTCCCCACCGACGTGACGGGTTTCACGGAACCGGGCCCGGCCCCGCCGTGAAACCGCCCGCAAAAAACCCAATGGGGCTTTATCTTGCGCACCATCTGCCGATACGGGGTATTCATGGCAGATGGCGCCGCCCGGCCTTTCCGGCACGGCAGAGGGAAAAATATTCAAAAAACCTCCGCCCATTCCGATAACTAGTGGACACCGTAAACACCCGAGCAGCATTTGGACCAAGGAACCCATGTCGATCAACGCGATGGAGATAAACCAGGGACAGGAGCAGGACCGCTTCAGAGACCAGATGCAGGCCTTCGCCGACTGGAAGGCGGATCTGACGAGGCTTATCAGGGACTTCCAGGACTGGCTGGGGCAGCATCAGCTCAACAGCCCGGAAATCGACCTGCGCGTCTATGATGCCCTGCGCGCGCTCGAGTCCGACCAGCTCAACATCGCCTTCGTCGCCGAATTCTCGCGCGGCAAGACCGAGCTGATCAATGCGATCTTCTTCGCCGATTTCGGCCGGCGCCTGCTGCCGTCCGAGGCCGGGCGCACCACCATGTGCCCGACCGAGCTGTTCTACGACCGCAGCAGCGGGAACTCCTACATCAAACTGCTGCCCATCGAGACGCGCCTCAGCGACGTCAGCCTGTCAGATCTCAAGAACGAAGACAGCTACTGGACCACCCTCCCGCTCAATGTCGACTCGCCGGACCAGATGGCGCAGACCTTCCACGAGGTCGTGAAAACGAAGCGCGTCCCACTGGAGGACGCCGAGAAGCTCGGCCTTTACGTCGATGAACTGACCAACGGAGAGCAGGAAGGCAACCGCCGCGTCAAGCCCCAGACCGTGGAGATCCCGGTCTGGCGTCATGCCCTGATCAGCTTTCCGCACCCCCTGCTGCAACAGGGGCTGGTCATTCTGGATACCCCCGGCCTGAACGCCCTGGGCAGCGAACCCGAGCTGACCATCAACATGCTCCCGAGCGCGCAGGCCGTGCTGTTCGTGCTGTCCGCGGATACCGGCGTGACCAAGAGCGACCTCGATGTATGGCAGAACTACATCATGGCCTACCGGAACAAGGGACAGAAGGGCCTGGTCGCGGTGCTCAACAAGATCGACACGCTGTGGGACGAGATGAAAAGGCCGGATCAGGTCGAGGCGACGATCAGCGAACAGTGCCGCAGCAGCGCGGAACTGCTCGGCATCGATTCCGGCAACGTCTTCCCGATCTCGGCCCACAAGGCGCTGGTGGCCAAGATACGCGGCAACACGGAGCTGCTCGAGAAAAGTAATCTGCCCGCGCTCGAATCGCTGCTCGGCAATGAAATCCTCCCGGACAGACAACGGGTGATCCGGGACAATATCGTCGCCAGACTCGGCCGCTCCATGGACGATATCTACGCCCCGCTGACCGCTCAGCTCGACGACCTCAGCAGCCGCATCAACGAACTGCAGGCGATGCGCGGCAACAACGAGGATATCGTACAGCAGCTCCTGCAGAAGGCGAAGGAAAAGAAGGATTCCTACTACGAGAGCGTGAAGACGTTTCAATTGAGCCGAAAAAAACTCGCGCTGCAGGCCAAGATCATGTTCAACACGCTGGACATCGAATCGATCGACAAGATCATCGACAAGAGCCGCAAGGATATGGCGGGCAGCTGGACCACGGCGGGCATGAAGAACGGCATGGCGATATTCTTCGACAGCATGCGCGACGCGATGCAGATCGTGAGCCGTCAGTCCGAGGAGACCTTCAAGCTGGTGCAGGCGATCTACAAGAAATTCCACGATGAATACGGGCTGCGGGTAAGCTCGCCGCGGCTGTTTCCGACCAAGAAGTACACCGACGAACTCGACCTGCTCTACCTGAAGGCCGAGGAATTCCGCAACAGCCCGGTCACTACCATGTCCGAGCAGAGCTTCGTGGTGAAAAAATTCTTCATCTCGCTGGTCAGCCACGCGCGCAATACCTTCATCCAGGCGAGCAAGGAAGCGGATACCTGGCTGAAGGAACTGGTCAACCCGCTGGTCAACCAGATCCAGGAAAAACGCAACAGCATCGAGCAGCACATGAAGACCCTCAGCAAGATCAGGGAATCGAAGAACAATCTCGAATCCCAGTTGAAGGAGCTGACGACCGCCAAGGCGATCCTGGTCGAACAGACCAGCGCCCTGAAGAAGATGACGGAGAACCTCAGGCGCTGCATGCCGCCGGAGCCCGGGCCGCGGCCAGCCGGCGAACCGCTCAACCCGCCGGACTGATCCCCCAGGATTACTTATTGTTATTTCAGGTAATTGTCGATCGACCCGAGGCCATCCGCCCCCCTCCCCGGCTTGCATCCCCGGTCGCTATCCGCTAGACTCCGTTTCAGTTTGATCGTTGAAAAATTTACGATATTCGATCCAGAGGGGAGGAATGGAACATGTGGCCCAGCATCATTGTCCCGATCGTCATCTTTTTCGGCCTGACCGTATTTGCCAGCAGCTCCATCAGCGGAGTCGCCACCAAGAGCCTGCACAATAGAAAGTAACTCGGGTCTCAGACCAGGGTTGCTTCAAGACAAAGCCCGGCCCCACGTCGGGCTTTTTTCTGTCGATTCACTTCGATCCTGAGCCATTGGCACGATGAAGCCCGGTACCACACCGCCGCCGGACATGAAGGCGCTGCTCAAATATCTGATCGCCTCGGCCACCTTCTTTTTCATCGGCACCGTCCATGGGGTGATCCAGGTCATCCCTTCCGTGCGCGCGTGGTTGGACTCCATCGGGAGTCCCTACGGCGGTCCTGGCCACATGATCGACCCGCTCGCCCATGCCCACATCAACGTCGTGGGCGGCGTCGTGCTGCTCTGCATGGCGGTCACCTACTACATGTTCGCGACGATCTCGGGGCGGCCGATCTATTCATACCGCCTCGTGAATCACTCCTTCTGGTGGACCACGATAGGCGTCAGCGGTTTCTATTCCTCCCTGCTGTTCTTCGGCATCGTGGAGGGTCATTACCTGCTCGCGCACGATTCCGAGGCCATGGAGAGGGTTCATCACGTTTATGGCCCCACCATCGCCACGGTAGCGACCGTGATGGGGATGGGGTTCTGGATCTTCTTCGCCAATATCTTCATGACGATCAGAAAATTCTATTCCCGGCGGCATGACGCCTGACTGCAGTTGCCCGGCCTCCTATCCCGCCTGGCACGGACAGGATATCGACCTCGGCGGCTATCGCACGCACACCCTGCCGATCCCCACGCTCATGCATATGCCACTGAGCTACGAGATCTATCTGCAGCGCCAGCAGCACGCACTGGAACAATTGCACCTCGGCGAAATCTGGCCCGGCCTCGCGCTGACGCGGACGGGTTTCCTGCGCGGCAGCATCACGCGGCTGCTGGAGGATGCCCCGTCGCTGTCCCGCCATGTCGGATACCTTCCCCGCCCCTTCCAGGTGCGGGCGCATCTCCACCAGGGAAACGTCGGGACCATCCGGCAGACGGTCCGCGACATGCAGGGTCTGCTGCTCGACACAGGGTGCATGCCGAAGGAACTGTATCTGTGCTATCTGACCTGTCCACGCTGCGCCGACGCGCGGGGCGGGGAGAAGATTCTGCTCCTGCGTCACTGGCTCAGGAGCGAACTGCTCACGAAACGGCGCGCCGCCGAGGCGGCGCGCAAATGATCTGAACCGCCTATTCGACCCGCAAGGGAAACTCCAGCACGGCATCCTCCCCGCCACGCTGCAG
Organism: Gammaproteobacteria bacterium; assembly: GCA_020847075.1. Lineage (GTDB taxonomy): Bacteria > Pseudomonadota > Gammaproteobacteria > SZUA-140 > SZUA-140 > JADJWH01. The sequence continues at coordinate 15,053 of JADLCS010000089.1, forward strand.
CTTCACGTATACGATCTGTTCGCCCGCGCCCAGAGGCAAGGCCTTGCGGTAGACGCCGCTCTCACCGTCCTGAATCGCCTGACGCCAGTCGTCGTGCGCGCCGGCGCGCAGCATGACCCTCATGTTCCAGGCCGGTTTTCCGTTGGCCTCGGTCCCGATCACCAGGAATTCGTTCATGCCGACCCGGGGCGGGATGGGACGGCTCTCGATCCTGACGACGGTCTTTCCCCATGACTGCGGCGGCGGTCCGGCCACGTCACCCCCGCGCCCACAGGCGGCCATCATCACGAACATCAGCGCGAGCCATGCGCGGCGCGACATCATTTCTCCCCTCCCTCCAGGTAAGCGATGAGTCCGGCCATTTCCCCGGCGGGAATGGACGGCATCCCGGCCCGGAGGCGATGCTCCTGCATGCGGGCGACGACGGCCGCCCATTCCCCCGGGGCTCGGGCCTGCGGGCGCGGAGGTACATGGCAGCCAGCGCAATAGACGGAAACGAGGGCGTGGCCCGGAGTGACGCCGGATACCGGCTCGACCGCGGAGGAGGATCCGCGCGAGCACGCGCCCGTCAGCACCGATGCGGCGATCAGCAGGCTAATGACCGGGATCCTTGTCATGGCCCTGTCCGTCGGCCTGCCCGGAGTCGTCTTCCTCATCGCCGTCGAGGCGTCCGCCCAGGTGACTGCCGTACAAGCGCACCATGAAATACACGAAGGTAGCCGCAACGGCGATGTAGACCAGGGCGATGACGAATCCCCAGTTGAACCAGCTGCGTTCATAACCGGGACGGTCGCCCCAGAAGGGAAAACTGAGGCCGACGGCGACCAGCAGAACCACCAGTATGACGGCGATGAACCACACCGGGACGTTCTTCTGGGATTCGGGGATCTTGTTGACCAGTTCCCAGTCCTCCAGTCCGCGCTTGGCCAGCCGCTCCTCTTCGGAGGCATAACCGAAGTGGTCTTTCGGCCGCCGTCCCCACTCGCTGTGCACGGCGCCGAGTTCGGTCTTGTCGCCGGAGGGTGTGTGTTCGTCAGCCATGCCCCACCTCCGGATCGGCGACGAAGTGCTGGACACGGAAACTTTCCCGCCGGCCATCCTCTCCGGTCACGTGGACCAGCACGGAATGCAGCCCCGGGGACAGTCCGCCCTCGACATGCAGATTCACGTCCTGGCGACCCGCGCTCACGAACGAGACCTGCGCCGCGTCCAGGACATAGCCTTCCGGGGCAAGACCTTCCACCTGTATGTTCAGCGTCACCGGACGATAGAGCTTGTTGGCGAGACTGATGCGATAGTCGTCGATCTGTTCGCCCTGCAGGGTCTCCGCGCGATAGACCGAGAAATGGAACGGCTGGTAGGACCAGATGCCCCAGGAGAACAGCGTCAGGCCGAACATCGTCAACAGCAGAGACCACGGCAGGCGCAGCAGAATCGATCCCACGTTGGTGCGCCTGTCTGGCGCCGGGGCGGCGCCCGCCTCGCCGACGGCGAAGCGCAGCAGGCTGTTGCCGGACTTGCGTGAACTGCGGATGCTGCTGCAGGCGGTGATGCATTCGCCGCAATTGATGCAAGCGTCATAGACCTCGGTCCGGCGCGGATCGATCCCGATGAAACAGGAGGTCTCGCAGAAATTGCAGCGCGAGCATTCCTCGGGATGCGCCTTGTCGTGCACCACGTGCAGCGTCTCGCGCGTCTTGAAGGTATGCTGCCAGACGCGGTAGACGCACATGAAGCGGCACCAGAAATGGCGGATGAAGGCGATGTCGAGAAACAGGATCAGCACGAAGATCGTGTAAATCCAGTACAGGGAGCCCGCCAGACGCGGGTCGTCGCGAAAGGTCATGAACTTCCAGATCATCTCGGGGGAGTAGAAGTACAGCAGAGGCACCAGCGCGGTCGCAGCGCTGACCGCGAGGAAAAGCGCCCCCAGGATCACCCAGTTGAGCCATTTGTCCTTGCCGCTCGAGACCTGCATCCGCCTTCCGTCCAGGCTCACCTCGGCGCGCTTTCCGAGCAGCTTGCGCGTCATGGTATTCGCCCACTCCGCCAGTGTATTCTGGGGACAGGACCAGCCGCAGAATGCCGTGCCGACCAGGGAATAGGTCATCACCAGCAGACTCGACAGTGCCAGCCACAGGCCGACCACCAGGAAGAAATCGGAGAACCATACCTGACGGTCGAGCACCACGAAGGCGCCATCGACGGGGTCGATGCGGAACAGGCCGGAGACCGGGACCAGGATGGCGAGAAACAGGGTGGTGAGTTGCACCGCGCGCCGGGTGACGTGGAGGCGGCGTCCGGCCCGGGCATCCGCCGAGACGATCGGAATACCGGCCAATGTCCTTTGATAATTCATGCCATTAGACTAGCACGCCGAGGGGCGATTTTCACTCATGAGATCCCCCGGCGGGGCGTTGAAACAGGCTATTCCACAGGCTCCGCGACGACGTCGCGATCGAGCGGGCTCACGGCGCGCAGACGGTCCAGATAGGCCTCGGCCCGGATCGGGTCGCCCGTTTGTCGCTCCAGCCGCCAGAGCGCGCGCAAGGCCTCCGCATGATCGGGACGGACGCCGAGGATCGCCTGCAGACCCCGCCGCCGGTCATCCTCCGACGCAGACGAACGCGACAGCGCGGCGTACATCTCATCCGCCAGGGAGTAGGAGATCCAGCGGTCGCGCGGATTGGCCTGATAGGCATAGCGGATCAGCCGGATCGACTCGGCATCCTCTCCGCGCAGGGCGGCGAGCCAGCCGCGCAGCCCCAGATCGGCCGCGATATAGGGGCGCTCCAGCACAGGGAAATCCCCCGCCCCGATCCTCAGCTCCGCGGCGGCCTGCTCGACCGTGGGCCGCCGCTCCAGCAGCCAGTCCAGCACGGCGGCCAGGGCCGGCTCGGCGCGATAGCGGGCATGCGGGAGGCGATATTCGATCACCGGCCGCCATTCATCCTGCAAGGGGCCCTCGGATACGGGGATCCTTCCCCAGTAACGCCCCAGCCAGGTCCAGGCGCCCTCGCCGCCGGTCGGATCGGCGGCGCCGCCCGCTCCGGCATCCGCCCGGGAACGAGGGATCGCGAGGACAGCCTCCCCCTCGAATCCGACCAGGGCGAGGCGGAACCCGTCCATGAACAGGACGCCGCCGGGAAATACATGGCGAAAGGTCCGCAATACGACACGCAGGGACTCCAGGTCGAACTGGTTCAAGGCCAGCCACTGTACGAAGACCCCGCCCGGGTTCAGCCGCGCCCGCGCGAGTTCGAACTGCTGCACCGACAACAAGGCGCTGCGGCCGGCCAGATCCGGATGGAAGACATCCCCGATCACCACGTCATAGCGTCGCGCGGAAACGCGCAGGAAACGCCGCACATCGTCGCGCACGATGTCCATCTGCCCGGCGATCCCGCCGTTGACCGGCGCGAACCAGTCACGCGCCGCGATGATGGATCCGCGGGACAATTCCACGGCCGTGCGCTCCAGCGCCGGATATGGCAGCGAACCGGCGGCGGAGATACCGGTGCCCAGACCCAGAAAGAGCACCGATCCCGGCGCCGGGTGCAGCAGAAGCGGGAGCCGCGCCTGATTCTTCTGCAGCTCGACCGCCGCCGGTTCGGTCGAGGCATCCATGCGCTGCAGGTCCGTCAGCAAGACGCGCTGCCCGTCCGCCTGCCCCACCACGTGGGTGATGGTCACCGCATCCTCGTATCGATACAGATCCCGGCTGCCGGTATAGCTGTCGGGCAGCATCCGATGCAGGGGCGGGAACTCCCCCAGCGGCAGGGCGAGGCCCAGCAGGGGGATCAGCGCGAGCCACGCCGCGCGGTGGGCGGACCAGATCATGCCGCAGACGAACAGCAGGAGCCCGGCCACGACGACCGTCATGGTGCTCCCCACCAGCGGGATCAACACGAACCCGGCGACAAGCGCCCCCAGCGCGGCGCCCGTCGAATTCACCCCGTACAATACCGCCCCGTGTTGCGGGCCGGCGCCGAAACGCGCGTTCAACAAGGGCAGCCAGGCGCCCAGCGCCAGCGTCACCGGAAGGGTCAGCGCCGCCAGGAGCGCGGCCTCCGCCAGCAGGGACGCGCCCAGCGACGCGAAGGTATGGGTCTCCAGCACGGCCGAGACCCCGGGCAACAGCCTGAGGCCGGCGAGGGTACAGGACGCGGCGACCAGGGGCAGCACGGTGAACCAGACCCGGCCGGTCATATGGCGGGCGAGCAGGCTGCCGAGACCGATGCCGCACAGATAAACCGCCAAGATGACGGCCAGCACATACTCGGTGCGCATCAGCACCATGCCGAACAGACGTGTCCAGCCGACCTCCAGCATGATGGCCGCGGCGCCGAGCCCGCCGTAGATGAGCAGGGTCGCACGGGGGATCACCCGCCCGGAGACGGCGAAGGCGCTATCGTCCCCCGCCCCTTCCCCGTCCAGCCGCCCGCTCAACGCCAGCGCGCCCAGGGCGACGAGCAGGCCGATCGCGGCCACGAGATGGATCGCGGCCGCCCAGCCATAGGCGGGCAACAGCCACAAGGGCAGCAGGGCGCCCACGGCCGCCCCGCAGGCGTTCGCGCCGTAGATACGCCCCAGCGCGCGGGTCTCGCCCGCCACCGCGCGCAAGACCAAGGGAAAGCCGAGGCCCATCGCCGTCGCCGGCACCAGGATCAGCAGCAGCAGCGCGGCGCCCTGCAGGACATACCAGCCGGTCAGACCGACATCCGGGGCGATCGCATCCAGGCGGTCGCCGGTGAAACCCAGCAGAAAAGGCAGCGCCAGCGCATACAGGGCGACTCCGCCCTCCAGCAGGGCGAACACCCGCAGCGGCCGCCAGCGCCGCCAGCGGGTGCCGAGCAGACTGCCCAGCCCCAGCCCCCCCCTGAACGCCGCCACCGTGACGACGACCCCGAAGATACTGATCCCGAACTGCAGGGACAGCATGCGGGCCCACAATACCTCGAACGCGAGACTGGTCATGCCCGAGCCGGCATACAGCAGGGACAGCGGCAGGATCCGCCCCGCCCCCCGCCGGTCGACGGCCGCGGTCGTCATCGCGCATGCCCGCGGAAGGCACGCCGCGGCGTTCGTGCTGGCAGTCGCACCGTCATGCGGAAGCGCCGCCGGTCAGGGCGAAGAGGACGGAAAGAACCACACCACCGCGACGACCGAATGGACGATGGCCAGGGTCAGGCTGAAGCCCGCGAAGATCATGTGGGGGATGAATACGCGCTTCCCGTACAGCGCCATCGCCACCCCGAGCGCGACGGTCACGAGGAGGAATACCAGCAGCGCGGCGCCCATGATAAACATGATCAGATGCTTTTGCCGCTCCGGCACCTCGAAGACCCCGGTCCCCTCCCTGGCCTGCTGGGTAAAGGCATGCATCACCTGGGTCTCGGGGAGCGGCTCCGCCGCCGGTCCCGCCGGATCTTCCGCGTGCACCGGCCCCGCCAGCAGGAGCAAGAGCGGAAACAGGAGTCCGCGCAGGACGATTCCGAGACGGGCTTTCATGTGAGCGGAATCTATTCCTCTTCCCGGTCATCCCGCGCGGCGGGTTTGCGCCAGGCGAAATACCAGTAGAGTATCGCCATCAGGATGAAGGGGGAAACGACGATCGGCAGCAGGAAGAGAAAAATATACCAGGGGGTCTCCGGCGTCACGTGCAAATAACGATAGCTGTCTACCGCCCACGCCAGTTCCGGCATCGGCAATGCGACGACGACGGCCAGGATCCATCCGATCCGTTTGTTCATTCTGCCTCCGTTCCCGCGGCGACGTCTTCCACGCAGCGGAAACCGAAAAAGTCCGATGCATAGTGCGGCCAGGAAAAATTGCGATGATAGGTGCTGGTCGAGAATGGATCGCTCTTCCAGGATCCCCCGCGCAGCACCTTGTCAAAGCCTTGCACGGGGACCAGGTCCACGATCTTCATGGCGCGATCCGCCGGAGAATTCGCCACCCCGACCTTGCCCTGGAACAACTCCGCCGGGGCAGGCGACCCGGCATAGGGCTTGAAATCGTCCGCGACCCATTCGCTCACGTTGCCGGCCATGTCCTGCACCCCGTAATAGCTGGCGCCGGACGGATAGCGTGTGACCTCGGTGGTCGATCCCACCTGATAATAGGTGTTGAGGCGAGCGGCGTCCATGGCCTCCCCCCACGGCCAGCGCCGGCCGTCCGGACCACGCGCGGCCTTCTCCCATTCCGCCTCAGTGGGCAGGCGCTTGCCGGCCCAGTCCGCGTAGGCGGCGGCATCGAACCAGGACACCATCGTCACCGGATGCAGCTCCAGTCCCGGCGGGATCCGCCCGTTCTCCCAGTGCAGAGGCGGACGATGGCCGGTCTCCGCGACGAAGCGCGCGTACTGCGCGTTCGTCACCGGATATTTATCGATGCGATACCCGGCCAGACGCAGGCGATGTTCGGGTCGATCCTGGGCATCGCTGCGTTCGCGATCGGTACCCATGAGGAATTCACCCGCGGGCACCGTCACCATGGTGGCGAGTTCCCGCCATTGTTCCGGGCTGAGCAGGCCCTCGGCCTGTTCGACCGCATAGCTGGCCTGGGCGTCGATGCTGTGTTCGTTCTTTCGATTCAACGTCAGGTCTTCGCCCGCGGCGCGGACACGCTGATTCACCTCCGCCAGATCGTAGGTGGCCTTGCCCTTCATATAGGACAGGCGATCGGCGCCCAGCATGAGCACATGGACGATGCCACCCAGCATGGCCAGGGCCACGCAGGTCACCAGAGTGGCGGCGAGATAGCGCCGGCGGCGCGCCCGCTCCTCCTCCCCCAGCTCCTGCCGTTGTCGATAGAGGGTGGCCATGACGCGCTATTCGCCCGTGGACTTCTGGCCCTTCTCGCGATAGACCAGGTGCCGGGGCAGGCGACCATAGGTGCGTTTGACGACGATCTCGCCGATCACTCCGCCGAAGGCCGCGGCCTCCACCGCCAGGATGACGATCAGGATCCACAGCGGAAAGGTCAGCATCTGGCTCCCCTGCGGCAGGGAATCGGCATAATAGAGGGTGAAATAATTGATGATGCGGACGATCAGCGGGGGAAAATAGCACAGCCATTTCCCGCCCAGTCCGAAGATCACCGCGACCACGATACCGGCGATGAGAGGCACGACGAACAGATCCAGGATCCAGACGAGGCCGAAGGTGCCGAGCCCCCACCACAATTCCACGTCCACGCCGAGAATGCGGTCACCCGCGTAGTTGACCAGACAGCCGGCGATCAGCGCGATACCGCCCGTGACATAGCGCTTGGTCTGTACATTCATGGACAGCTCTCACCCGTCAACGCGCTGCATTCCGCCGTCCGGGTTTCCTTCAGATACCAGTCCTTGACCTGCAGGCTGGCGAGATATTCCGCCAGCCTCCTGCGTTCGTCCTCGGGCAGGCCGGCATAGGAGGGCATCTGAAACTCCTTCTTCAGACGCGAAGGGAGGATCTCCTGGGGATTCGGCGCCGACAGATAGGCGAACAACCACTCCCGGTCGCGCAAGGATCCTATCCCGTCGAGCGCCGGCGCGGGAACCGCGCGCAGCATGTCACGCAGCGTCCACAGTGTATGGCAACTGCGGCACTCGTATTTACGGATAAGCTCCCCCGCCTCCCGGCTCAGTTCGGCGGAGGCGTTACTGTAGAACGGGATGCTGCTGTCGTTTGCGGTGCTTTCACGCTGCCGGTGGAAGTTCCATCCCATCAACCCGACCACGAGCACCAGGGTGAGGATGGGTATGGTCTTCTCACCTCTTTTCATGCCTGGACGCGTGATGTTCGGCCTTTTCCTTCAGGATTTCCTCGCGGCGCTCCATCTGGCGCTTCAAGACCTCCCGGCTCTTCGCATACTCTTCCGGCGACATCTTGTCCCTGTCGTTCTCGTCGAACACCAGGTACTTGATGTCTTCGTCGAACTGCTCGTTCTGGTGCGCCCAACGGATACCGAAAATCGCGGCGATGATGATCAGGCCGCCTGCGATCATCCACACATAGATCGTCCAGCCATCCGGCAGGGATTGAAAGAAATTCATATGCGGTTCCTCCTAGAACAGCCGTCCCTGCAGCAATTGTAATCCACCGAATATCACGGCAACAATCGTTCCGACGATTATCCATAAAAACATGACCTTCTCGCCCGTTTTCAGCCCGGCTTCCTTGCGGGCCATCCAGACAAAACGCAGGATGATCGCGGCAAAGACCAGGACGCCGATCAGCATGAAAATGAAGATTCCTACACTGAACTCCTGGCCGCGCATCCCTTCGATGGTGAAATAGCTGTCGCCCTGCGCATCCTCCGCCTGCACGGAGGCGATCAAACCCTGATCGTGCGCGCTCGAAGAGAGGCCGGAGAGACGGGATAAACCTGGATATTCGAATATATCCAGCGACCTCCCCGATGGCATGGGTATGGAACGCATGAGAAATAGGCCCTTGCTCAAAAAGGCAATGCCGCTCACGGGAGCGGCATTGCGGGTGTGACCAGCACTGATGTCGCCGCAGTCAGCCCTCTCAGGGAGTCGCCGACCGCCGGCTGGTTCTAATCGCGGATCTGCGGCTTGCCCTTCTCGTAATTATCGACGAAGAAGCTGTAAATGAACGGCGCCACGAACACGATGATGATGGGAACCAACAGTGCAAGCGGTGGATTGTCGATATCAATCATGGTCGTCTCCCTAGTTCTGAAATCAATGATGCTTGGTGTGATCCGGCTTCCAATTGTGGTTCGGCAACCGCTTGATCGCGATCATGACCGCAAGGCAAAAATAGATCACGTAGAAGATGTCGATGGTGTAACCGCGATCCCACCACGGCTGCTTCCGCTCGCGCTCGACGCCTTCGGCGCAGTTACCCGCCGCGTTCATCGGCCCCTTGCAGTTACCCTCGAAGTTGGCGATGATCACCTGATTGCCGAGAATGGAGTATTCCTCCAGATCGGCGCCGGCGTTCTGCAGCTCGATGACCTGATCCTTGATGAGACGCAGATCGTTCATGGTGAGCGGATGGCGATCCTGCAATGCCTCCCACTTGCTGCCCGTAGCCTTGACCGTCTTGACGATATACTGCATCGCCGCGTCGTCGCCCTTGGTCTCCACCAGCTCCTGCACCTCTGGCGTATCCATCAGGGCGATGTAATCCGCGTAGATCGCGGCCGTCGGACGCTGCCCCCACAGGGGGAAGGTCATCAGAAAGGCGCTGATGATGGTCAGACCGAGCAGCCAGACCACCGGACGCGGAAGACGGTTATTGTCTTCCTTGATACCGCCCAGGCTTTCGCCTTCCCAGACCTTTCTCGCCCGATCGTTCTGTTCTTCATCGGCCAGACTGTAGAGCGGACTGTCCCATTTCCAAGCCATTTTATACTCCCCCCACTCTCTGACTAATTATTTGAGGTTCAACACGAAGTCGATCAGCTTGCGCGCTTCGCTGTTCGCCGCAGGCTCGGGAACATCCGGCGGATAGATGCGCTTGCCCGCGGTGTATTCATTATATTCCGCGCGCCACTTGTCGTAATCGATCGTGTTGCCCTGGGCATCGGCCGGACCCCACAGATAGTCGAAGCGGGGCATGATCGAATGCGGCTGAACCAGGCGCGGGTTGAAGAAGTGCATCATCATCCATTCGCGCGAGGAATTACGCGAACCGATGTGCAGCAGATCCGGCGCCTTGCGGTCGGAACCCAGCGCGGTCGGCGATTCGCTGTTGAAATCGCCCAGACGCGGCGGGGCACCGAACACCTGCCAGTCCTGCGTCTCTTCCGGCAGCAGGGTGTGACACCACCAGCAACCTTCCTTCACGAACATGATCTTGCCCGCGCCGATATAACGTACGTCGGCATCGGTGACCGAGTTCATGATGACATCGGGGGTCCAGCCACGGGTCGCGGTGGCGTTCTCGATGTAATGGATCTTCTTCCCCTGCCAGCGTCCTTCGGAGACCACGAACACCGCGCCGGCCTTTTCAGTAGCCTCACCGATACGGCCGGTGTCCAAGCTCAAGTCCTCCACGCCCTTGCCCATGATCCGCGGATGACGGATGGCGCTGGTGAAGGGTATGCCCGACTTGTAGACATAGGCATAGACGGGTTCGATCTGCTCGCCGCTGCGCGGATCCTGCTTCAGGATCACGGTCAGCGGTTTGCCTTCGCCTTTCAGGAAAGGATCTTCCACGGAGAACCCGCCGATACGGCCGTACTGCAGACCCTTGCGCAGGCCCATTTCGGTGGATCCCACTTCGACGATGTTCAGACTGGGCATGTACAGTGTGATCATCATCGACAGGCCGAGTGCCACGCCGAAGAGGCGTGCACCAATCTTATATTCACGAAATGCCACGCTGAGTCCTCCCTCTAAATATTCTTATTTTCTGGGCTTAACGCTCGTACGCCAGCTCGTGCGGCAGACGGCCGGCCGGGATCGCGGTCCCCGCGCGCGCGGTCATCCACATGTTGTAGAGCCAGACCAGGTTGCCGGTGAACACCATCGTACCCCCCACCCAGCGCGCGATCATGTAGGGATGCTCGGCGATGACGGTGTCGATGTAGGGCACCTCGTAGATCTTCGCCGCGCCCTGAATCAGACCGGCGATCGTCATCGAGACCCAATAGATCGTGAATCCGATCAACAGGAACCAGAAGTGGAAGTTGGCCAGCGTCAGGGAGTAGAGCTTGCGACGCATGATCGTCTGCAGACCGTAGTATACGGCCGCGGCCTCGAGGAAGGTCGAGAAGCCGAGCAGCGCGAGGTGGGCGTGCGCGACGATCCAGCCGGTTCCATGGATATACCAGTTGATGGCGCGCGTCTGCTGGAAGCCGCCCTGCATGTTGAGCGGAATGGCCATCAGAACGCCGGTGATGGTGAACTTGATCTCGACGTTGTCGACGAAGAAGCGCCACTTGCCGGTCATGGTGAGCAGCAGGTTCGACACGAAGGCGATCGCGGGCACCAGGATCAGCACGCCCTCCACCGAGGCGAAGGACTTGAGCCACTCGGGCAGCGGCGAGGACATCAGGTGATGCGCGGCCGGAGTCGAGTAGAACACCACCACGGACCAGAAATGGAGGTGACCGATGCGATGCGAATAGAGCGGATTGCCGGTGACCTTCGGTACCGTATAGTACGCGATGGCGGCGGCGACGGGGGTGATCCACAGGCCGAGCACGTTGTGCGCGAACCACCAGGTCAGGTACGCCTCGGTGAGGCCGGTGAGCTGGAAGTATTCGGGCAGATTACCCACCAGCAGCACGATCCAGACCATGAACACGGCGGAACCGAAGAACCAGTTCGTGGTGTAGATGCCCTGGGTGCGCCGCTTCATGATGGTCATCCAGACGTTGATGCCCAGCGGCAGTATCACGCCGAACAGAACGACCAGATCGATGAACCACGGGAAATCGGAGTATTCACGGCCGGAGGTCATTCCCATCCAGAGCAGCGTCAGGCCGAGAGAAAGGCCCGCGTTCCACAGGAAACAGTTCCAGATGCCGAGCTTCTCGGACCACAGACGCGTGTTACCGAGCGCGGGGGTGATATACATCATCGCCATGGCGAAGGCCATGGAGATCCAGCCGAAGATGACGGCCATCACGTGGACCTGACGCATGTGGCCGAACGAGAAGTACTCGTAGCCGGTCACGAAATCCGGGAACGCCAGCTTGGCCGCGTTGAAGGACCCGAGGCCGGTACCGATGACGAACCACAAGATGGAAGAAAACCCGAAATAGACAGCGGCTGTGCCTGGCGGGATCTCCTCATTCTTCGCAAAGAGATATTTAAACATCGGAATAACCTCCCCCCTGAATCTTCTGTAAATGCTTGCTAAAAATCTTTTGAGAAAAACACCCTAAAGAAACCGTGGTCGACGCCTAGTCGTGGCTGCCGGGCATCAACAGATACCAGCCGAACCACATACTGGAGAACGCCAGCAGGATGCAGCAGATCGTCGCAAATGTCGCCATTGTCCGTCCCTCCTCGCTCCCTAATATTGATATGTAATTATGCTTTGCAAATCCGTGGGGGAACTAGGCGGTCGCGCGCTCGAGTTCTCCATGGCGCTTGAAGGCGATCATCATGATCGCCATGAAGGCGAATCCAAAGATGATCATGCACCACGTCATGAAACCGTTGAAGGTGCTCGGAGTGTAAGAGAGGGATCCCCAGCCGCCCCAGTCATCGAAGCGGCCCCGGCCGAGCGCGCACATCAAGGCGGCCCCGAAAACGCTACCGTTTCCCATGCCCGTGAGCACGCCGGCAACCAGGCTGTTCCAAAAGGTTTTACCGTAGGTAAGCTTGTTCATTACACCCTCCGCGTTGACTTCCCCCGGGCCGCCTCATGATGGCAAACCGCGGTATTATCGGGATTATTGTTTTTTAAATCTGCGGTCCCGCTGTCTTCCACGGGCAGCGGGCCGAAATTCTTCTCGCGGTTAATGACTTAGTTATTATAGTTTCCGCGACAACCCCACATGTAATGTGGTTGCCATATTTGCATAGCGCCCATATTCCGTCAAGTCTTTCTTCCCCCTTCAGCCACCTTCCGTAGGGCCTGTTACCCACGATGCTCGGCGCTATGTAGAGAAAGGTTGGTGCGCATGCTCAAAGCATCGGAAGAATAGCAGTCTCTCCTCCAGCCCGCAAGCACCAATAACGGGCAAAAAATCTGTTAGTATGACGCCCGTTTTCATCCCCTCGCCCACGGCCTGCGGACGCGGAAAATCCGACATGAAGGAACTGATTCTGTACCTGATCGCGGCGGTCTCCTCGCTGATCATCCTGGGGTATTCCGTACACATGTTCGTGACCGGACTGGTCAGTCCGGAAACCGAACGCTGGCTCATCATCGGCGCCTGCGCCGCGGGCGTCGTGGTGATCGGCCTCATGGCCTGGGACGTGATGCGCCGCAGGGGCGGGGGCCGCGGCTGAACGGGACGGGAGCGGTGCGTCCGCTTCTCCGGGGAGGAGTATCCTACTTGAAGATGCCCAGGGCGTCGCGCAGCCTCTGATAGGCCGCCACATCGGCGAATTGCCCCCGATGGAGGACGAACTGGCGCTGCTTGCCCGCCAGATCCATCCCGCTCAGACCGAACGACTTGCCGGCGTAGTCGGGGAAAAAGCGCAGATTCTTCACCAGATCGACCTGCTCCCCGTTTTTCAGCTCCAGCGTGAGCTGCTCGCGGCTGAAGTTCAGCGCGCAGGGGGAGCCCGGCAGCAGCATGAGCCTGCCCGACAGGATCCGGTTGGCCCCGGCGAACAGGAAGAAACTCGACATGAAGAACAGCACGTACGCCCACGACTGATTCGGGCCATACCACAGCTTGAAACCGATCGCGAACAGGGCGAGCACGGTGGGCACGTAGAGCATCAGATCCCACATCATGCCCCGGCGATCCTGCACCAGGATGAAACGCTCGCCGTCCTTCATGCTCAACCCGTGGGCTGCATGAGCACGCGCGCGATCGCGGAATCGAGCTCACCGTAGAGCATGCGGCCCGCCTGCTTGAACTGCACGATGCGCTGGCGGTCGATGACGAAGGTCCAGGGATCGCCGATCACCCGGAACGCCTTGAACGCCTCGGGATTCTTGTACTGATCCATGTGCAGGAAAATGACGTCCGATTCATATTTGGCAATGAGCCCCTTGAGCATCTGCAACTGCTTGTCGCAGACCGTGCAGTGCCCGGGGGTGGCGAATTCGAGCACGATCGGCTTACCCTGGCGGAAGGCCTCGTCCAGCGAATACTGGTACATGCGCTCGTCGGGATAGCGGTAGGTCGTGATCTGGCTGAGATCGTTGCCCACATCGGACAGCGTCTTGGTCTGCAGGGAGGGCGCGACCTGACCCACCTTGACGGAGGGGCTGACGTCACAGCCCGCGAGCAGTGTCGCGAGCAGCACCAAAGGCAGCAGGGCGCGCATGGCCTCTATCCCTTGCGCCAGCCCACGCAGGTGCGAAAGATATTGTATCCCCAGATCATATTGGCCAGCAGCACCAGCGTCCCGAACAGGCCCATGGTGGCCAGATACGGATGGATCAGGACCTCCACCTGATCCGGCGGCAACTCCATGCTGGCGATGCCCCCGGTGACGCCCGCGAGCGTGAACAGCACCACCATTCCGATCAGTCCCACGTTATGCATCCAGAAATGAACCTTGACCAGTCTCAGGCTGTGGATCGGGCGCCGCACCAGGCGCGGTATCAGATAGTAAATGGCGCCGAAGATCGCCATTTCAACCCAACCGAGCAGATTGACGTGCGTGTGCGCGCGCACGATCAGATCGCCGTGCAGGCGATGGTCCACGAAATGACGGAAATCGGAGATCCCTCCCATCAGCGCGCCCCAGGAAAACCCGATGATGCTGTAGATGATGCAGGCAAAGATGAAAAGCAGGGTATAGCGCGTGTATTCGGTATCGCTGGCCCAGGGTTCGGCGCTGCTCATGGTGCGGGTTCCTCGTGTCCGGGCACGGCCTGCTCGCGGACATCCTTATGTTTCTGCTTCCATTCTTCGGGCGCGAACACGCCCACCATATTATCGATGAATTCCGAACGCCCTTCGGGCGGCATCGGCGCCGAGGCCGCGCCCTGATCCGCCCTGAGCTCGGACAGGAAGATCGAGATCGTCATCAGCGTATCCTGAGGGAGCGAGGACACGTAGGCCGCCTCCTTGGGCGGATAGCCGTGATCGACCGTGGGGGCCCCGTAGGTCGCCTCGGGATCGCGCAGGAAGTCGTATATCCATTCACGGGTGCGCTTGGAACCCAGCCCGTCCAGCGAAAGCCCCATGTTGGTACCGTTGCGCATGGCACGGTGACAGGCCGTACAGCGCGACACACGGAACAGCTCCGAGCCCGTAAGACCCTGCTCGGACAGATCGTAATGGGTGCGCACCTCGAAGATCGGTTTCTGCGCCTGCACGCGGTAGGTCTCGAGCATGACGTAACCGACGACCGCGAACACGATGAACACGGCCGCGATCCCGAACAGGATCTTTTCGCCTTGCTTGAGAGACTGCCCGCGCGCCATGACCGGAGTATTATCAAATATTCCCTGATTCGATTGCAATCGATCGCCGCCCGCTGCGCGGAAATCGGGCGGCGGAAGCGGAAATCGGGCGGCGGAAAAAGAAAGGGCGGGATATCCCGCCCTTTCTTCAACGCCCGCGGCGGGGATGCTCTCCCGCTGCGGTCATCGACCTGTCGTCATTTGGTATCGAAGGTCATGAAGTTGTGCTGCTCCGGCACGCGCGTATTGCCGATGGACAGCGGCGAGGCGTTGGTCAGATACGTGGCCACGTTGAGGATGTCCTCGTCGGTGAGGTGCTGCGCCACTTTCCGCATCTGGCCCAGCGGATCGTTGGCGCGGCTGCCATCGCGCCACTTCTTGAGCTGATTCACGAGATAGACGAACTTCTGCTGCCCGATCATCGGATAGACCGGATCGACGCCGCGACCGTTGTAGTCATGGCAGGAACGGCAGCCGGAGATTCCGCGTTCGATGTCGCCGTAACTGACCAGCGCCAGCCCCAGATGGGCCTGACCCGTCTCGATGCCGCTCGCCTTCAGTTCCTTGATGTTGGATCCGCCGCCGACCAGATTTTCCTTGCCCAGCAGATGCAGGTAGGTCGCCACGTCGCGGCGATCCTCGGGGCTCAGGCCCTTCGCGTTGGCGTTCATGATGAACATGGTGGTATCCATGCGCTTGTCGGTCGCGAAATCCTCCAGTTGCTTGACCAGAAACTGGGAGATTTGTCCGGCCAGGCGCGGGGTTCCCATCATGTCGTTGCCCATGCCGTCCTCACCATGACAGCTGGTGCAGGCCGGCACGGTGCCTTTGCCTTCCTTGAAGATCTTCTCGCCGTTTTTCAGATCCGCCGCAACCTCCGCGGCAAAGACTTGGGGTATCGCCAAGACCAGAGCAACACCGCTGATTACCGCAGCCAGGACCGTTACGCGTCGCATTTGATGCCCCCTCTAAACTTTTTATTATCTTGCTGCCAAACTCGCTGAATGGCACATGTTACGTACGTGAATCTTCGCCGTCAACCATTTCCCCGTTCCCCGAACCCGACCGCTCACGCGGCCGGACGCACGCGGAAACAAGGGATCCCCGCCGCCGCCTGCGCTACCCGCAAAGCGGCCACCCGTCGTTGACGTGGACTCGTCAGGCGCTTCTCTTGAACAAAAAAATGGCCAGACCAAAGGCCAGCACGAACCAAATGGCGTACAAGATCAGGATGTCACCGTCCGTCATCTTACCCCCTCCGCATGATGATATTTTCAGTGCGGCCTTCGATCGACCGCCATGGATTTTGTAATGGCAGTTGTATAGCACGCGGGATACCGCATTGCAAGTCCCGCGCACCGCAGCGGGGCAGACGCAAATCCGAGCGCGGCGCTCGAAAATTATCGGGAAACCCCGTGTCGCGCCGTGTCGCGCGCGGGCGGATCCGGGCCCGCGGGAGAGCGCCACGGGCGGATGACCTCGGCGGTGGGACTGGGGTAGAATCGTCCACCTTTCCATCGCGCCGCAAACCACCCGAGGTCCACGTGCAAGGGATGCCTGCCCGGCTGAAAAAACTGTATTCCTACTGGGGGATCCCGGTACTCGCGCTCTGGCTGGCGATCATCCTCGTCTCCGGGCTGCTCCGCCACGACGCCTACGGCATCGACGAACCGGCCGCCCATGCGCTGCTGCTGGCCTGGTCGGTCAGCGAGCGGGTGATCAGCACGGCGCTCGTCATGGGCATGCCAGATCTGCGCGCCCTGTTCTTCACCGTCGTCGGCCTCTACTGGCCGGGCAGCATCATCGCCGCCAAGGTCTTCACGCTGCTCGTGGCTGCCGCCGCGGCGACGCTGCTCTATCGCTGGAGCGCGCGGCACTCCGGCCGGGAGGGCGCCCTCATCGGCACCGGCCTGCTGCTCATCGCGCCCGCCGCCATCAGCCAGGTGGACAGCCTCGGCACCGGCCCCTTCCTGTTGCTGGGGTTCGCGCTCGGACACTGGCTGGATCAGGCCTATCGCCGCTCGCGGCAGGCGCTCGGGGGCTGGTTCTTCCTGCAACTGCTCCTGATTCTGGCCGTCGTCAGCCTGCACCCCGCGGGGCTGGCCTACCCGCTGGCGCTGCTGTGGGAATGGCGCAGAAATCCGGTCGACGCGCGCCATCAGCGCCACATGTATCTGGGCATAGGCATCAGCGTCACCTTCATCCTGCTGCTGCGGATGGGATGGCGCGCCCTGGACTGGCTGCAGAACCCGGTATATGTCTTCGGGCAGGCCATGCTCGGTCAGGACGCGACGGGGACGACGCTGCCCTGGATCATCGGCGGCGCGGGCGCGGGGCTGCTGCTTTACATGATCTGGAAAGGGCGTCGGGAACTGTCCGCGGAACTCATGCCGCGCCTCCTGTTCGGCGGCGCCCTGCTGGGCCTGCCCGCGGCGGACGGCGCCTGGGCGCTGGTGGTCCTGGTCGTCCTGCTCTATTTCGGTATCCCGCGCCTGATCGCCTTCAACCAGTCCTTCGGCGGACACGGCTTCGCGGGCCAGCGCGGGCTGGTCCTGGTGACGCTGTTCCTGGCGGCGACCCTGTTCATGCAGGCGAACAAATCGCATCAGTACGCCGCGGCGCAGAATCTGCTGTCTCCGACCGACCAGTTGATCCTGACGCTGGCGGTCACCCTGGAGGACATTCCCCCGGAACAGACCGTCGTCGCCATGAGCCAGTGGCCCGGCAAGACCACGCTCGCGATCAAACGGCCGGCCCTGCCGCTGCCGCCCCCCTACCCCGACGGCGACACGCTG
>JADLCS010000101.1 GCA_020847075.1 Gammaproteobacteria bacterium
ACGGCGTCACCCGTAGCGCTCACAAGACCTACGAGATCGACTTTGAGATCAAGGAAATCCTCACCAATTCCGCGATCAATGCCGCCGAGACCGTTAAGAACGCTCTCTTCGCCGCGACATTCGAGGACTTCACCGACATCCGTAATGCTGTGATCATCATTATGTATCCAGGCGCGGCGGCGGTGCGTTCGAAGACCTTCACTGGCGTCGAGATCACCGATCAGGAGGTGGGATTCTCCGACAGTGAAGACGCCGAACCGATCGGCGTTAAATGCAGCGGTTTTGCGACCGGGGTAACCGGAGTATTCTAATAATAGTCTCAAAGTCGGAAAGTCTAAAAGTCTGAAAGGAAGACGCTTGACTTTCCCAACTTTAAGACTTTAAGACTTTCAAACTTGAGACTTACAATGAACCAACCGACCGAAAAAGACCTTGCGGCTCTGAAAGAGAAATTCAAGGGTTATCCCCTATTCCAATTAACCGATCCGGCGACGGAGGAGATATTCATCGTCCGCGGTTCGAATTGGGACGAGTTCTCCCAAATCGGAAATGTGAAGCCTGGCAGAGAAAACCGCGTGCCGCTCAATATGGTGAAGGCTTATGTGGTCTGGCCGGAAGTTGACGCCACCGATCTGGAATACAACAAGTCAGGCAACTGGCAGCCGGGGCGGATTGTCGCCTTGGCCGAACAGATTCAGGAGCTGCTCGGTTACAGCAAGGCTTTCGCCGTAAAAAAGCTGTAGAGGGGGCAAGCGTGATTTGGCCGGTAGCTAGTATCAGCAGATGCCCGCGGTATCTGCTGATACTTTCCCCGCCTAACTTTCGAGGCGGTCGATCAAGTCCCCAAGAATCGGGTGGTTGAATCTCGAAAATCGCGAAGAAAATCTAATAGAATAGTATAGTGTGGGGAATGCACAAGAGAAGCATTAGATGACAACTCTATTCATTGTTGCGGTCGGCATCCATTGGTAGTAAGATATAAATCTGTATTTACATCGCATCCTGTGCCCGCCTTAGTGGAGCCTGCTCTTCCTGAACCTGATGGAAAACATGCTGCATGATCAATTGGATCACATGCACACACGGGTGGCAACGCACCATAGATTGTTCCCATTCCGCCTCTTACAAGTCCTTGGTATTTTGCCATGAGACTATCCGATGGTAGAACTCTAATTGCGGATCTTAAAGAATTCACGGAAATGAGGATTGGCTGATCCTCATTTATTAGATTGTAGTTCATGGTGCTTTCCTTGATTCGTAGATGTAGAATTTAATAATTTTATCGAACTTCGATTGTATTTCCCTGCAAAATTGCGGATTTGCGTGAAATTTTCTATCGCTTGGATTAAAAAATACTGTGTAACAACTTGGACAAACTCTCGCGCAAAAACATCCCTCACAATGCCTATCCAGCCAACAATAGAAGGATTTAAGAATCGGATTCAGCTGTTCTTTATCAACCTTTCCATTCGGAATAGAGAATGAATCCGACATAGTTGTTCGTGCGCAGATCCGCGGGCTTCCACTTGAATCAATGAAAAGCTTAGCTTCACC
>JADLCS010000090.1 GCA_020847075.1 Gammaproteobacteria bacterium
CCGCCACCGCCGAGCAGCGTCTCGTTGGCCGCGTTGACGATGGCATCCACCCGGATGCGCGTGATGTCGCCCTCGATCACTTCGATACGATCGTCTGGCTCGGAATCCAGCTCGAATTCATCGGGGGATGGCATGTGCTCGGTCACTCCCTGGCTCACTGCACAATCGGCATTGTATCTTGAACCGCGCAAGCTTTCCGCGCCGGTCTTGCGCTAGAATAGGGGGCATCACGGTCGTTGACAATAGCGGGCAAAGGCGCGTGCACATCCAGACAGGGGGGCCCTTCCCCGCATCATTCCTGTCCTTTTCGTCGGGCACGCCTCATGCCGCGTCCGACGCGGCGTTCCGTTCATGAGCCGAGACAACAAACCGTTGAGCGGACGCTCCGGGCGCGCGGAAATCGACGGCTTCCTGCGCAAGCTCGCCGCCACGCCCAGGGCGGTCTGCCCCGGGAAACGCGGCCGTCTCATCTTCGCCATGGACGCGACCGCGAGCCGCGAACCCGCCTGGGACCAGGCCTGCCACATCCAGGCGCGGATGTTCGCCGAAACCTCCTCGCTCGGCGGGCTGGAGATCCAGTTATGCTATTTCCACGGCTTCGAGGAATTCCATTGCCAGCCGTGGACGGGCGACCCCGAACGGCTGCTCGCGGACATGACGTCGGTGTATTGCCGTGCCGGTCACACCCAGATCGAAAAGATCCTGCGGCATGCCGGGCACGAGGCCCGCGCCGGCCGGGTCGATGCCCTCGTCTATATCGGCGATTGCGTGGAAGAGGACCCGGAGCTCCTGTGGCGGCACGCCGGCGAACTCGGCCTGCGCAAGCTGCCTGTGTTCCTGTTCCACGAAGGCGGTGACGCCGCCGCCGGCCGCGTGTTCCGGGAGATCGCCCGCCTGAGCGGCGGCGCCTACTGCCCGTTCGACGCCTCCAGCCCGCAGCAGCTACGCGATCTTCTGAGCGCGGTCGCGGTCTACGCCGCGGGCGGCCATCGCGCGCTGACCGACTTCAGCCGCGGGGCCGGCGAGGCCGTGCATCGCCTCGCCCGGCAGATCGGAAAGGGCTGAAACCGATGCTGTTGAAGCTCCTCGCCGCGGCGGCGTTCCTGTTCCTGATACTCTTCGCGCTCCGCTGGTTTTCCCGCGGTTCTCCACAGGATATCCGCCGCCTGCTGCGCCGCCTGCCGTTCTATCTGGGCGCCGGCCTGTTCATCCTGCTGGCCGTACGGGGGCATCTCCACTGGCTGTTCGCCGCGATCGGGGCGGCACTGGCCTTTCTGCCGCGTCTGGCCTCGCTGCTGCAGTACGTGCCGCTGCTCCGGCGCCTCTATCAGCGTTACCGGACCGGACCGGCCGCCGGAGCCGGATCGCAGGCGGGCGGGGCTTCCCAGGTCGAAGGCCGCTACGTGCGCATGCAGCTCGATCACGCCAGCGGCGAAATCGACGGCATGGTCCTGGCGGGCGCCTTCAAAGGCCGGCGTCTGAGCGAACTTTCGCTGGCCCAGGCGATCGGATTATGGCGGGAATGCCGGACGCGGGACGAAGACTCCGCCCGCCTGGTCGAGGCCTACCTCGATCGCGAGCACGCCGCGGACTGGCGCGCGCAGGCCGGCGCGGAGGAGCCCTCCGATACCTCCGCCCCGTCTCCCGGCGGCTCCATGACGCGCGGAGAAGCCTACGAGGTCCTCGGACTCGAGTCCGGCGCGAGCGATCAGGACATCATCGCCGCTCACCGCCGTCTGATGCAGAAATTCCACCCCGACCGCGGCGGCTCGGACTACCTCGCCGCCCGCATCAACCAGGCGAAGGACGTGCTGCTGGGGAAATAAAAAAACCAGGACTGAGTACTCAGGACTAAGGACTAAGTGAAAATCAACACATAAAGGGAGATGGACTTTAAAGCCACCTCCTCTTTTCTGATGATCCTTGTTATTGTTCCGGGCCTTTGACTCAGTCCTTAGTCCTTAGTCCTTAGTCCTGACCTCAAAGGTTCACCACCACCTCCGCCCCGCCCAGTTCCTTTCCGCGCCCCAGCATCGCGGTGCCGCCGTAGACCCGCACGATATCGCGTACGACGGCGAGCCCGATGCCCTGGCCTTCACGGCCGGTGTCCGCGCGGGCGCCGCGTTCGAACAGGTGTTCTCCGATGGCCGCCGGGAGTCCGGGACCATCATCCTCGATGCGAATCTCGATATCGCACGCCGCGCCCTCCGCCTGGCCCGGGCGCGCCGTCAGCATCACCCTGCCCCGGCACCACTTGTAGGCATTGTCGAGCAGATTGCCCAGGACCTCCATCAAGTCGCCCTCATCGCCATGGAAACGCAGGTCCGGCGCGATATCCACCCGACAGCGCACGTGCTTATCCCGGTAGGCCTTGTCGAGCGCGTCGACCACTTTGCGCGCGACGGGGCCGACCGGTACCGCGGCCTCCATCACGCTGCGGCCGGAGGTCGAGGCGCGACGGAGCTGATACTCCACGATCTGCGCCATACGATCGACCTGGCCACGCACCGCGGCATCCATCTCCTTCGGCATGGCGCCGGCTTCGGTGACGCCGCGCAGCACCGTGAGCGGGGTCTTCAGGCTATGGGCCAGATCGTCCAACGCGTGACGGTAACGCTCGCGCCGCTCGCGCTCCCCGCGCACCAGTGTATTGAGATTGGTCGTCAATGCCAGCAATTCGCGCGGGTACTCTCCGTCGAGTTCGTGTTTCCTGCCCTCCTCGATCGCGGCGAGGTCCGAGGCTACGCGCCGCAACGGCGCCAACCCCCAGCGCAGCACCGCGCCCTGCACCACCAGCAGCACGACGGCGACGATGCCGAGCGCCCCCCACAGGGTGCGGCGGAAACGGCGGATCTGTTCGTCGAAATCGCCGAGGCCCTCGGCCACGTTCACGGTATAGACATGCTCCTGCGGCGTATCGCCGCTCCAGGCGACACCGGTACTGAAACCGAGCAGGCCGGTGCCATCCGGCAAAGTCAGGGCGGCAAAGGCGCGCTGGGTACGCTCGAACCCGAGCGGAAACGGGAGATCGACGGCGAAACTCGACGGCGAGCGCCAGAGATAACGCCCGTCGTTACGCACGATACGGGCATAGATGTGCGAGTCGAGCCGGAAGAAACGTTCGTCGGCGATGGTCGGATGCGCCAGGTGCACCGCGCCCTTATCATCGAGTTCTGACGCGGCGATCAGCGAATAGGCGTAGGACTGCAGGCGCTCCTGCAAGGCGCCTCGCGCCGTCCCGTAATACACCTTGTCGAGCACCAGCCCGGTGACGCCGAAAAACGCGGCGAGCACGATGCCCGCGGCGAGGAACAGGCGGACGTTGAGCGATGGCGTCACGTGGAATCCGGCTTCAGCGCGAAGCGATACCCCTGGCCCCGCACAGTATCGATCGGATGATGGCGCTCGTTCGGGTCGAGTTTCCTGCGCAGCCGCCCGACGAAGACCTCGATCACATTGCTGTCGCGGTCGGAATCCTGATCGTAGAGATGCTCGGCAAGCTCGGTCTTGGACAACACCTCGCCCGGGCGCAGCATGAGCTGCTCCAGTACGCGATACTCGAACGTGGTCAATTCGACCGGGGCCCCGTCCACCGCGACGGTCTTCGCGGCGGTGTCGAGCCGGATCGGACCGCAGGCGAGGACGGGACTGGTCCAGCCCAGGCCGCGCCGCACCAGCACCTTCAGGCGCGCCAGCAGTTCCTCGATATGGAACGGCTTGACCAGATAATCGTCCGCCCCGGACTCCAGTCCCTCCACCTTGTCCTGCCAGCGTCCGCGCGCGGTCAATATCAGGATCGGAAACCGCCGCTGCTCGGCGCGGAGACGGCGGATCATCTCCATGCCGGACAGCTTGGGCAGGCCGAGGTCGATGATCGCCACGTCGAAGGGATATTCCCGCCCGAGATAAAGCCCCTCCTCCCCGTCCTCCGCCGCATCCACCGCCCAGCCGTCCTCGTGCAAACGATCGCTCAACTGCCCGCGCAGATCAGCCTCGTCTTCAACGAGCAGTACCCTCATGTCATCGATCATCCCCGGATCAGTATCCGGTGACGATAACACAAAGGCCCACCCGCCTCACAGGCGACCGGCGCCGCGCCGGAAGGCGCGACGCCGGTCCCGCCTACGGACCTACAGCGACAGGATGAAATCGACCAGTGCGGTGATATTCTCGTCCGTCACGCGCGGGCTGTAGGGAGGCATCGGGACGCCGCCGGTGACCTCGGTCCAGTTGCCCTTGCCGCCGGCCTTGACCTTGGCGATCAGATCACCGCGCGCCGCCGCATTGCCCTTGTAACGCGCGGCGACATCCTGCCAGGCCGGGCCGACCACCTTCTTTTCGATGCTGTGACAGGCGAGACAGCCGCTCTGTTGCGCCAGCCCCAGCGCCTCGTCCTTGCCCATCGCCGCCGGCGCCTGGATGGATACGAATGTCGCCGCGGCCGCGGCCAGGCTCAGGATCAGGTGTCGTCTATTCATGGTCTGTCTCCTCGTTATCGGCTCGGCGTCCTGCCTTGTCGCGGCCTCTCCTCCCTGGCCTCGATATGAAGCCTAGCGAATGGATGCTGAACGGGAGCTGAACGGATAAGAAGGTAACGGATAAGAAGGTATATGAAGGTATGGGGACAGACTTAAGTCTGTCCCCTTTCCACGCCTAGAGGAGACTTAACCCTGTCCCCTTTCCCCGCGGCTTCGCTGATATCTAACACTCGAATACCGCGATGGACTCGACATGATTGGTATGGGGAAACATATCCATCACGCCGGCCCGGGTCAGGCGGTAGCCGTGCGAATTGACCAGATATTCGGCGTCGCGCGCCAGCGTGGCGGGATTGCACGAGACATAGACCAGGCGGCGCGGTCCGTCCCCGGGCAGGAGCTTGAGCACCTCCATCGCCCCGCTGCGCGGCGGGTCGATGAGCAGCTTGTCGAACGACGCGCCGGCCCAGAAATCGCGGGCCTGCGCCTCGTCATAGAGATCCGCCTGGCGGAACTCGGCGTTGACGATGCCGTTGCGCGCGGCATTGTCGCGCGCGCCCAGCACCAGCCGGCGTTCCGCTTCGACGCCCGTCACCCGGGCCGCCCGGCGCGCCAGCGGCAGCGTGAAATTGCCCAGCCCGCAGAACAGATCGACGACCGTCTCCCCCGGTCGGGGATCGAGCAAGGCGACGGCCTGCGCCACCATCCGGCGGTTGATCCCGGCATTGACCTGGATGAAGTCGGTCGGCCGGAAATGGATAGCGACCTCGAACTCGGGCAGGTGGTACGAAAGCGGCGACGGATCGGAAGGCTCCAGGGCGGTGACGCTTTCCGGACCCCGCGGCTGGAGATAGACCCGCACCCCGTGCTCGCGCCCGAAATCGGACAGGCGCGCGAGATCCGTCGCGGTAAAGGCCTCGAGGTGACGGAACACCAGCGCCACCTCGTCGTCGCCGCAGGCCACTTCGAGCTGCGGGATGCGATCGCGGCAGGACAGCCCGGTGATGAGCCCGACCAGGGCCGGCAGCAGACGCGCGGCGCGCGCATCCAGCGTATGGCAGGCGTACAACGGAGTCAGATAGGAACTGCGCCGTTCCCGGAAGCCGATAATGATGCCCCCCTTCTTCGGCACGTTGCGCACGCCGAGACGCGCGCTGCGCCGGTAGCCCCAGACCGGGCCGGTCAGCGCCGGCAACCAGTGCTCCGGCTCGACCCCGCCGAACTGTCGCAGCTTGTCGCGCAGGATCCGTTCCTTTTCCGCGATCTGGGCCGTCGCCTCCAGGTGCTGCAGGCTGCAACCGCCGCAGACGCCGAAATGCTCGCAGGCGGGCGCCACCCGATGCGGCGACGCCTCGAGGATCTCCACCAATTCGCCCTGGTCGAAATTACGCTTGCCCTTCAGCACACGGTATCGGACCAGCTCGCCCGGCAGCGCGCCATCGATGAAGCTGACCTTGCCGTCGACGCGCGCCACGCCCCGGCCATCGTCGTTCAGCGTGTCGATACGCGCCAACTGCGGTTCCGCGTCCGGCCCCGCCCCGGGGGCGCCCCGGGGAAACCGTTTCCTGCTCATGTCTCGTCGATCCGGTATGGCCATGCCGTGGGCGGCTTCTCCGGGTGTGGTGTGTAACTGTTCATCGCGGTGACTTCGAAGTGGTGATGGGTGATGAGTGATGGCGCGGGTTTCAATCACCCATCACTCATTACCCATCACGTCTTTCCCCACGGCATCAGGTCATGAACCGCCCGCCGGCGACGCCCGCCAGCAGTAACAGACCGAGCAGCAGATTGAGGCCGACGAGTTTGCGGATCGTGCCCAGTGCCTTCCCACCGGTGGCCCAGTCCTGCACCGCGACGGCCGCGCGCAGGCGACGATACGGGGCGAAGAAGACGTGCAGAAAGATCACGATCATCGCCGCGCCGAGGGTCAGCATCAGATGCACGAAGGCCGGGCTCCCTCCGAAACCGCCGAAGAGCCGCTGGACCAGAAACAGTCCCGTCACCGGCAACGCGACGACGGCGGCCCATACCCAGGGAAAAAATCGCGCGAAGACCTCCCCCCACAGCCCGAGCCGCTGCGGCGGTTCGAGCCGCCCCGCCGCGGCCGGCCGCAGGATCACATAGGCGAAGAACATCCCGCCGACCCACACGACCGCGGCGAGCAAATGCACTATCAGCGCAAGCGCAACCATCTACGAAGCCCTCGGTTCTACTCAGTCCTGAGTCCTTAGTCCTCAGTCCTGTGTTTATAGTGGTATACGTGAAAAATCCCCGACCTGCCGATGCGCCGCCCCCGGATCGAGTCCGCCTTCCCGCACGAGCTGACAGGTCTGCAGGCCCGCCTCCCGGGCGGCGTCGAGCTCGGCGACGATGTCGGACAGGAACAGGACGGTCTCCGGCGCCTCTCCGACCTGCCCGGCGATATGCCGGTAGGATGCGGACTCGGCCTTGGGGCCGACGCGGGTATCGAAATACCCGCTGAACAGCGGCGTCAGGTCCCCGTATTCGGTATGCGCGAACAGCAGCTTCTGTGCGTACACCGATCCGGAGGAGTAGACATAAAGCCTCACCCCGTTCCGATGCCAGTCGCGCAGCGCGGCGACGGCGTCCTCATAGACATGGCCGCGGAAATCGCCGGCGGCGTAACCCGCCTCCCAGATCAGGCCCTGCAGCGCCTTCAGCGGCGTGACCTTGCGGTCACGGTCGATCCAGTCGATGAGCCGGGCGACGACGGCGTCGAGGCTGGCCCCCGGGTCGCCCATCTCGCGTCGGGTCTCGTCGAGCAGCGTCGCGACGCGCGCATCGTCCGCATGCCCGCGCACGAAACCCCCGATGTTGCGCCGCGCATAGGGGAACAGCACATCCTTCACGAAGGAGAGCGAAGACGTCGTGCCCTCGATATCCGTCAGCACCGCACGGATCATGCGGCGGCGCGTACCAGGTTGTCGAAGGTCGGGAAGCGCTGCGCGATATCGCTGCCGGTGAAATTCCCCACCCAGCCTTCCGGCTTGGTGAAGAAACGGATGCACTTGAAGTCCGGCGCCGTGCCCATGTCGAACCAGTGGCGCGTATCGGCCGGCACGCTGATCAGGTCGCCCCGCTCGCACAGGATCGCATGCACCCTGTCGGTGGCGTGCAGATAGAAGATGCCCTTGCCCTCGACGAAGAAGCGCACCTCGAAATCGTCATGGGTGTGCTCGTTGAGGAACTTGCCGCGCATGGCCGCGCGGTCCGGATGATCCGGGCGCAGGCTGACCACGTCGACCGAGGTAAACCCGTAGGCGGCGTTGAGCCGGTCCACCTGGGTCCGGTAGGCGGCGAGCACCTCCTCCTGGGTCGCGGACGCGGTCAGGGGCCTGCTGGCCTCCCAGCGCTCGAACGCCACGCCGATCTCCCGCAGGCGGGGCGCGATATCCTCGCCGCGGGAATGCCGTTCGAGCTCGCGCGCCTGTTCGTCGTAGATTCTCAGTATGCTCATCGGGCGCTTAACCTCCTCGTCTCCAGTTCGCATTGAAACAGAAATTCAAAGGCCTCGAGATGACGCATGGCCTCGGCCGCCGATCTGCCCCAGGTATACAGCCCGTGTCCGGCGATGAGATATCCGGGCACCGGGTCGCCGCCATCCAGAAACTCCGCGACGCGCGCCGACAGTCGCGTCATGTCCTGGTCGTTGGCGAATACCGGGACGCGCAGCGTCGTCTCGTGGGTATCGACGCCGGGAAAGGCCTTCATCACCTCGAGTCCGTCGAGGACCAGTTCATCGCGCGCCAGCCGCGACAGCACCGTGCTCGCCAACGAGTGGGTGTGGAACACCGCGCGCAGCGCCGGGTCGCGCCGGTAGAGCTGCACGTGCAGCAGAGTCTCGGCCGACGGCCGCTTGTCCTCCAGCGGCCGCCCCTGCAGATCGACACGCATGATGCGGTCGACGCCAAGCTCGCCCTTGTGCGCGCCGGACACGGTGATCGCCGCCTCGTCGCCGTTCAGGCGCAGGGAAAAGTTCCCGCTCGTGGCCGGCACCCAGCCGCGCTCCGCGGCCGTCCGCCCCACCCGGACCAGTTCGGCCGCGGCCGCCTCAAAACCGTTCGTCATCCCGCCCATCCCGCGCCCGCCGAATCAGGCGCCCATCATAGCTTAGATCGCGCATGCTTGAGTAGTTCGCCCGTCCGGCGCCTAGGCGTCGTCCGCGGCCGCCCGGTGACCGAAGCGCTTGCCGCTGCCGAGCGCCTGCGCGAGGCGCTCGCGGAGCTCCCTCATCTCGGGAAAACGCCCCTCGTCCTGGTTGGAAAACAGCACGGCCTCGTCCAGCCGGAGGACGAATATCCCGCCCCCGCCCGGCCTCAGCGCCACCTCGGCGATCTCGTCCTCGAAGCTCTTCAAGAGTTCCTGCGCGACCCAGGCGGCGCGCAGCATGAAGCCGCAGCGGGCGCAGTATTCCACCACCACTCTCGGTTTGTTCATCCCGGCACCTCGTCGATCGATGACCCGGCCACTATAATACCCGCGCCGGGACCGCCGGCGGACCGGAGACGCGCGGGAGACCGGCACATGACGATTCCAGGAGAAAAATCCGGCCGGGGAGACGGGCACGGCCGCCGCCGGTTCGGCGCCCGGCTCTACGGGATCTATGCCCATGCGGTGTTCTGGGGCACCGCCCTGCTGGTCCTGCTCGTCATCCTGATACTGCCCGGCGCCGGCCTGCGCTGGCGGCTGATGCGGCGCGCGCTCGGTTTCATGGCGGGGATCACCGGGATCCGCGTACGCGTGCGCGGACTGGACCATCTCCCGGCGCCGGGCCGGCGCTGCCTCCTGGTCGCCAATCACGCCAGCTATCTCGACAGCCCGCTGCTGATACTCGCCCTGCCGCATCGATTCAGCTTCGTCGCCAAGGCCGAATTGCGCGCCAATCCGCTCGTTCACCTGTTCCTGCGCCTCGTCGGGACCGAGTTCATCGAGCGCCGCAATGCCCGCGTCGCCGCGCGGGATCTGCGCGCCCTGTCGGAACTCTCGCGTCGGGGCAGGGCGCTGCTGTTCTTTCCCGAGGGGACGCTCCGGCGCGCGCCGGGGCTGCTGCCCTTCCGCATGGGGGCGTTCAGCACCGCGGTAGACGAGGACATCCCCGTCGTGCCGATCGCGATCGACGGCAGCCGCGCCCTGCTGGCGGACGGAGAACGCTGGCCGCACCGGGGCGAGGTCATCGTCACCATCGGCCGACCGCTCCATCCCCGCGACTTCGCGGCTACCGGGGCGGACAAGCGCCGGACGGCGCAAAATCTGCGCGACGGCGCGCGCGCGGCGATTGCGGAACAATGCGGGGAGGCGCCCGTCGCGGCGCACACGGGACGGGACGGGCCCGCCGTGCGCTGATTCAGGGGAGGCCGAGCCGCGCGGCAGCCCGGACCAGCGCGATCACCGATTTGGCGTCCTCGATCCCCCCGTCGCGCGCCCATGCCAGCGCCTCGGACAGGGGAATCCAGTGCAGCTCGAAGAGTTCGCCCGCCTGCGGCGTGGCCGGCACCGGCGACAATCCGCGTGCCAGATACAGATGGACGCGCTCGGTGAATACCCCCGGCGAGCTGATCATATGGCCGAGTCCCTGCCAGTGCGCGGCGGCGAGGCCGGCCTCTTCGGCCAATTCGCGCCGCGCCGTCTCGAGCGGGGGCTCGCCAGCGTCGATCTTCCCCGCCGGCAGTTCCCACAGCCAGTCCCCGATCACGGGACGGTACTGCCGCAGCAGGCATACCTGCATCCGCTCGTCCAGCGCCACCGCCGCGGCGCCTCCCGGGTGACGCACGATCTCCAGGTCGATCTTCCCGCCGTCCGGCAACCCAACGGTGTCCACCTCGACCTCCACGATGCGACCCCGGAAGATCCTCATATTCCCTCCGGCGCGACGCCGGGATCGAAATACCGCGCCGCCCAGGCCGCGATCACCTCACCGGCATAGTGCGCATCCCCTTCGCGCGAGAGCAGATGATCGGCGCGGTCCAGGGCAATGAAGCTCTTGGGGTGCCGGGCCGCCTCGAAAATGCGCCCGGCGTTCTCGATGCCCACCGTCTCGTCGAGCGGGGCATGCAGGATCAACAGCGCGGCGTCGAGGCCGTGGATCACCTCCGTCATGCGATGCCCGCGCAGATCGTGCAGCAGTTGCCGGGTGATCCGGTAGGACTTCCCCCCGATCACGGCCTCCGCTTCGCCGTCCCGCTCGATCCGTGCCTCCATCGCCGCGAAATGGTGGACGATGTGTTCCGGCTCGAACGGGGCGTTGAGGGTCACCACGGCGCGCGTCCGGGGCAACTCGCGGGCCGCCGCCAGCATCACGGTGCCGCCCAGAGAATGCCCGATCAGCAGGGCGGGCGGCCGATGGAATTCGGCCAGATACCCCGCGGCCGCGATCGCGTCGGAGACGCTGGTGCTGAAATTGCTGTCTTCGAATCGGCCGTCGCTGTCCCCCAGCCCGGTGAAGTCCAGGCAGAGCACCGCGATCCCATGTCCCGTGAGGGTGCGCGCGATCTGGCGGACCAGCCTGTAGTCCTTGTTGCAGGTGAAACAATGACTGAACAGGGCGTAGGCCACCGGCGCGTCCGCCTCCGGCAGATCGAGCCGCGCCCCCAGATCGATCCCGCGGGCATTCCCGAACCGCAGCCGCCGGGACTTCATGCGCCAGCCCCGGCGTTCAGGGCGAGATCAGGGTGCGGCCGGGCGTGATCGAAGGTCAAAAAAAACCCGGACCGCATGGGGAGGGAAGGCGCGGGTCCGGGTGCTTGGGTCATCCGGTGGCATGACATTGGAGGAGGAGAAAGAAAGCCGCATCGCCACCCTCTCGACCCAGCCCTGTCCATTATCCACAGCCGCGCCCGGACGACCGTGAGCGGCTTCACAATATCCCCTGCGCGCGGACGGACCCCACCGGTCAGATGCTCTTGGCCTGTTTTTCGGCGAAACCGATGTAACGCTCCGGAGTCAGTTCGAGCAGGCGGTCTTTCGCGGCCGCGGGGATATCCAGCGACCGGATCAACGCCTGCATGGTCGCCTGCTCCACCCGCCGGCCGCGGGTCAGCTCCTTGAGCTTCTCATAGGAATCCTGGATACCGTACCGGCGCATCACGGTCTGGATCGGCTCGGCGAGCAACTCCCATGCGCCGGCCAGATCCTCCGAGATGCGCGCCTCGTCCACGGAGAGCTTTCCCATCCCCTTGAGGCAGGACTGGAAGGCGATCACCGTATGCGCCACGCCGACCCCGAGATTGCGCAGCACCGTCGAATCGGTCAGGTCGCGCTGCCAGCGCGACACCGGGAGCTTCTCCGTCAGATGGCCGAAGATCGCGTTGGCGACCCCCAGATTGCCCTCCGCGTTCTCGAAATCGATCGGATTGACCTTGTGCGGCATGGTGGAGGAGCCCACCTCGCCGGCAATCGCCTTCTGCTTGAAATAACCCAGCGAGATGTAACCCCAGACGTCGCGGCAAAACCCGATCAGCACGGTATTGAAACGGGCGATGGCGTCGAAGAACTCGGCCATGTAATCGTGCGGCTCGATCTGGGTGGTGTAGGGATTCCAGTCGAGCTCGAGCTCCTCCACGATGAAATCGCGCGCGACCCTCGGCCAGTCCACTTCGGGGTAGGCGATCATATGGGTGTTGTAGTTACCGGTCGCGCCGTTCATCTTGCCGAGCAAAGGCACGCTGATCAGGTGTTCACGCTGGCGTTTCAGGCGCGCGGCGAAGTTCGCCATCTCCTTGCCCAGGGTGGTCGGCGTCGCCGGCTGGCCGTGGGTGCGCGAAAGCATGGCGCACGCGGCATAGCGATGGGCAAGGCCCACGATATTGTCGATCACCTCGTCCATGAGCGGCAGGACCACCGCCGTGCGCGCCTCGCGCAGCATCAGGGCATAGGCCAGGTTGTTGATGTCCTCGGAGGTGCAGGCGAAGTGGAAGAATTCGCGCACCTTGTCCAGCTCCGCATTGCCGCCCACCTTTTCCTTGAGAAAGTACTCCACCGCCTTGACGTCGTGGTTGGTGGTGCGCTCGATGTTCTTGACGCGCTGCGCGTCGTCCAGGGTGAAATTCTCGACGCAGCCCTCCAGCAGCCGGTTAGCCTTGTCGCTGAACGGGGCGACCTCGGCGATATCGGGCCGCTTGGCCAGCGCCTGCAGCCAGCGGATCTCCACCAGTACGCGGTAACGGATCAGACCGTATTCACTGAAAACCTGGCGCAGGTCGTTGACTTTTTCGCCATAACGGCCGTCGATGGGCGAGATTGCGGTTAACGGGGTCAGTTCCATGGATGCTCGCTTCTTAAATTTAATGAATCGATACGTCTTATAAAATGAGCCGGTCCGCCTCTTGCGCCACCTGGCGGCGGCGTAACAGGAGCTGGACGCGGCTGCCGCCGCTCTGGCGCCACAACACCGCGGAGCGGATCGCCGCCAGCAGCAGGGCGCGCACCTTGTTGGCGTTGCCGGGATTGTTCAGGTGCCCGTGGTTTCCGCTGACGATGATGCGCGGGGTCAACGTGCTGATGGTATTCACGTACAGCTCGGCGAGCCCGGCAACGACATTATCATGGGTATGGGAGGAAAAATACCCGACCTGGGTGCGCACGCGTTCTATGCCATCGCGCAACCGCTGCAGCATGGTGGCATTGCGCATCAGCTTGCGCTCGAGATGCAGCACCGAGACGACGTACTTCGTGATCTCGAAATCGCGCTTGTCGCCCGGCCCGCCCAGATGCACGGCCACCAGCCGCAGTCCCGTCTGAAGCCCGGCCTTGCCGCCGTAGACGGACTCGGCGTCCGGGGGATCCAGTTCGAAGATGCTCCGGATACAGACTTCGAGCAGGGCCGGCTCCGCCGCCCCGTGGTGCGCGATCTCCCGCACCAGATAGGTCGCTTGAAAGACGCCGGCCAGCGCCAGCGTCGCGTCTTTCAGGGAATGTGCCATACCCGGTCGCGATCCTCGAAAATCCGGGCCGGATCCGGCCCGGCCGTCTCAGGCGAACCCGCTCGCCCGCGCCACATCCATCCACCCGCCCTCGGCCGCGGCGATCACGCCGCCACCCAGACAGACCTCACCGTCGTAGAGCACCACAAACTGCCCCGGGGTCACCGCCCGCTGCGGCTCGTCGAACACCACGCGGCAGCCGCCCTCCCGGTGTTCGACCAGGCAGGACTGGTCCCCCTGGCGATAACGGGTCTTCGCCCGGCAGCGGTAAGGCAGCCGCGCCGGCGGCCGGCCCGCGATCCAGTGGAATCCCTCCGTATGCAGGGCCCGGCTGAACAGCGCGGGATGATCGTGTCCCTGCGCCACCACCAGAACGTTGTTCGACACGTCCTTGGACACGACGTACCAGGCGTCGCCACTCCCCTCGACGCGGCCGCCGATGCCGAGACCCTTGCGCTGTCCAAGGGTGTAAAACATCAATCCCTCATGCGTCCCGAGCGCCTTTCCCTCCGGCGTATGGATCTCTCCCGGTTGCGCGGGCAGGTAACGGCCGAGGAACTCCCGGAAGTTGCGCTCCCCGATGAAACAGATGCCGGTGCTGTCCTTCTTCGCATGGTTGACGAGGCCCGCGTCCCGCGCGAGGCGACGCACCTCACTTTTATGCAGCCCGCCGAGTGGAAACACCGCCCGGGAGAGTTGCTGCTGGGTCAGCGCGTGCAGGAAATAACTCTGATCCTTGCCCGGGTCCAGGCCTTTGAGGAGGTAATGAACGCCGTCCCTCTCCTCCACACGGGCGTAGTGACCGGTGGCGATGCGATCCGCACCGGACGCCAGGGCATGATCCAGGAAGACCCGGAACTTGATCTCGCTGTTGCAGAGGATATCGGGATTCGGCGTGCGCCCGGCCCGGTATTCCGCCAGGAAATATTCGAACACGCGCTCCCGGTAGGCGCCGGCGAAATTGACAGCATCCAGCTCGATACCGAGCCGGTCGCATACGGCCAGCGCATCGCGCACATCGCGTTCGGCCGGGCATTCCCCGCCCGGGACGTTTTCTTCCCAGTTCTTCATGAACAGACCGCTGACCGCCGCACGCCCCGCCTGTTGCTGCAACAGCAACGCCGCCACGGAGGACTCGACTCCTCCGGACATCCCGACGACGATCTTGAGTCCCGCCAAGCCCTTCATGAGAGAATTCAAAAAATTTCAAATAATTCCGAGAGAACAGGCCCGCATCGCCCGAAGACGCGGTCGATGCGGGGATTCACGCCCCGCCGAGATACGCCAGCAGGTCCAGCGGGTGACGTTTGCCGGCGAGATAATCGTCGATGCATTGCAACACCATCGGACTGCGCAGCGCCCCGCCCCGCGCGGCGACCTCGGCCCGGCTCAACCACACTACCGCACGGATACCTTCGTCGAGCGTCGGCTCCGGATCGCGCCCCAACGCCTCGCCGGCAAAGACGACGCGGAGAAAATCGTCCCCCGCGGGCGACCTCCACTGATGGAGGCCCACCACCGCGTTCGGCCGGATGTTCCATCCGGTCTCCTCGCGCGTCTCCCGCGTCACGGCCTCGATGAGACTCTCGCCCCGCTCCAGGTGTCCCGCCGGCTGGTTGTATACGATGCGCCCCTGCGCCTCTTCCTCGACCATCAGAAAGCGCCCCTCGCGCTCGACGATGGCCGCGACGGTGACCCTGGGCCTCCATCTCGTATCCTGGTTCATCGCCATGCAGGGACCGCCCGCGCTTCAGGTTTCACGCCGCTTGCTGTTAGTATGTAGGATAGCATTTCTTCGCCAACCGCATGAGTGAGAATATAAATGGCCTATCAGCACGTCGAGATTCCCGTCACCGGCAGCAGAATCACCCTCAACCAGGATCTTTCGCTCAACGTTCCGGATCGCCCCATCATCCCCTTCATCGAGGGTGACGGGATCGGCGTGGACATCACCCCGGTGATGCGCGAGGTAGTCGATGCGGCCGTCGCCAGGGCCTACAGCGGCCGGCGTTCGATCGCCTGGACGGAGATCTATGCCGGCGAAAAATGCGCCCGGCTCTACGGCAACGACACCTGGCTGGCCGGGGAGACCCTGGAGGCCATCCGCGAATTCCTGGTCGCGATCAAGGGACCGCTGACCACGCCGGTCGGGGGCGGCATCCGCTCGCTCAACGTCGCCTTGCGCCAGGAACTCGACCTCTATGTCTGCCTGCGCCCGGTGCGTTATTTCTCCGGCACCCCGAGCCCGCTGAAACACCCGGAAAAGACCGACATGGTGATCTTCCGCGAAAACGCCGAGGACATCTACGCCGGCATCGAGTGGGAGGCCGGTACGCCCGAGGTACACAAGGTGATCCGTTTCCTGCAGCAGGAGATGGGTGTGAAGAAGATCCGTTTCCCGGACAGTTCGGGCATCGGGATCAAGCCCGTCTCCCAGGAAGGGACCGCGCGCCTCGTGCGCAAGGCGATCCGTTACGCCATCGACAACGATCGGGATTCGGTGACCCTGGTGCACAAGGGCAACATCATGAAATACACCGAGGGGGCCTTCAAGAACTGGGGATACGAAATCGCCCGGCGGGAATTCGGCGCGACGCCGATCGACGGCGGCCCCTGGTGCCGTTTCAACAGCCCCGTCACCGGGAAGCCGATCGTCGTCAAGGACGTCATCGCCGACGCCTTCCTGCAGCAGATCCTGCTGCGGCCCGAGGACTACAGTGTCATCGCGACCCTGAATCTCAACGGCGACTATATCTCGGACGCGCTCGCCGCCCAGGTGGGGGGCATCGGAATGGCCCCCGGCGCCAACCTGTCGGATTCCGTCGCCCTGTTCGAGGCCACCCACGGCACGGCGCCGAAGTACGCGGGCCAGGATAAGGTGAATCCCGGATCATTGATCCTGTCCGGGGAGATGCTGCTGCGACATCTGGGCTGGACCGAGGCCGCCGACCTGATCATCCGGGGCATCATGGAAGCGATCTCGGCAAAGCAGGTCACCTATGACCTCGAGCGCCTGATGGCAGGCGCGACCCTGGTCAGTTGCTCCGGCTTCGGCCGAGCGATCATCGACCGCATGTAGGCACCGCGGCGGATATCCGGCCAGCGGCCGGAATCCGCCGACGGGTTCACGCCTCCGCGCTGAGGCGGATCCTCTCGGCAAACAGCCCCTTGGGGCCATTCGAGATGTCGAATTCGACCTTCTGGCCCTGCTTGAGACTCTTGTAACCGTCCATTTCGATGGCGGAAAAGTGGGCGAATACGTCGTCACCCCCGCCGTCCGGTGAAACAAACCCGAACCCCTTCGCGTTATTGAACCATTTCACGATACCTGTGGTCATCTTACCCGCCACCTCTTCGTTATAAGCAGCAAAACGCCGCCCGCTATGCCGTGTTGAACAGCACCAGAAGATACGGGACTGCAGGATATTGGAAACTCACCGACACGGCAGGATCCCCACTATCCACACCGCCTAAGGACTATGAATGTTTCAATCAAGATCTAAGGAACGCGGGGACGCGCGTCATCATCCCCGAACATACTCATCCGTCTCGATGCCGTGCCGACGCCCGGATGACAGACCAAACTCCCTCTATCGCAGCCCACTTTGAGCAAGTTTGACCGATGAGTCAAGCGGCCGGCCGACGGGACGCGGCGGGATATTTCCTTCCCGCCGGCCTTTAACCGCCGCGCGCCGCCCCCATCTTTAATGATGGTCGAACGTCGAATCACGGACGTCGAAAGGCTGGCAAGCATTTTGCAGATTTACCGGCGGGGACTAAACATTTTTTCATGGGTTGACGCTATACTGCGATAGAAGCGCAACAATCCGGCCGGCGCCGGCGAGAGGGCCTGAATCAGAACCGTGGCGGCGTGTTACTCTTTGGCCAGAAAAGAATTTTATCACTGAGTGGGATATAATCGGGGTGCCATGAAACAGACCAAACAGCGCCATATCACCAGCGACGGCCTGGCCCTTCAGGAAGCCAAACCCAAGCTGAAGCGCCCCCCTTTGTACAAGGTCATCCTGCTGAATGACGACTATACCCCCATGGATTTCGTCATCCTCGTGCTGCAGAAATTCTTCGCCATGGACCATGAAAAGGCGACGCAGATCATGTTGCATGTCCATACCCGGGGCATGGGCGTCTGCGGCATCTTCAACCGTGACATCGCGGAAACCAAGGTCGCGATGGTGAACCAGTTTTCGCGGGAACATCAACACCCGCTCAAGTGCACGATGGAAAAGATCTAATCCGGATCAACCCAATACGTCATAGGTGGTGACGATGCTGAGCAAGGACGTCGAATACACGCTGAACGTCGCCTTTCAGGAGGCCCGCGACAAGAATCATGAATTCATCACCGTCGAGCACCTGTTGCTCGCCCTGCTGGAAAATCCCTCGGCGGTGGCCATCCTGCGCTCCTGTGGGGCCGACCTCGACAGTCTCAAGCACGACCTGACCGTCTTCCTCGAGGAAACCACCCCTATCCTGCAGGACGACGGCCGCGACACCCAGCCGACACTCGGCTTCCAGCGCGTACTGCAGCGCGCGGTGTTCCATGTACAGTCGTCCGGAAAGCGCGAGGTCGGCGCGGCGAACCTGCTGGTGGCGATCTTCGGGGAACAGGATTCACAGGCCGTATACTGCCTCAACACCCAGAACATCACGCGCCTCGACATCGTCAATTACATCTCCCACGGCATCACCAAAGTGGAAGGCGAGGAGGAGAGCGAAGGCATGCTGTCGAGCGAAGGCGAGGCGGAGGCCGAAAACCCCGCGCGCAGCCCGCTCGAACACTACGCGACGAATCTCAACCAGCGCGCCCGCATGGGCATGATAGATCCGCTCATCGGCCGGGAAGCGGAGCTGCAGCGCATGATCCAGGTACTGTGCCGCCGCCGCAAGAACAACCCCCTGCTGGTGGGCGAAGCCGGCGTGGGCAAGACCGCCATCGCGGAGGGCCTGGCCAAGAAGATCGTCGACAACGAGGTGCCCGACGTGCTGGCGCAGAGCACCGTGTATTCGCTCGACATGGGCGCCCTGCTCGCCGGCACCAAATACCGCGGCGATTTCGAAAAACGTCTGAAGGGGATCCTGGCCCAGTTGCGCAAGGAGCCCGGCGCCATCCTGTTCATCGACGAGATCCACACCATCATCGGGGCGGGATCGACATCGGGCGGCGTCATGGATGCCTCCAATCTGATCAAGCCGATGCTGTCGTCGGGCGAGCTGCGCTGCATCGGGTCGACCACCTACCAGGAATATCGCACCATCTTCGAGAAGGACCGCGCGCTGGCGCGCCGTTTCCAGAAGATCGACGTCCTGGAGCCTAGCGTCGACGAGACCTTCAGGATCCTGCAGGGCCTGAAGGCGCGCTTCGAACAGCATCACGAGGTCAAATACTCGCGCGAGGCGCTGCGCATGGCGTGCGAACTCTCCGCCCGCTACATCAACGAGCGCTATCTGCCGGACAAGGCGATCGACGTCATCGACGAGGCCGGCGCCTACCAGCGCATGCTGCCGCCGTCGAAACGCAAGAAGACCATCGGCGTAAAGGAGGTCGAGGCGATCGTCGCCAAGATCGCGCGCATCCCCCCCAAGACCGTATCGAACTCGGACAAGGACAAGCTGCGCACCCTGGACCGCGACCTCAAGATGGTCGTATTCGGTCAGGACGAGGCGATCGACTCACTGGCCAACGCCATCAAAATGGCGCGCTCCGGCCTCGGCAACACCGAGAAGCCGATCGGCTCCTTCCTGTTCTCCGGTCCGACCGGCGTCGGCAAGACCGAGGTCACGCGCCAGCTGGCCAAGATCCTCGGCATCGAACTGATCCGCTTCGACATGTCGGAGTACATGGAGCGTCACACGGTGTCGCGCCTGATCGGCGCCCCGCCGGGCTATGTCGGCTTCGACCAGGGCGGTCTGCTCACCGAAGGCGTCAACAAGCATCCCCATGCCGTGCTGCTGCTGGACGAGATCGAGAAG
>JADLCS010000091.1 GCA_020847075.1 Gammaproteobacteria bacterium
CAGCGTCTGGTTGGTGAACGAGTTCGACATGACGAAGCTCGGGTGGCCGGTCGCGCAGCCCAGGTTCACCAGACGGCCCTCGGCCAGCAGAATGATGCGCTTGCCGTCGGGGAAGATGATGTGATCGACCTGGGGCTTGATGTTTTCCCAGGTGTATTTCTTCAGGCCGGCGACGTCGATTTCGTTGTCGAAGTGGCCGATGTTGCATACGATGGCCTGATCCTTCATCGCCTTCATGTGGTCGTGGGTGATGACCTGGAAGTTGCCGGTGGCGGTGACGAAGATATCCGCCTGCGAGGCCGCCTCGTCCATCGTGACCACGCGATAGCCTTCCATCGCCGCCTGCAGGGCGCAGATCGGGTCGATCTCGGTGACCCAGACCGTGGCGCCGAGCCCGCGCAGCGACTGCGCGCAGCCCTTGCCGACGTCGCCGTAACCCAGCACCACGCAGATCTTGCCGGCGATCATGACGTCGGTGGCGCGCTTGATGCCGTCGACCAGCGATTCGCGGCAGCCGTACAGATTGTCGAACTTGGACTTGGTCACCGAGTTGTTCACGTTGATCGCGGGGAACGGCAGATCGCCCTTGATCTCCATCTGGTAGAGACGCTGCACCCCGGTGGTGGTCTCTTCGGTGACGCCGCGGATGTTGCCCTTGATGCGGCTGTAGAAGCCGGGCTTTTCGGCCACGTACTTGCGGATGGCGGCGAACAGTACCTCTTCCTCTTCGCTGCCGGGGTTTTTGAGCACGCCGATGTCCTTCTCGGCCTTGGAGCCCAGGATCGCGAGCAGGGTGGCGTCGCCGCCGTCGTCGAGGATCATGTTCGGCGTGCCGCCGTCGTGCCACATCATGATGCGATGGGTGAAGTCCCAGTACTCCTCCAGGGTCTCGCCCTTGTAGGCGAAGACTGGGATGCCGCGCGCGGCGATCGCGGCGGCGGCGTGATCCTGCGTCGAAAAGATGTTGCACGAGGCCCAGCGGATCTCCGCGCCGAGGTCGGCCAGGGTCTCGATCAGCACCGCGGTCTGGATCGTCATGTGCAGGCTGCCGGCGATGCGGGCGCCCTTGAGCGGCTGTTCCTTGCGGTATTTATTGCGAATGGCCATCAGGCCGGGCATTTCGGTCTCGGCGATGGCGATCTCCTTGCGGCCCCAGTCGGCGAGTCCCATGTCGGCGACCTTGTAATCGGCGGCCAGGTTTTTTGCGGCTTGCGTGCTCATGCGGTATCCCTTGATGGTTGATGGCGGGTGGGTCGTTCAGCGCTTGGCGGCATCGCGCAGGGCGGCCGCCTTGTCGGTGTTTTCCCACGAGAATCCGGCGCCGGAGCGACCGAAATGACCGTAGGCGGCGGTCTGGCCGTAGATCGGGCGCAGCAGGTCCAGCATCTGGATGATGCCCTTCGGACGCAGGTCGAAATGCTGCTCGACCAGGGCCGCGATCCTGTCGTCCGGGATGACGCCGGTGCCGTGGGTATTGACCGTGATGTTCATCGGGCGGGCCACGCCGATGGCGTAGGCGACCTGGATCTGGCACTGTCTGGCCAGACCGGCGGCGACGATGTTCTTGGCCACGTAGCGGGCGGCATAGGCGGCTGAGCGGTCGACCTTGGTCGGATCCTTGCCGCTGAAGGCGCCCCCGCCGTGCGGGCAGGCGCCGCCGTAGGTGTCGACGATGATCTTGCGGCCGGTCAGGCCGCAGTCGCCCTGTGGACCGCCGACGACGAAGCGGCCGGTCGGGTTGACCAGGTATTGGGTGTCCTTGAGCCATTCCTTGGGCAGCACCGGTTTGATGATCTCCTCGATGACCGCCTCGATGAAGCTCGGCTTCAGCTTCGTTTCCGTCTCGCTCTGGTCCGGGCTGTGCTGGGTGGAGAGCACCACCGTGTCGATCGAGTGCGGTTTGCCGTCGATGTAGCGCAGCGTGACCTGACTCTTGGCGTCCGGGCGCAGGAAGGGCAGTGTGCCGTTCTTGCGCAGCTGCGCCTGGCGCTCGACCAGCCGGTGGGCGTAGTAGATGGGGGCGGGCATCAGTTCGGGGGTCTCGTCGCAGGCATAGCCGAACATCAGACCCTGGTCGCCGGCGCCGGTGTTCAGGTAATCGTCCGAGGCGCGATCGACGCCCTGGGCGATGTCGTTGCTCTGCTTGTCGTAGGCCACCAGCACCGCGCAGCCCTTATAGTCGATGCCGAACTCGGTATTGTCGTAGCCGATACGCTTGATCGTATCGCGCGCGACCTGGATGTAATCGACAGAGGCATTGGGGGTGATCTCGCCGGCCAGCACCACCAGACCCGTATTGGTCAGCGTCTCGGCGGCCACGCGGCTCTTCGGGTCCTGCTGGAGGATCGCATCGAGGATCGCGTCCGAGATCTGGTCGGCCACCTTGTCGGGATGGCCTTCGGAGACGGATTCGGAGGTGAACAGGTATGATTTGGACATGGGTTCCTCTTCTTCGTGGTAGTTACGCTGACTGAAACGACCCCGTTACACGGCGGGGTCGGATGCGGCCGAGACCAAAAATCGTTTTCCTGCCGTCTGCTGGGTAGGAGGTAATCTGGCGCTGTGCATAAGGATGTAATGAATCTCGCCCTATATTAGCGGTCCTGTCGTCTCATGGCTAGCGGCGCGGCCGCGCGATTCTGCATGATTCCCCACGCAATGTCCGTCGAAACGGCCCCGGTGCGCGCCGTTCGAAGATCCCGTTCGAATCCGGTTGGACTCGCTATAATGGGCCCTTCATTTGACGCCGGGAGCTGGCGCCGGCGGAGTCGGCGCGGCCGTGGCCGGCGAAACGGAGGAGATCATGGTTCGTCTTGAAACACCGGTATGCGATTTCGGGCTGGCGCCGCCGGCATTTTCCCTGCCCGGCGTGGACGGGAAGACATGGACCCTGGAGGCGTGCCGTGGGCCCCGGGGTCTGCTGGTGATGTTCATCTGCAATCACTGTCCCTACGTCCAGGCCATTCGCGAGCGCATCGTGCGCGATACGCGCGAACTCGCGAACTACGGCATCGGGAGCGTCGCCATCATGTCGAATGACCCCGCCGACTACCCCGAGGACGGCTTCGACATGATGCGCCGGGTCGCGGGGGAATTCGGCTTTCCCTTCCCCTACCTCTGGGACGAGAGCCAGGAGGTCGCGCGCGCCTATGGCGCCGTCTGTACCCCCGATTTCTTCGGCTACAACGCGGCGCTCGAGCTGCAGTATCGCGGCCGGCTGGACGCCAGCCGCAAGGAGGCCGCACCGGACGCTCGCCGTGACCTGTTCGAGGCGATGAAGCAGGTCGCGCAGACCGGCCGGGGGCCACGCGAGCAGATCCCGAGCATGGGCTGCTCCATCAAGTGGCGCGGTTCCGAGTGAGTCATCGGGCCGCACCCCGGGCGCCGGGATATTGACGCGCATGATGACGGGGGAGGAGGCCCTGTCCCTGGGGCAGATTTTTATTGCTGGGGTCATAAACCTGGGCCAAAATATGCGGCTCTTGCTATAGTCGGCACATAAAAATTACCCGCCCGGCCCGATGGCGGGCGCGGGCAGGCGGAGGGAGAGTGGCGGACCGGCGGGGGACTGCGGCAGGTCCGGCGGGTCAGGCGACAGGTATCACCCAAACCATGCACGGCAGACCATCGGCGGCGGTAGCGCCGGTATGTCCATCGCCCGTGTCGCCCGCGGGCAGGGCGGGCGCGGCGCCGGGACGGGATCCCAGCGGAATTCCTGGAGTTGGATCGGCCTGGTCTTGCGGGGCGGACGCCCCCCGAGAGGCCGGGCCGTCCATCGAAGAAGATCGGATCGCGTACGCCCTCGGCGGATCCCGCGGGCAGCGGTCGGATATGCGGAATATGTTTTGAAACAGCTAAAATTTTAGGAGACAGAAATGCCATCCCGCAGAGAATTAGCGAATGCGATCCGTGCGCTCAGCATGGATGCCGTGCAGAAGGCCAAATCAGGGCACCCGGGCGCGCCCATGGGCATGGCGGACATCGCCGAGGTCCTGTGGAACAGCTTCCTGAAGCACAACCCGGCCAACCCGCACTGGTGGGACCGCGATCGCTTCGTGTTGTCCAACGGCCATGGGTCCATGCTGCTGTACTCGCTGCTGCATCTGAGCGGGTACGATCTGCCCATGGAGGAGTTGAAGAATTTCCGCCAGTTGCATTCCAAGACCCCGGGTCACCCCGAGTACGGCTACGCGCCCGGCATCGAGACCACCACCGGTCCGCTGGGGCAGGGCATCACCAACGCCGTCGGCATGGCGCTGGCCGAGCGCACGCTCGCGGCGCAGTTCAACCAGCCGGGCCATCACATCGTCGACCACTACACCTGGGTGTTCATGGGAGACGGCTGTCTGATGGAAGGCATCTCGCACGAGGCCTGTTCGCTCGCGGGGACGCTCGGCCTCGGCAAGCTGATCGCGTTCTGGGACGACAACGGCATCTCCATCGACGGCCACGTCGAGAACTGGTTCAGCGAGGACGTCGCCAAGCGTTTCGAGGCCTATGGCTGGCACGTCGTGCGCGGCGTCGACGGCCATGACGCCGCTGCGGTGGAGAAGGCGATCCACGAGGCGAAATCGGTCAACAACCGGCCCTCGCTGATCTGCTGCAAGACCGTGATCGGCTACGGCGCCCCGAACCTGTGCGGCAGCCACGACTGCCACGGCGCGCCGCTGGGCGACGACGAGATCAAGGCGACGCGCGAACATCTGAGCTGGAAATATGCGCCGTTCGAGATCCCCGGCGAGATCTACGCCGGCTGGGACGCCAAGAAGAAGGGCGGCGTCGCCGAACAGTCCTGGGGTGAGAAATTCAAGGCCTACAAGGCCGCATACCCCGCGCTCGCCGCCGAACTCGAGCGTCGCATGAGCGGCGAGTTGCCCGCGAACTGGGAGCAGCACACCCAGGCCTACATCAAGGCCTGCGCCGAAAAGGGCGAGGGCCCGGCCACGCGCAAGGCCTCGCAGATGGCGATCACCGCGCTGGC
Source organism: Gammaproteobacteria bacterium (assembly GCA_020847075.1). Taxonomy (GTDB): domain Bacteria; phylum Pseudomonadota; class Gammaproteobacteria; order SZUA-140; family SZUA-140; genus JADJWH01. The sequence goes on from JADLCS010000091.1 coordinate 4,982, forward strand.
CAAGGTGTTGCCCGAATTCCTCGGCGGTTCCGCCGACCTGACCGGTTCCAACCTGACCAACTGGCCCGAGTGCAAGGCCATCACCAACACCGTGGCCGACGGTAACTACATCTCCTACGGTGTGCGCGAATTCGGCATGTCCGCCATCATGAACGGCGTGGCGCTGCACGGCGGCTTCATCCCCTTCGGCGGCACCTTCCTGATGTTTTCCGAGTACGCGCGCAATGCCCTGCGCATGGCCGCGCTGATGAAGCAGCGCTCGATCTTCGTCTACACCCACGATTCGATCGGCCTCGGCGAGGACGGCCCCACCCACCAGCCGGTGGAGCAGACCGCGACGCTGCGCATGATCCCGAACATGAGCGTCTGGCGCCCGTGCGACACGGTCGAGACGGCGGTGGCCTGGAAGGCCGCGGTGGAGAAGAGCACCGGCCCGAGCAGCCTGATCTTCTCGCGCCAGAACCTGCCGCACCAGGCGCGCGATGCTGCGCAGATGGGCAACGTCGCCCGCGGCGGTTATGTCCTGCGCGACAGCCAGGGTGCGCCCGAGGTCATCCTCATCGCCACCGGTTCGGAAGTCGATCTGGCGATGAAGGCCGCCGAGCAGCTCAGTGGCAAGGGCCGCCGGGTACGCGTGGTGTCGATGCCGTCCACCGACGTGTTCGACAAGCAGGACAAGGCCTATCGCGAGTCCGTGCTGCCCGCCGCCTGCCGCAAGCGCGTCGCCATCGAGGCCGGCGTCAGCGACTACTGGCGCAAATACGTCGGACTGGACGGCGCCGTCGTCGGCATCGACCGTTTCGGCGAGTCCGCGCCCGCCGGCGCCTTGTTCAAGGAGTTCGGCTTCACCGTGGAAAACGTCGTGAAGACCGTCGAGGCCGTGCTCTGACAGATTTCAATTCAGCCTTGCTAGGAGAGTAACCATGACAATCAAAGTCGGAATCAACGGGTTCGGTCGTATCGGTCGCATGGCCTTCCGGGCCGCGGTCAAGGAGGCGGAATTCAAGGACATCGAGATCGTCGGCATCAACGATCTGCTCGAGCCCAGCTACCTGGCCTACATGCTGCAGTACGACTCCGTGCATGGCCGCTTCGCCGGCGATATCAAGGTGGACAACAACACGCTGATCGTCAACGGCAAGAAGATCCGTCTCACTGCCGAGCGGGATCCGGCCAATCTGAAGTGGGGCGAGGTCGGCGCGCACATCGTGATCGAGTCCACCGGCCTGTTCCTGACCCAGGAGACCTGCGAGAAACACCTCGTCGCCGGCGCCAAGAAGGTCGTCCAGTCGGCGCCGTCCAAGGACGACACCCCGATGTTCGTCTACGGCGTCAACCACGCCAAGTATGCCGGCGAGACCATCGTCTCCGCCGCCTCCTGCACCACCAACTGCCTGGCCCCGATCGCCAAGGTTCTGCACGACAACTTCGGCATCAAGCGCGGTCTGATGAGCACCGTGCACGCCGCCACCGCGACCCAGAAGACCGTCGACGGTCCCTCGGCCAAGGACTGGCGCGGCGGCCGCGGCATCCTGGAGAACATCATTCCGTCGTCCACCGGCGCCGCCAAGGCCGTCGGCAAGGTGATCCCGGAGCTGAACAAGAAGCTGACCGGCATGGCGTTCCGCGTGCCGACCTCCGACGTGTCCGTGGTCGATCTCACGGTGGAGCTCGCCAAGGACGCCGGCTACGAGCAGATCTGCGCGGCGATGAAAAAGGCCTCCGAGGGCCCGCTCAAGGGCGTGCTCGGCTATACCGACGAGAAGGTGGTGTCGACCGATTTTCGCGGCTGCTCCCTGCCGTCGATCTTCGACGCCGAGGCGGGCATCGCCCTCGACCCGACTTTCGTCAAGGTCGTGTCCTGGTACGACAACGAATACGGTTACACCTGCAACATGCTGCGGTTCCTGCAGCACGTCGCCAAGTAAATACGGGTGAGGCGTGAGGTGTGAAGTGTGGGGTGTGTGCCTCACGCCTAACGCCTCACTCCTCACTGTGGTTTTCAAGGAGCAACTATGTCTGTCATCAAGCTGACCGATCTCGATCTCAAGGGTAAGCGGGTGTTCATCCGCGCCGATCTGAATGTCCCGGTGAAAGAGGGCGCGGTGACCTCGGATGCGCGCATCACGGCGTCCATGGCCACGATCAATCATTGTCTGAAGCAGGGCGCGAAGGTGATGGTGACCTCCCACCTCGGGCGGCCGACCGAAGGCGAATGGTCGGAGGAAAATTCGCTGAAACCCGTCGCTGAGAATATCGGCGCGCGTCTCGGCAAGCGTGTGCGTCTGATTCGGGACTGGGTCGACGGCGGCTTCGACATCTCGCCCGGCGAGCTGGTGGTGCTGGAGAACTGTCGCGTCAACAAGGGCGAAAAGAAGAACGTGGACGAGACCGCGAAGAAATACGCGGCGTTGTGCGATATCTTCGTGATGGACGCCTTCGGGACCGCGCATCGCGCGGAGGCTTCGACCCACGGTATCGCCAGATTCGCGCCGGTCGCATGCGCGGGCCTGTTGCTGACGGAGGAGCTCGATGCGCTCGACAAGGCGCTGGCCAATCCGAAGCGTCCCATGGTCGCCATCGTCGGCGGTTCCAAGGTGTCGACCAAGCTGACCGTGCTCGAGTCGCTGGCCGAGAAAGTGGATCAACTGGTGGTCGGCGGCGGCATCGCCAATACCTTCCTCGCCGCGGCCGGCAAGAAGATCGGCAAGTCGCTGGCGGAGATCGACCTGATTCCGACCGCGAAAAGCCTGATGGCGAAGATGCAGGAGCGCGGCGCCTCGATCCCGATCGCGGTGGATGTGGTGGTCGGCAAGAAGTTCGACGCCAATGAGCCGGCGGTGCTGAAGGACGCTACGGCGACGGCCGACGACGACATGATCTTCGACATCGGCCCGAAGAGCGCCCAGCAGCTCGCGGACATCATCATGAAGGCCGGCACCGTGGTCTGGAACGGTCCCGTAGGCGTGTTCGAATTCGACCAGTTCGGAGCCGGTACCATGAAGATCGCCGAGGCGATCGCCACCACCCCTGCCTTTCCCCTCGCCGGCGGCGGTGACACCATCGCCGCGATACAAAAGTACGACATCTACGACAAGGTGTCCTATATCTCGACGGCGGGAGGCGCGTTCCTCGAGTATCTCGAAGGCAAGACGCTGCCGGCCGTCGCCATCCTGGAAGAGCGCGCCCGCGCGCATGGCTAGAGTATTTATAGGGAGTTGAATATCAGGCCCACTATGACACAAGAAAGACATCGTATGCGGCGTACGAAAATCGTCGCTACCCTGGGGCCGGCCACCGACAGCTCCGGAGTGCTGGACCGCATGGTACGTGCCGGCATGGACGTCGTGCGGGTGAATTTCTCTCACGGCGAGGCGGCCGACCATGTCCGCCGCGTCGATGCCGTGCGCCAGGCGGCGCGCGCGGCCGGGCGCGAGGTCGCCGTGCTGGCCGATCTGCAGGGACCCAAGATTCGCACCGACCGCTTCGCCGAGGGTAAGGTATTTCTCGACGAGGGCGCGCGCTTCGTGCTCGACGCAGCCTGGCCCGCCAACGCCGGCAACAAGGAACGGGTCGGCATCACCTACAAGAACCTGCCCAATGACGTCGTCAAGGGCGACAATCTCCTGCTCGACGACGGCAAGATCGTGCTGGAGGTGACGGAGATCTCCGGCGGCGAGATCATCTGCCGGGTGCTGGTCGGCGGCGA
>JADLCS010000092.1 GCA_020847075.1 Gammaproteobacteria bacterium
CTCGTCGCCGGGTTCGGTCTTGGCCACGCCGACCTGATTCAATACCGAGGGGCGCAGCTTGACGACGCGGAACCGGCTGATGTCGCCGTTGAACTCGCGCAGGCGCTTCACCGCCCACGGGGACATGATGCTGTTGAGATAGCGCCGGCTGATGCCGTAGTCGTCCTCCAGGATGGCGCCGTCCTCCTCGCGCGAGAACAGGCCGAGCGGCGATTCGTTCACCGGCGAGCCCTTGATGGCGTAGAAGGGCTGCTTCTCCATCAGCGACTTGAGCTTTTCGGCGAGCGAGGACTTGCCGCCGCCGACGGGTCCGAGCAGGTAGAGGATCTGCTTGCGCTCCTCGAGGCCCTGCGCCGCGTGCTTGAAGAAGGAGACGATCCGCTCGATGGTCTCCTCCATGCCGTAGAAATCCCGAAAGGCGGGATAGATCTTGATGATCTTGTTGGAGAAGATGCGACTGAGCTGGGGATCCTTCTTGGTGTCCACCAGGCGCGGTTCGCCGATGGCCATCAGCAGGCGCTCGGCGGCGCTGGCGTAGGCGGAGGGATCCGACTTGCACAGCTCGAGGTATTCCTGCAGGGTGAATTCCTCTTCCCTGGATTCCTCGAAACGGGACTGGTAATGATTGAAGATGCTCATGGCAATGCCCTCTCTGAAACTGTACCTCGCTGCTTCTAGAATGGAGCACCCGTAACGATTGCCTCACCTGGATTCCAATGTCTTATTCTATCGCACCGTAAGGGCTGTCCCGTCGTCTCCGTGAATCGTTTCCCTGAATCAGAATAATGCAACGCTTATGCCATATCCCTTGCCGCACCCATCCCTCGATCGATCCCGCCGGGATCGGCCGCGCGCATTCGCTGTCGGACGGGGCGTCGATCCATGGACGCCGGCGGACCGGTTTTCCGTTCCCGTTTTGTGGCGCGGCGCGAACGGCCGCCGGTGATTGCTCGCAGAGGATAAAGAGCCGTGCGCCGGGATATCGGCGCCCGCGGAATCCCGTGGGAAGTTCGATCTCCTGACGATGGATTAGACAGGAGATACTGGCGTAGGTTCCTGTCGCGCGGATGCGCTCCATTCGGGTGCGAACGGTCCGGCGCGACGGTGTCCGTGCACGAATGGCGTTCACCGTACGCCGATATTCCGTCCGCGTGGATGGGCGTCGGGTGCGCGGCGGATCAGAAGGGGGGTGGATATGTCCATGATAATCGTTGGGAAATGTGAATCGCTCCGCAAAAGTCGCCCACCCGCGGTCGTTCCGGAAAATCTTAAAAAAACCACGGGGGGCGGCCGATACAGGGAAGGATGCGGACAAGCGTTACACCTCCGATGATTCTATGAGATGATCCCCGTGAACAGCCCGGTCTCCATGGACAAGAAGACTTCAATGACAGGATCCGTCAAGAGCCTGATATCGCTGTCAAAGCGCGCCTATTTCCTGCTGGAGCGGCGCCGCTATCGCGAGGCGGAAAAGGCCTTCCTCGAGGCCTACGAGATGGACAACGACAACGCCTACGTGCTGGTCGGGCTGGGCGATGTCTGTCGCAAGCTGAAGAAGTTCGAGGACGCGATCGCCTATTACCGGAAGCTCCTCGACATCGATCCCAGCAACGTCTTCGCCCTGCGGGGCATGGGCAACGCCTACCGCGGCCTGCAGGCGCCCGAACAGTCCGTCCTGTACTGGGAACGCTACCTCGAGTGCAATCCCAACGATTCCCACGTCATCGTGCGTCTCGCCGATTCGCTGCGCAAGCTGGACAAGCCGGAACGGGCGAGGGAGCTCTACCTCGCCGCGCTGAAGATCGGCGGCAACGACAAATTCTCTTTTCTCGGGCTCGGCAATCTGTGCTACAAGGCCGGCGACGACGAGCAGGCGCTGATCTATCTGGAGAAGTTCATCCGATTCGATGCCGGCAACGTGGCCGTGCTGACCATGATCGGCAACATCTACCAGCGCCGCAAGGAGTTCCAGCGCGCCGCCGGATTTTTCGAGCGGGCGCTCGAATCGGACCCGGAAAACGCCTTCGCCCTGTACGGCCTCGGCAACTGCAAGCGCGGCCTGTCGCAACTCGAAGAGGCCATCGCGCTGTGGCAGCGGGTGCTGCGCCAGGAGCCGCACAACCAGAATCTGTACACCCGCGTCGGCGACGCCCTGCTCACGTTGGGGGACGTGGACCAGTCCCGCTTCTATTATCAGAAGGCGCTCGACGTCGGTTACGACCAGTACGCGCTGATGGGCATGGCCAACCTGCATCTGTGTCAGAGGCATTACGACGAGGCCCTGCGCTGCTGCGAGCAGATCCTGCGCCAGGACGAGGGGAATCAGCGCGTGCTGAAGACCCTGGTCAAGATCTACGAGGCCCGCGGCGACCAGGCCAGGGCCGACCAGATCCGCGCCCGCATGTCCTGATCCCGCCGCGCGCCGGACCCGATTCCCCGCGACTCCCGTCTTTCCCCGCGCCGTGACGGCGCATCGCCCCGCCCACGCCCCGCGTGCATGGCATCAATAGTGCTCGGCATAGGCGCACCGCGGGCCGGGGTGGCCCGGCGGGACCGGGGTGATGCGGCATGGACGATCTGGCAAGGCACGACGAAAGGCCCGATTGGGGGGAGATTTCTCCGCTCAGCGCGGGCAATGCCGCCTATCTCGATCTGCTGTACGAACGTTATCTCCAGGCCCCGACATCCATCGACCCCGTCTGGCGTCACTATTTCGACGCGCTGCCGCGCGTCAACGGCGATGCGGACGTCTCCCCGGCGCGAGTCAGGCACGCCTTCCACCGCGGCGGCGCGGCCGCGGGCGGGGAGACGCCGGCGAGCGCGCCACTCGAGTACCTCGATGCCATCAAGCAGGCCCGGGTCGATGCCTTCCTGGAGGCCTGTCGCCGGCACGGCCACCTCGTGGCCGCCTGCGACCCGCTCGGGCTGCGCGAGTCCCCGCCGGTCCCCGAGCTCGACTACCGGCATCATGGTCTGGGCGAGGGCGATCTCGGTACGGAATTCGCCGCCCGGGGGCTCGGCGGCCGCGACCGGGCATCGCTCGGCGAGATCGTCGACATGGCGCGCGCGGTCTATTGCGGGCCGCTGGCGAGCGAGTATGTCCATGTCGCCGACACGCGTGAGACGCACTGGATCCGCGCCCGGCTGGAGGGAGCGGGGTACCGCCGGAGCCACGCGGCGGAGACGCGCCGGCGCCTGCTCCAGCGCCTCACCGCCGCCGAGGCGCTGGAGCGCTATCTGCACAACAAGTACGTGGGGCAGAAACGCTTCTCGCTGGAGGGCGCGGAGGCGCTGATCCCGCTCATCGACGAACTGATCCGGCGCGGTGGCGCGGCGGGGCTGAAGGAAGTCGCCATCGGCATGGCGCACCGAGGCCGCCTCAACGTGCTGGTCAACGTCATGGGCAAGGCGCCCGCCGATCTGTTCCTGGAGTTCGAGGGCAGGACCGCGCGCGACGGCGAGGGCTCCGGCGACGTGAAGTACCACCAGGGGTTCTCGTCGAACATGGATACGCCGGGCGGCCCGGTGCACGTCGCGCTCGCCTTCAATCCCTCCCATCTCGAGATCGTCTGCCCGGTGGTGGAGGGCTCGGTGCGCGCGCGCCAGGAGCGGCGCCGCGACCGGGACGGCTCCGAGGTCGTGTGCGTGCTGATCCACGGCGACGCCGCCTTCTCCGGCCAGGGCGTGTTGATGGAGACCTTCAACATGTCGCAGTCGCGCGGCTACTCCACCAAGGGCACGATCCATATCGTCGTCAACAACCAGATCGGTTTCACCACCAGCCATCAGAAGGACGCGCGCTCGACGCTGTACTGCACCGACGTCGCCAAGATGGTCAACGCGCCGATCTTCCACGTCAACGGCGACGACCCCGAGGCCGTGCTCACCGCGGCGCGGATCGCGCTCGACTATCGGATGGAATTTCGCAAGGACGTGGTCATCGACCTGGTATGCTACCGGCGCCACGGCCACAGCGAGGCGGACGAACCCGCCGTGACCCAGCCACTGATGTACCAGCGCATCCGCGCGCATCCGACCGTACGCGAGCTGTACGCGCGGCGGCTCGTCACCGAGGGCGTGATCGACGGCACGGAAGCCGAGACCTATCTCGAGGACTACCGCGCCGCGCTCGATGCCGGCGCCGGCGTGGTGCCCTATCTCAGCCGGGATGCGGACATCGTCGTGCACGGCAGCGTGGACTGGCGGCCCTTCGTGGGCGGCGCCTGCGCTCCGGATACGGATACCCGTGTCGGGCTGGAGGCCATCCGTGATCTTTCGGCGCGCCTCGGCCGGCTGCCCGCCGGCTTCGAACTGCACCCGGGCGTCGCGAAGATCTTCGACAACCGACGCAAGATGGCCGCCGGCGCGCTGCCGGTCGACTGGGGCTGCGCCGAGACCCTCGCCTACGCGACGCTGGTCGAGGCCGGCTACGGTGTGCGCCTGTCCGGCCAGGACAGCGGGCGCGGCACCTTCTTCCACCGTCACGCGGTGGTGTACTGCCAGAAGGACGATTCGGCCTATGTGCCGCTGCGCAATCTCTCCGGGCGGCAGGGTAATTTCCTCGTCACCAATTCCCTGCTGTCGGAGGAGGCGGTGCTCGCCTTCGAATACGGGTATTCCACCACCGACCCGAAGACGCTGGTGATCTGGGAGGCGCAGTTCGGCGATTTCGCCAACAATGCCCAGGTGGTGATCGACCAGTTCATCGTCGCCGGCGAGCAGAAATGGAGCCGCCTGAGCGGGCTGGTGATGTTTCTGCCGCACGGCTACGAGGGGCAGGGCCCGGAACATTCCTCGGCGCGGCTCGAACGCTATCTGCAACTGTGCGCCGAGCACAACATCCAGGTCTGCGCGCCGACCACGCCGGCGCAGATCTTCCATCTGCTGCGCCGTCAGATGCTGCGCGATTGCCGCAAGCCGCTCATCGTCATGACGCCCAAGAGCCTGCTGCGCCACAGGCTCGCGGTCAGCGCGCTCGAGGCGCTGACGCAGGGGAGTTTTCAGCATGTCATCGACGACGTGGACGCCCCGGACCCGGAACGGGTGCGCCGCCTCGTGCTGTGCAGCGGCAGGGTCTATTTCGATCTGCTCGAAAAGAAACGCGGCGAGGGGCGCGCGGACGTGGCCCTGGTGCGCCTCGAACAGCTCTATCCGTTTCCGCACGCCGAACTCGCCGCGTTGATCGCCCGTTACGGGCGCATCCGGGAGTACGTATGGTGCCAGGAAGAACCGAAGAATCAGGGCGCATGGTATTCCACCGAGCATAATCTGCGCGCGGCGGTGCGCGGCGCGCCGCTGATCTATGCCGGGCGCCCGGCCTCGGCCGCGCCGGCGGTCGGCTATCCGCTGTTGCACGTCAAGCAACTGCGCGCGCTGGTGGCGGAGGCCTTCGGATCGCCGGCCGGCGAGGACGTGATCCCCCTGCATAAGGACATTGCATGAACACCGAGATCAAGGTACCGGGTTTTCCCGAATCCATCACCGACGGCACCGTCGCCGCCTGGCACAGGAGGCCGGGCGAGCGGGTGAGGCGCGACGAGGCGCTGGTGGACATCGAGACCGACAAGGTGATGTTCGAGGTGCCGGCCCCGGAAGACGGCGTCCTGGGCGAGATCTTGTGGCCGGAGGGCGCCACCGTGACGGCGGGCCAGGTGCTGGGCCGCATCGTCCCGGTCGCGGAGGCGCCGGTATCCGCGGCGCCCGCGCGCGTCAACGGCGGAGACGGGCCCCCGGCCGCGACGGCGATCGTCATGCCGGCCGCGCGCCGTCTGCTCGAGGAGCACGGGCTGGCGGCGGATGCGGTGCCGGGGAGCGGCAAGGGCGGCCGTGTGCTGAAAGAGGACGTGCGGCGCACGCTCGACGGGCGGGCCAGTGCGCCGGCGCCGACCGCCCCCGGACCCGCCGCGGAATCCACGGCGCCCGCCATCGGTGAACCCGGGCGCCTTGAGCGGCGCGTGCCGATGACACGCCTGCGCGCGCGCATTGCCGAGCGCCTGGTCGAGGCCCAGCATACGGCGGCCATCCTCAGCACCTTCAACGAGGTCAACCTGCAACCTGTGATGGACCTGCGCCTGCGCTACCGCGAGCGTTTCGAGCAGGAGCACGGCGTCAAGCTCGGCTTCATGTCCTTCTTCGTCCGGGCGGTGATCGAAGGGCTGAGGAAATTTCCCGTCATCAACGCTTCCATCGATGGCGGGGATGTCGTCTACCACGACTATTACGACATCGGCGTCGCCGTGTCCTCGCCGCGCGGGCTGGTGGTGCCGATCATCCGCGACGCCGATCGCATCGGCATGGCCGGGATCGAACGCCGCATCGCGGCCTATGCCGACAAGGCGAAGGCCGGCACGCTGGCGCTGGAGGAGATCAGTGGCGGCACCTTCACCCTCACCAACGGCGGCGTGTTCGGCTCGCTGTTGTCCACGCCCATCATCAATCCGCCGCAGAGCGCCATCCTCGGCATGCACAAGATCCAGGACCGCCCGGTGGTGGTGGAAGGCGCCATCGTCGCCCGGCCCATGATGTACGTCGCGCTGTCCTACGATCACCGCCTCATCGACGGCCGTGACGCCGTACAGTTCCTCGTCGCCGTCAAGGAAGCGCTGGAAGACCCGGCCCGGATGCTGCTGGAGATCTGATCTATTTCGGGGACAGATTACGCCGCCGTCAGGGGACAGATTTCAAATCTGTCCCCTTGATTAGCGGGTATGGGGACAGATTTATAAATCTGTCCCCTTACTTCCATGCAACGGAGAAACATGAACGACTGTTATGACGTCATCGTGATCGGCGCCGGGCCCGCGGGCTACGTGGCGGCGATCCGCGCCGCGCAGCTCGGTCTCGCGGTGGCCTGTGTCGACGACTGGGTCACGCCGGAGGGCGAGCCCGCGCTCGGCGGCACCTGCCTCAATGCCGGCTGCATCCCGTCCAAGGTGCTGCTGGAGGCGTCCGAGCTGTACGACAAGGCGCGCCATGAATTCGCGGACTATGGCGTCGGCGTGTCGGGCGTCGGGCTCGACCTCCCGGCCATGATGGCGCGCAAGGATCGCGTCGTGGGCGAGTTGACGCGCGGCATCGCCGGCCTGTTCGAGGCCAACGGCGTTCGGCGCATCGCGGGGCGCGGCCGGCTTCTCGCCGGGCGCCGTATCGAGGTCACCGCGGCGCGATCGCGGGAAACGCACACCCTCGAGGCCGGTCATGTCGTCCTCGCGGCGGGTTCGGCGCCCGCGCAACTCGCCGTCGCGCCCCTGCATGGAAATCTCATCGTCGATTCCACCGGTGCGTTGGCCTTCGACGCCGTGCCGGGGCGGCTGGGCATCATCGGCGCCGGCGTCATCGGGCTGGAACTCGGCGCAGTCTGGAGGCGTCTCGGCGCCGAGGTCGTATTGCTGGAGGCGCAGCCGGAGTTTCTTTCGATGTGCGACCGCCAGGTCGCGCAGGAGGCCCTGCGCCAGTATCGCAGGCAGGGGCTCGACATCCGCCTCGGCGCGCGCGTCACCGCCTGCGCGGTGGAGGGTGGCCGCGTCGGACTGCGTTACGAGGACGGCCAGGGCGGGCACGGCGAGACCTTCGACCGCCTGATCGTCGCCGTCGGCCGCCGGCCCAACAGCGATGGCCTGTGCGCGCCCGATGCCGGACTCCTGATCGACGGCGGCGGCCTCGTCCACGTCGACGAGCAATGCCGCACCAACCTGCCGGGCGTCTACGCCATCGGCGACCTGGTGCGCGGTCCGATGCTGGCGCACAAGGGTTCGGAGGAGGGCATCATGGTCGCGGAGCGGATCGCCGGCCGCGCGGCGCGGGTCAATTACGACGCCATACCGTCCGTCATCTATACCCGCCCCGAGATCGCCTGGGTCGGCATGAGCGAACAGGCCCTGAAGGCGGCCGACCGGCCGTACCGCGCCGGTCTGTTTCCCTTCGCCGCCAACGGCCGTGCCCGCGCGCTGGGCGAGACCGGTGGCTTCATCAAGGTGCTGGCCGACGCCGGGACCGATCGCCTGCTCGGCGTGCACATGATCGGGCCGCACGGCTCGGAACTGATCGCAAACGCCGTCCTCGCGCTCGAATTCGGCGCGAGCAGCGAAGACCTCGCCGCCACCATGTTCGCCCACCCGACCCTGTCCGAGGCCTTACATGAGGCGGCGCTCGACGCCGGCGGCCGGGCCATCCACCGGGTGTCCAATAAGAAGGGGACAGATTTCAAATCTGTCCCCGACTCCATCTATCAAAGGGGGCGGACTTAAGTCCGTCCCCATCCACTGTGAAGAGGGGACGGATTTCACAATCCGTCCCCGCGTTCAATACCGCCATGCCCCGAACCGGGGACGGACTTGAAGTCCGTCCCCTTTTGCAGTTGCGCCTCACACCTCACTCCTCATCGGGTTTTATGCTATCGTACGGCCTTTATGACCGCGCCCCGGATCGCATGAACCTCCACGAATACCAGGCCAAGGCCCTGCTCGCCGAGTACGGTGTCGCCGTGCCGGCGCACCGCGTCGTCGCCAATGCGGAGGAGGCATCCGGCGTGCTCGCTGCGCTGGGCGGCTCCGACTGGGTCGTCAAGGCGCAGGTGCACGCCGGCGGACGCGGCAAGGCCGGTGGGGTCAGACGCGTCCGCAGCCGTGAGGAGGCCATCGCGGCGATCCGCGCGCTGCTCGGCACGCGCCTCGTCACCTACCAGACCGGCGTCGACGGTCAGCCGGTCAATGAGGTCCTGATCGAGAAGCCTTCGAATATCGTCCGCGAGCTGTACCTCGGCCTGGTGGTCGATCGCGCGCAGCGCAAGGCGGTGCTGATGGCCTCCACCGAGGGCGGCGTCGAGATCGAACAGGTCGCGGACGAATCCCCGGAAAAGATCCTGCGCGCGGCCATCCATCCGCTGGTCGGCCTGCAACCGTATCAATGCCGCGAGTTGGCCTTCGGGCTCGGCCTGACCGGCGAGCAGATGAAACAGTTCCAGACCATCGCCATGGGCCTCGCGCGGATGTTCCGTGAGCGCAACCTGAGTCTATTGGAAATCAACCCGCTCGCCGTTACCGAATCCGGCGAGCTGCTGTGCCTCGACGCCAAGATCAACGTCGACGACAACGCACTCTATCGCCAGAAGGCGCTCGCCGTGCAGCGCGACCTGCGCCAGGAGGATGCGCGCGAGGTGCGCGCCAAGCAGTGGGACCTGAGCTACATCGCGCTCGACGGCGCGATCGGCTGCATGGTCAACGGCGCCGGACTGGCGATGGCGACCATGGACCTGGTGCAGCTCCACGGCGGCCGGCCGGCGAACTTCCTCGACGTCGGCGGCACCGCCACCAAGGAGCGCGTGGCCGAGGCGTTCAAGATCATCCTCGACGATAAAAACGTGAAGGGCGTGCTGGTCAACATCTTCGGCGGCATCGTGCGCTGCGACATCATCGCCGACGGCGTGGTCGGCGCGGTGGCGGAGGTCGGCATCAAGGTGCCGGTCGTCGTGCGCCTCGAAGGCACCAACGCCGAACTCGGGCGCGACATCCTGCGCAAGAGTGGGCTCACCATCATCGCCGCCGAGGGTCTGGACGACGCGGCGCAGAAGATCGTCGCGGCGGTGAAGCAGGGCAAGTCATGAGCGTGCTGGTAAACAAGGCAACGCGCGTCATCTGCCAGGGCTTCACCGGCAAGCAGGGCACCTTCCACACCGAGCAGGCGCTGGCCTACGGCACGCGCATGGTCGGCGGCGTCACGCCCGGTAAGGGCGGACAGACACACCTCGGCCTGCCGGTGTTCGACACCGTGCGCGACGCGGTCAAGGCGACGCAGGCCGACGCCAGCGTCATCTACGTGCCGGCGCCCTTCGGCCTCGACGCCATCCTCGAAGCGGCCGACGCCGGCATCGAGCTCATCGTCTGCATCACCGAGGGCATCCCCACCTTCGACATGCTGGAGGCGGTGCGTATCGTCCATGAGGCCGGCGCGCGCCTGATCGGGCCGAACTGCCCCGGCATCATCACCCCGGGCGAGTGCAAGATCGGCATCATGCCCGGCCACATCCACCTGCCCGGCCGCGTCGGCATCGTGTCGCGCTCCGGCACACTCACCTACGAGGCCGTCAAGCAGACCACCGACCTAGGCCTCGGCCAGAGCACCTGCATCGGCATCGGCGGCGACCCCATCCCCGGCATGAGCTTCATCGACTGCCTGCAACTCTTCGAGCAGGACCCGCAGACCGAGGCCATCCTCATGGTCGGCGAGATCGGCGGCAGCGCCGAGGAAGAGGCCGCCGACTACATCCAACACCACGTCACCAAACCGGTCGCCGCCTACATCGCCGGCGTCACCGCCCCCAAGGGCAAGCGCATGGGCCACGCCGGCGCCATCATCAGCGGCGGCAAGGGCACGGCGGCGGAGAAGTATGCCGCGCTCGAAGCCGCGGGCGTCGCGACGACGCGGTCGCCGGCGGAGCTGGGGAAGAGGGTGGCGGGGTTACTCAACATCAAGCCAGGGCTTTAGTCCGGCGACCTTTTGTCCTGTCATTCCCGCGGGATTAGTTTCCCTATATAAATATTGTATTTAAAGAGTAAATTAAGCCTGTTTTCGCCTGTGAATGACCTGTGAATATTATTTTTTCTGTTTTTGCCGTTAATCATCAGAACTCTAGCGGCCCTTAAAAGCTCATTAGACTGGATTCGCGCTAGCGAATCCAGTAGCTTTTCCTGAATCGGCATCTATTTAATATAAGGAACACACCGGAGCAGGTACATTAAGCTTTAAGGTAGCTGACTGTACCGAAGCACGACACGGTCAGTTATTCAGAGATCGGTTATGGCTCGCCTTTCCAAGGTTTTCCTGGAAGGAACTGTATCAGCCGCGCTGAAACAAGTTCCGCCGCTGCTTGCGGGTCCCACGCGTGCGTGCTGGCCAATAACGGGCTTATATCAGAAGTGAACACGGTATCTTTCAGCTTGTTTGCAAAATTCTCTTCAAAATCCGCGCGTGTTACCTGATGCCCTTCTTGTGTCATATATTCAAGAAATGCTCCGATGACACGCTGAGGATCAACCTCCGGGTTTCCGAGCGCCGTTGACAAGTCAAAAAGATCACGCCCCTTTTTACGCTGATAGAGCGCGCGCAGTTTTGTGCCCAGGAGTTCATTCAAATCATAAGTATTGATCTGGCAGGCTCCTTTAAACCACCGCGAGGATACAGAGAAAGGAACCTGGCGAATCCCGTAAAGCGAGAAATGTTCACGAGAATTGATTTCAACTTTCAATTTTAAGGGAACAGGCGGAGTTTCTTCGGACATGAAGCGGTAAGTAATGGTCACGCCGCCTTTGGCTCTTTTTGTGCGCGGCTCTCCAGTATCATGGAGGGCATCCATGATAGGCCCGGCTGGTCCGGCATTGACCTGGACGAGGTCAATGTCTTCGGAATACCTGGCCGCGCTGAGATGGAGTTTATAAAGCGCCGTGCCGCTGCGGAAAGCGAGTTCTGTTTTGAGAAGCGCATGAGAAAAAATGACCACAAGCGCGCGGCTGATGACGAGGTCTTGCTCCACCTGAAAATCCTGCACCCAGGGAGCATTTGCCCGCCATTCGGTAATAAAGTCGCGGGGTATCATTCTTCTCCTCCCACCTCAGTATTTATATAGAGTTTCCATTCCTTATTACGCTGGGCGGAGTCATGAGGCGCTGTCGGTAAAAGCGGCACCAGTTCCTTCGCATGCTTCTTTACGTATGCCTTGAGTGAATAAGCCTTGTCAGCAGAACCAACCTGCTCAAGAACGTAGCCGAGCCGCTGCGCGCTGGATAGAGGGGCGGTTCTGGCTGCGGCGACAAGCTTTTCGGGATCAATCTTTTCCGCGAGTTCTTCGAGAACTGTTGCGACGTTATCAAGTCCGCCAGCGTGATGTTGGTAGCCGATTAGATCGACCGCGGTAGCTTCCGGTGTTGAGACGCGAAGGGTTCCACGGAGGGTGTTGAATTCCTGCACCGGGACTTCGCTCAGACGTTTGCGGGCCACAAAAACCACGTTTACCGCACCGCAATGGATAGGACGGCGATTTTTGCCGAGCATGACCTGGAATTCCTGCGGACGTTGGTGCGCCGCCCCATGATAATGAGCGGCAGAAAGCAGCCCTGCATAGTAAGGCAGGCTGAGATATTCCATGAGTGAGGGGATAAATTGATCGGCGGGAAGACAGCCGAGGGATCGATACTCTGGCGGCACGATGACATAGTGCCCGCGCGCAGGAGAACTGATGGCAGTCTGCTTTGCCAGCCTGTTCAAAGCCAGTTTGGCGGCGTCCGGCGAGACCCCAAGCGATTTTTGAGCTTCTTTTGAAGTAAAGAAATAGCGTCCTTGGCTAGCCAGCAAGGCAATATATTCCTTTGTATTTATATGGTCTTTATCGGTTTTCACTCTCGTAAAGTATCGATTTTTGATACTTTATGCAAGTGATTTACGCTCATGAGCGTAAGTCTGCCGATTATAAGGGGGATTCTGTTCACCTCATGGAATGTTGTGGAAAACTCATGAGCGACACCAGCACGGCATGACCATGACGCCCGCTCTGCGTGCGCGGCTGATGGGTATCTTCAAGCCGGTTTTCGATCAGGGATTGCAAGAAGCATTCTTGTATTACAAACCGGGCAGCGAATACGTGCCGTTGCAGCGTGAGCGCTGTAAACGGATGCGCATTTTGGGCAACGCACCTGTACCGAACGCACCTCGAGCCGATGCAGGTTGTATCCGGTGCGCTTCACGCTTCAAAGGTGCATTTCGAGGCCCCACCCTCGACGCGTGTGCCAGAGGAAATGAATCGATTCTGCGCCTGGTTCAATGAAACTGCCCTTGGCGGCAAGTATCCGCTGCCCGCGCTTACAAGAGCCGGTATTGCTCATCTTTATTTTGAGTGCATTCATCCATTTGAAGATGGCAATGGCCGTATCGGGCGTGCCATTGCTGAAAAAGCAATGGCGCAAACCGCAGGGCAACCCAGCCTGACAGCGCTGTCGCTTCTGATCCAGAATCGACGCGCCGACTATTACACCCAACTGGAAGTCGCCAACAAAAGGCTCGATATCGATGCCTGGCTCTCGTGGTTTGCCGATACGGTACTGGCGGCGCAGGACTACACACTGCGCTGGCTCGATTTCATTCTGGCGAAGACCAGACTTCTCGACCGCCTTCGCGGCCAACTCAACGAGCGTCAGGAAAAGGCGCTGCTGCGCATGACGCGTGAAGGGCTCGAAGGGTTTCGCGGTGGCCTGTCTGCCGGCAATTACACATCAATTACGGGTGCGCCGGCAGCGACCGCGCGGCGCGACCTCGCGCATCTGGTCGAACTCGGTGCATTGGTGCGAACGGGTCAGCTCAAAGGCACGAGATACTGGCTGCCATTCGCAGGAACGGCGGACGACGTTTGACTTCGGTTTGTGTGCAAGAGAAACGGTATTGAATTCCTGCGCCGGGACTTCGCTCATACGTTTGCCGGTCACAAAAACCACGTTAACCGCTTCCGTCATGGAACGGGGCTCCGCTGGTTCCGGCCAGGCAAGTCACCGATCTGAACCGGGTGGCAATTCAGCTCGATCGACGGCCACGCAAGACGCCGGGGGTTCTCACCCCAGCGGAAAAATTTCAGGCGTGTATTGTGGCGACCTGTTGAACCTGCACGGATCCCTTTTCAGTCCTGATGCCTCCGCCACATCCCCGGCGGCACCCCCGCCCGCGGTTTGAACGCTCGCGTAAACGCCGCCTCCGATTCGTAATTTCGGGAAAGGGGTCGCTACTTTCCGAGCGTAAAGGGTGCTGACCCCTTGTGCTTAGGCGAGATCCGGATACCGGATCCAGCCCGCGGCGCGGGACACGCGGAAGAGCCGGTTGATGCTGCGCAGGACGCCGGCGGCGGCGAGGATTGAGAGGGCGTTCAGTATCACGAACGGCGCGCCCATGGGGTACTGCCAGCCGACGGCCAGGGACATGAGGCTGATGAATCCGAACAGCCCGGTGAGCAGGACCTGATTGGTGGGGTCGATCTGGGTGAGTTTCTTGCGGCTCAGGTTGTGGATGGCCATGGCCTGCAATACGTCGTTCTCGCTGTTGCCGGCCACCAGCACCTTGTCACCCTCGGAGACGCTGCCCGTCAGATCGGACGGCAGGTGGACCGTCGCCGTTCCGACCCGGCACTCGGAAGTGCCGCGTGGGTCGGGTGCGGTCAGGTTCTCGATGTGGCCGCGCCATATCGCCATTTCCATGCGTTGTCTCCGTGGGTTGAGCTGCCGCGGGTGGATGATGCAGGCGTTCGCGCCGCGGAGGATGGCGCCGGGAAGAGCCTGGCGAAAGTATACTGATGTGCGCCGCGCGAATCCATCGGAAATGGCGCGGCGTCGTCCGCGCGGGGGCGGGCCGGGCCCGGATTTCATGGTTCTTCCATAATATGGAAGGGGTCAGTCCCCTGGGCTCACGGTCAAAAGGGGGCTGACCCCTTTTCCGCGACCAGCTCAGTCGAATGCCGAGGGTCTCGGCGTCCGCATAGGGGGCGTACGCCACGCTGCCTCGGCGTTTTTCATGCTGCCCGGCGACGAAATCCGCCGTATAGATGCCGAGCAGCGCGCCGGCGACGACGTCCGAGGCCCAGTGCTTGTTGTCGTGGGTGCGCGCGAAGGCCGTAGTGGTCGCCAGCCCGTAGAACAGCGCCTGGGTCGCGATGGACGGATCGTCGAGGGACTTCAGGAAGGCGCGCGAGATGGCGAAGGCGAAGCTGGTGTGGCCGGAGGGAAACGATCGACCGTCCCTGAACCAGCCGGACTCGTCGAGCGCGGCGTTGGGCCGGTCGCGGTGGAACAGCCGCTTCAGCGCGGTGGTCGAGATCGCGGTGTAGACGCCGGCCTGGAACATGTCATAGCCGGCATCGAGATACGTAGCGTCGTGGTTCAGGTACCCGTAGCCGTACACGCCGAGCATGAACGGGGCGGCCAGGTTCAGGGTGCCCCAGTCATTGCCGAGGCGCGTGAGGCGATCGTAGTAGGCGGGATGTTCCTCGGAGATCATCTCCCGTTTCCAGTTGTCGTCCACCGCCTCGGAAAGGATCATCAGGCCGCCGGTGATCGCGCCGAGCTTCAGCCAGTCCTCCCGGTCCCAGCGGGCGGGGGCGGTGACATAGTCGCCGAGATCGCTCATGAAATGGGAGTCTCCGTCGGAGGGCGGCTGTGCCAGCGCCGTCGCCGGAAATATCAGAAGCCCGATCATCCAGTGCCGGAAAATTCTTTTCATCGCCCCATGGAACGCAAAGGCCTGAGAGGGGTCAGACCCTTTTCAGATTCAGGCCTGAGAGGGGTCAGACCCTTTTCAGATTCAGGCGCTGTATCGCCGGGAAGGGTACTGACCCCGCTCCAGGGGATACTAGCGATGCTGGCTTAATGTATACTTAGGGCCGGTTTGCCCGTGCCGTTCGGGGGATGGCATAAGCCGGGCGTAAGCATGGGGCCGTATAGTGCGTGAGAACAGGATCGGCGATAGGGGGAAAGCATGAGTTGGCGCAATACCGAAGGGCGTTATGGAGGGCTGATCGTGGGGCTGCACTGGTTGATGCTGGCACAGCTCGTCGCGGTGTACGCCTGCATCGAACTGCGCGAGTTTTTCCCCAAGGGAAGCGACCCCCGCGAGGCCTTGAAGCTCTGGCATTTCATGCTGGGTCTGTCGGTCCTCGCGCTGGTGGCGCTGCGCCTGGCCGCGCGCCTGGGCGGCGGTCCCGCCCCGCGCATCGAACCGGCCCCGCCGCACTGGCAGCAGCGGCTTTCCGGCCTCCTGCACACGGCGCTCTATGTACTGATGATCGGCATGCCCCTGCTCGGATGGCTGATCCTGAGCGCGAAGGGAGATCCCGTCCCGTTTTTCGGGCTGGAACTGCCCCCGCTGATGGGCAAGGACAAGGAGCTGGCGAAGTCCCTGAAGGAGATACACGAGCTCGGCGGTACCGCGGGCTATTATCTGGTCGGCCTGCACGCGGCCGCCGCGCTGTATCACCATTATTTTATGCGTGACGATACGCTGCGGCGCATGTCGCCGCGTCGCGGCTGATCCCGCCCGGGCGAGGTGGGGCGCCGCCGGACGTCAGAGGTCCCGGCTCAGGATGATGCCGCCCCAGATCAGATTCCGGTCGCCCTGGCCGTGTTTCAGCTCGGGGGTCTGGTAACGGATCGCGTAGCTCAACCGGTGCCGCTCCGTCACTTGCCAGGTGGCGCCGATCCAGGCCTCGCCCACCGCGTGCTCGATGTCGTCGCTGGAGATTTCGTGGATGCTGTCGCGGAACTGGCCCTGCAGGAACGCATTGTAGACGCGCAGGCGGATCTTGGCGCCCAGCCAGAAGTAGAATTCGCGCGTATCCCTTCGAAAAGACGTGCCGATGACCGGGGCCGGCTGCGATATGTATTCGACCCGATCGGGCGTGAAGCTCCACCAGGGCGTATTGATGCGGCCCCAGCGGACCGACAGCGAGACGGCGGCCTCGGTCTGGTAGCCCAGGCTCAGGTCGCGCGCCCATTTCAATTCGTATTCGTAGCGGTGCTGCTGGAAGTTGGAGGAGAGCAGGGATTGCCGCATCCAGGCGACCCGCGCGGTGAGTTCGCCGCCGTCGGAGATCTGATGTTCCCAGCCCTCCGGCACCTCGGTGAGATCCAGCTCCTTGTGGATGCCGCGCTGGAGCGCGCCGGCCAGACCCAGTCCCAGCAGACCCAGGGTCACCGTCGTGGTATCGACCGGGGCGAGCGGATGGCTCACGCGCGTTCGACTGCCGGCGACGAAGGCCAGGCTCGCGTAGGGGCGATCGTCCGGGATCGGTGCGGGATTGTTCAGGTCGTCCGGCGTGAAGGCCAGCAGCCCGATCTGCTGGCTGTGCAGATTGAACGCCCCGGCATCCCTGCCGAAGAAGAGCGGCTCGACTCGATCTACCAGCGGATCCAGGGACCAGGGCCACTCCGCCGTGCGCCGTCCGGCGAAGGTGAAGGCGAAGCCGCCGGTATAGTCATAGTCGTTCTCGGTCGGCAGGAAGATGTCGTTGTCGATGGCGAAGGTCCAGCCGCCGTTGTATTTCTCCCGCCCGCTTTCGTCCAGCGGCAGGCCCCTCGGGCGGCCGTTCTCCAACGCCGGTTCGCCATTCTGCGCGCGGAGCGGCGGACTGGTCAGGGACAGCGCGGTCAGCAGCAGCGCCGCCGCGAGCATGAATCGGCGCCGGTCCGGCGCCAGGGCGTGCGTAAACATGCGGAACATGGACCATGACCGCCCCGGCGATGCATCCGGCCTGCTCGACGAACGCGTGGACATGCCTCCGGAGTCCCGAATGAATCGCCGTTCCCTCCATCGCGGGGGCGGCGATATGAAGGTGTCGTTCGGGTACTTTAGGACGCGCCGGCCGGGGCGTCAATTTGCCGGCCGGCGGGAGCGGCGGCGCGGATATCCTTCACCCGGCCGTGTTCGTCGTGTTCGATCACCAGCCGCCTGGCGTCGCGCGCGAGGTCGAACTGTGCCGGTTCGAGGAGAAAGAACGTCCTCATTTCCTCCGCGGCGACCACGGGCGAGGCGCGGCGTTTTTCCCGGCCGCGGAAGCGTATCTGGTTGTACCAGGCCCAGCCCGCGAGGACGGCGCCCATGATCAGGATGACGACGGAATACAGGCCGAGCAGTTCGAGCAGGGTGTCGAGGCCGCTGTGCACGATCATGGCCTTGTAGAAGCGCTCGGCGCCGAACAGCCAGGCGAGCAGGCTGATGATCGGGATCCACAGATAGAACCAGAGGATCCAGAAGAGGAAGGTGATGGCGGCGAAGACGTAGCGCTGCTGCGGCGTCTGCAGCTCCGGGTTCTCGATGATCAGCGGGCGTTTGCTCACGGGCGCAGCCCCCGGTCCGGGCTGACCCAGGTGGCGCGCGTGCCGCGACGCTTTTTGAGCGCGCGCGGGGCGGCCACCACGGCGGTGAATACGTTGAGCACCCAGTACACCACCGGATACCAGATCATCCAGTAATAGACCTTGCCGATGCCGCGTTCGAAGCGGGAGTCGATCAGCAGCGCGACGGCGAACTGCATCATGCAGGTGATGCCGAGCACCACGCCGCTCCAGGCCGGCAGCAGGGTGGGGACGCGCAGGATCGGGGGCAGCTCGACGAACAGTCCGATGATATAGAGCAGGATCATGGCGACCATCAGATAGGCCCACACCACGCTGGTGAGAAATTCGAGGATGACCATCCACATGCGGCGTTTACGCCAGTTTCTGATGTCCGGCAGGTATTTCAGGAACACCTCCATGCCGCCCTGGGCCCAGCGCAGGCGCTGGCGCCACAGGCCGCGCAGCGTCTCCGGCATCAGGATCCAACACAGGGCGTTGGGCTCGAAGCGGATGTCCCAGCGGTTGAGCTGCAGGTTCCAACTGATATCGATGTCCTCGGTGATCATGTCGAGGTTCCAGTAGCCGACGTTGTGCAGCGCGCTCTTGCGAAAGGCGGAGACCACGCCGGAGACGGTGAACACGCGGCCGTAGATGCGTTGCGCGCGCTTGATCATGCCGATGATGGCCGAGAATTCGCCCACCTGGATCTTGCCGAGCAGGGTGGAGCGCGTGCGCACGCGCGGATTGCCGGTGACGGCGCCGACGCGCGGGCCGTTGACGAAGTGCTGCATGATCCAGGTCGTGGCGTAGCGGTCGAGCAGGGCGTCGCCGTCGATGCAGACCAGGAACTCGTGGTTCGAGGCCATGGCGCCCATGCGCAGGGCCATGGCCTTGCCCTGGTTGCTCGCCAGGTGGATGACGCGCAGGCGGGGGTAGTTCTCCTCCGCCAGGCGATCGAGGATCCCGCCCGTATCGTCCTCGCTGCCGTCGTCGATGGCGATGACCTCGAATTCCGGGTAGTCCTGGTTCAGCAGGTATTCGATGGTCTCCTCGACGTTCTCGCCCTCGTTGTGGCACGGCACCAGAAAGGTGACCCCGGGATAGGTCTCCAGCTTCGGCGGCTGATCGATGCGCCGGCCCGCGGCGAGCTCCCAGTGGGCGAAGTAATAGAGCGCGCCGACCATCCACAGATAGGCCATGAAGAGCGGGTAGTAGAACTCGAAATCGAGTATTCCGCCGACCAGGGATGTCAGGAACTCCTCCATGCCTCACTCCGGATAGGGGTAGGTGCCGAGCGAGATCGCCGGCCGGATGCCGGCGATCCCGGGGTGGCCGGCGATGAAGTCGTCGGGGTAGTAGCCGAGGTGGCGGGCGCCCAGGCGGCGCAGCAGATCCATCTGGCCGCGCAGCTCGGCCGTGTCGACGGGGGAGCGGTCGCGCCAGTCGATGCTTTGAAGTTCGAATACGGTCTTGTCCAGTCCGCCCGGCGCGCGGGACACCCGCTCGACCAGCCGTTTCAGCCAGGCGCGCGGGTGGGATTGCGCCTCCAGATAGGGCATGGCGAGGATCACCGTGTAGTCGTAATGCGCGAGCGAACGCGGCAGCGACTGCGCGAAGCGCTCCTCCGCCGCGGGGTCCAGCGCGACCGGGGCATACAGGTTGCGGGCGAGTTTGATCTGCGGCTGGTATACGCGTGCGCGCGCGGCGAGCATGTCGGTCCACTCGATCAGGGTCTCGGTCTTGCGCCGCGTCCATTCCCGGGTCAGCGCGGGCGAGGCGTGGATCCCGGCGAGCGTGGACGGGAGCCCCCATTGCTCGGCGTAGACCGCGAGGGCCGCGTCGGAGGCGTCCTCGTCTTCGGCGAGCAGGGCGTCGTCGTGGAACAGCAGGCCGTCGATGGAGGACTGCCGGGCGAGGTCCTCGTAGATGTCGCCGACGAACGCGCGCGCCTCCGCGCTGAAGGGCGACAGGCGCAGATAGCGCGACGCGCCGCTCTCGTCGTGCGCGTCGCGCTGCACCATCTGCGCGCGCAGCGGGCTGCCTTCTTCCGGTACATAGGCCAGCACGGGCAACCAGGCGTAGACCTTGACGCCGGTACGGGTCTCGAGCTGCCAGGCGACGCGGTTGAACAGGTCCGCGCGCATGGGGAGGCGGCGGTTGGGGAAATAGAGCGCGTCCGCGCCGCCGTCGCCGTCGGGATCGGCGAAGGCCTGCAGGTATACCGTATTGATATTGAGGGCCTGGATGCGGTCGAGCAGGCAGTCGAGGTTGCGTTCCTGCTGCGCCGGATCGGGGTCGTAGACGTAATCGAGGTCGATCTGTACGGCGCGGATCGCCCGGCCGAGCACGGGTTCGTTGAGCGTCTGGACCAGGGACTCCAGCGTGGCGCCGTGCGTGATCAGCGCGCGGTGGATCACGCCGCCGTCGCGTGCGCGGTTGTTGCCGTGATCGCCGAGGTCGAAGCTCAGGGGCATGCCGGACCGGGCCGCGAGGGTGGTCAGCGTTTCGTTGTAGCGGCCATAGGGCCAGACCATGACGCGCGGCCGGTGTCCGGTGCGCTGTTCGATGAGACGCGCGCTGCGTTCCAGATCGGCGCCGACGCGGCTCAGGTACGACGGGTCGTCCTCGTAGGTCCCGGTCTGCGCGTCATAGGCCCGCGTGACGGCGGCGGGCTCCAGATTGCCCTGCGGATTGCCCGCGATGCCGCGGTGCAGGTCGTCGCTGTGCGAGGCGATCTCCACCAGGCCGGAGTCGGCCATCTCCTTGAGCTGATCCCAGGTCGCGAACCCCGCGCGCGGCAGGGAGAGCGCGCCGTAATCCACCCGGCCGCCGGCCGGCTGCTCGACCCAGGAGGTCACCGGCGCCGCCACGGCGGGGAAGCCGAACAGCTTGAGCAGCGGGAACACGCGGGTATAGAGGCTGGCGTAGCCGTCATCGAAGGTGAGCAGCACGGCGTTGGCGGGCAGCGGCCGGCCGTGCGCGCGCGCTGCGACGATGTCGTCCAGGCCGACGGGGTGGTAGTCGTGCTCGTTCAGCCAGGCGAACTGGGCGACGAGATCGGACGTGGCGATGGTCACCGCGTCCCCGAGGCGGTCTCGCACCGGATCGTCCTGCACGTCGTGGTAGCTCAGCACGATGAATCCGTCCGTGTCCTGCGCCGCGGGCAGCGCGGCCGGCAGGATCAGGGTCAGGGCGGCGATGAGTCGAATCAGGGCCTGCATGTCAGAAACGCCAGTCCAGGTTGAGATAGAGCGTGGTCTGGTATTCCGGCACGCCGTCGTAGACGCGGCGCGCGCGGATCAGTCCGTACACGAGATCGAAGCGGTCCTGCGGGCTCCAGCGCTGTTCGTACTGCGCCGCCCACAGGGTGTCGGAGCCGAAGTCCTCCTGGTGATAGCCGCCGGCGCTGAGTGCGAGGCGGTGACGGAAGGAGTATTCGTAGCGCCGGTATAGCAGCCATTCGTTGTTGAGGGTGAGGTCGACCGAAAGGTCGCTGGCCGGATTGAAGTACGGCGCGCCTTCGCGCGTGTTGCGTGAGGCGTAAACGCCGAGCAGGCCGTCCATGTGGTAATGCGGGCGCGTCATCAGGCGCTGGGCCACGCGCGCGTTCGCGGCGGTGCGCAGGTTGTCGTCGCTGAAGTCGATGCGTTGCAGGCCGACATGGGCGCTGCGCCGCTCGTGCGCGCGCCAGTCGGCGCCGAGGTCGACCGACCAGCCGTCGATGTCCTCGTTGAGGCGGCCGCGCAGCGGTATCTCGTCGCTCCAGGTGTCCGCCCCCGCGGTGAAGGACCAGGTGTCCGACGGGCTCCAGCGCCCGTCGATCGCGAGGCCGGCGTCGACGCGGTCGCCCGCGTTGCGATCCAGCTCCACCGTCGCGGCGATCTCGCGCGCGCGGTATTCGACGCCCGCGCCGATGCGGCGGTAGGTCGCGTCGCCCTCGGGGAATTCCGCCTGTTCGAAGTGGTGGTGCAGGAAGGGGCGGTAGTGATATCGGAACGGCGCGCCATAGAGCCAGCCGTCGAAGCCCAGGTCATCGCTGCCTTCCTGCGCGCCCGAGCTTTTCGTGCGCGAGGCCTCCAGACGCAATTCATGGAGATTGTGCAGTTCCCAGGCGCGCCCCAGCGCGGCGGTCGCCCGGCTGTCCGGCGCGGTGGCGCGCAGTTCCCGCAGCGCCGCCTCCGCCGCGGGGTAATCGCCGATCTCGAGCAGGGCCTGTCCGCGCCCGGCGCGGGCGTCCGGCAGGTTCTCCGGCCTGCTGTGGAGGGCGATCTCGTATTCCCCCAGGGCGCGGCGCGGCCAGCCGCGCCAGCGCTGGATCGTGGCCAGCGCCGTGTGCAGTTCCGCGTTGAGCGGCGCCTGCTCGGCCAGCGGGGCCAGGCGCCGTTCGGCCTCGGGCAGGTCGTCGGCGAAGGCGCGCGCGTAGGCGGCGGTGATGTCGGTGCGTAGCCTGGCGGAGTTGGGACGGCGCTCCGGCGCGACGCCCAGCCACGCCGGCTCCCCGGCGGCGATCCCGTCGATCAGGGGCAGGGCGTGTTCGAAATCCTCGCCCTCGACATAGGCGTAGAACAGCGACAGGCGGGTATTGAAATCCTCCGGCTCCCGTTCCAGCGCGCGCAGGAACAGGTCGCGCGCCTGTTCCGGCCGGCGCAGCGTGAGGTAGGTGTCGCCCGCGGTCGCGAGGACATAGGTCGGGATCTCCGGGTCCGCGGCGATGCGTGTCTCGTAGAGTTCGACGGCCTCGCGGTCGCGACCGCGCTCGTGCAGCGAGACGAACAGGTCGTAACGCACCTGGCGCGCGTGCGGTGTGTCGCCCTGGCCGCCGGTCTCGAGGAATTCGAGTTCCCGGCGCAGGTCGTGGATCGCCTTGAAGGATTCGCGTCCCGGCGTGGTCTCCGGCGTCGCGGGCAGGCGGCTCCAGCGGATGGTGTAGGCCTGTCTGTCCCGTTCGATCGCGTCGCGCTCGTCCGTGCTCAGCAGCCCCGGCGTCTCGTCCGCCAGCGCGGCGGCGAGGTGGGGGGCGCCGATGCGGTATGCGGTCAGGACCCTGCCGCGGCGCGCCTCGCGGTTCGCAGGATCGATCTCCAGCATGCGGTCGTAGGTGTTCAGGGCCTGGAAGGGCAGGCCCTGGCGCTGCTGGACGTAGGCGAGCGCGCCGAGCAGCTCGGGGTCGCGGGAGCGGGCGGCGTCGATCCGGTCCAGCGCCTCGCGCGCCTGCGCGCCTTCACCGCTGTCCGCCAGGCTGAGCGCCAGGCCGATGCGCGCGGCGCCGTCTTCCGGGTCGCGTTCGAGCGCGGTGCGGTAGATGCGGACGGCGAGCGGGTATTCCTGCTGGTTGCGCGCCGATTTGCCCAGGGCCTCGAGCACATAGGCGGGGGCGGCGGCCAGGTCGAGGGCGGTGGCGCGATCCAGCGCCTCGCGGTCGCGCTCGGCCCAGCCCAGTACCGCGACGTAGTCGTAGAGATACTGTCGATTGTCCGGGTAGCGCTCGACCAGCGCACTTAAGGTCTCCAGCGCCCGCGCGTGGTCGCCCGAGCGGGCGGATTGCAGCGCCTGCCGGTATTCCTGCTCCGGCGCGGCGGCGGACGCGGGCGTGTGCCACGCGGCCACGAGGAGGCCGAGCATCGTCATGGCGATCAGGCCCGGAGGGCGGCGCAGGGGAGCGGGGCGCATGGGGGCGGCGTTATCGTTCGGACTTCTCATGCCTTGTATTTCCGGGCGACGATCCGGCCCGCGCGGGCTTCGGTCCCCCGCGCGTCGGCGAGATCAATTTATGAGCGGCGCGTCGTCCGGCCCGGGTTCGGGATGACGTGCCCCTTCATCCATGTCCCTGCCATCGTGTCCGTGCTCATCGAGGAGCGGCGAGCCCTTCCCGGAGGGGAGGAGCTCCCGATTGATGTAGGCGTACAGCCGGTTCAGCGCCTGGTGCAGCAGCGTCTCTTCCGCCTGGATGCGCTCTGCCGAGCGCCGGTACTCGAGCAGGATTGTATCCTGTTCCGGCGTGGTCGTGGGCGGAGTTTCGAAGGCCGGCGCGGACGGGCCGAAGCGCCGTTCGAGGACGGCCTCGAGCCCGGCGACCAGCGTGCGCAGTTCGGTCTCGGTACGGGACTCCGCCGCCCGCAGCTCCGGCAGGCGATCGGGCGCGAGGGGCAGGGTGCGGAAGCGCGCGTGATAGGCCTGCAACAGGGCGCCCAGCTCGCGGGCGAGTTCTTCCTCTGGGATGGCCGGGTCCTGTATCAACCCCGCCGCCTGCGCCCAGGTCCGGGCCGGGGTCTCTTCCCAGTCCGGCGCGGAGGGGCCGTGGCCGGCCGGCTCCGTCGCGGCGGCGGGGCCCGCGGCGAGGTCGTTCCAGTAGGCGCTGAAGCTGTGCGGCTGCGCGGTCCCCGCGAACTGCTTGCTCAGGACCGTGGCCAGGGTGGTGAAGCAGCGGCTGGCGAGCGCCTCCGGATGTTGCAGCAATACCGGGCGCTGTGCGCTGACGGAGGTCCGGATGGCCTTGTCTTCGGTAATGTAGCCAAGGTAATGGACCTTCATGTTGAGGTATTTCTTGACGGCCGCCTCGAAGCGCTTGAACACCTCCATGCTGTTGGCGTAGTTGATGGCCATGTTGACCAGCACGTAGGCCGGGTGTTCGTAGCTGCGCCGCTTGAGCACGCGGAGCAGGGCGAAGGCGTCCGTCAGCGAGGTCGGCTCGGTCGAGATCACCACGATGGCGTACTGCGCCGACTGGACGAAAGAGAGCACCGACTCGCCGATGCCCGCGGCCGTATCGATCAGGATGTAGTCGAAACGGTCCTCCAGCGATTCGAGGGCGGCGATCAGGCGCTGGCGCTGCTCCTGGTCCAGGTTCGCGCATTCGGCGATGCCCGACGCGGCCGGGATGATCATCACGCCTTCCGGCCCCTCGGCCAGGATCTCGTCCACCGTGCGTTCCCCCGCGAGCAGATGCTCGACGGTGTATTCCACCTGAAGGCCCATCACCACGTTGATGTTGGCGAGGCTGGTGTCGGCGTCGAAGATGCAGACGCGGTTGCCGTTCTTGGCCAGGGCGATGGCGAGGTTGCTGGTGACGTTGGTCTTGCCCACCCCGCCCTTGCCGCTCGTGATGGCGATGACCTTGGGGGATCGCGTGTCGGCCGGTTGACGCGGCGAGGAGCGCGCGGGTCCGGGCGGTTTGATGGGAAATATATTCATGGTACGGATGCGATCTCTGGTGACTGAGTCCGTTTTCTCCGGGTCGGGACGGGGACCCTGGGCATTCGTCTTGGGCCGCCGGTCTCCGGGACCCGATCCGCCATGTTCAGAAAGAATCTTTAGTGGTTGTTATTGAGCGTTGAAATTGTATCACTTTTTCGAGAGAGATTGGGAGGGCCGCAGGGCCGGGCCCGATACGGACGGGGGGGGGCGGGCCAGTGGCCGGGGCGATACGCCGGCTCAGATGACGCGGTCGTTACCCCCGTCGAGGGGCACCTGGGCCCCCGTGGTCCTGGAGAACAGCGGCCCGCACATGGCGATCGCCATCTCGGCCACGTCGCGGGACTGTATCTCCGTCCTCAGAATATTTTTTCTCTTGTAATTTTCTATGGTTAAACCGTAATTCTTCGCTCTGGCCTGAAGTACCTCGTCGGTCCAGATCGCGGTATCGAAGACGGCGTCCGGGTGGATGGAGTTGACGCGTATGCCGTCTTCCCCCCATTCCAGCGCGGCCACGCGGGCGAGTTGCGTGAGCGCGGCCTTGGAGGCGGAGTAGGCGGCGACCCCCGGGCCGGGGGCGGCGACATTCTTGGAGCCGATGATGACGACCCGGCCGCCGCGCGGTGACAGTTTCAGCAGGGGGTGCGCCTCCCGCAGCAGGTTGAGATTGGCGTCCAGGTTGATGTCGAAGACACGGCGCCATTCGCGGCTGTCGAGCGCCTCCAGGCGGCGGCTGGGGGGGAAGATGCCGGCGTTCAGGACCAGCATGTCGAGGCCGCCGAAACGACGGACCCCCGCCTCGAGGGCCGCGGCGAGTTCCTGCTCCTTCGTCACGTCGCAGACCCGTCCGAGATAGGCGGGGTGGTGCGCCACGCGTTCCACGCCCGCGTCGATGTCGAAGCCGATGACCGCCGCGCCCTGCTTCAGGAACTGCTCGGCGCAGGCCTTGCCGATGCCGGACGCCGCGCCGGTGACCAGCACCACCTCGCCGGCGAAGGGCGGCGTGGCGCCGGCGGATTTGAGTTTGGCCTGCTCCAGGTCCCAGTATTCGACGTCGAAGATGTCGCCGGCCGGCAGCGCCCGATATCCGCCCAGTGCCTGCGCGCGCAGCAGGATCTCGATGGTGTGGTCGTAGATGTCCGCGACGATGCCCGCGTCCTTCGCGCTGCGCCCGAGCGCGCAGACGCCGAACTCGGGGTCGATGACGACGCGCGGCGCCGGGTCGAGCATGGTCTTTTTGTCGCGCGCACGGGGGGCGTGTTCCTCGAAGTAGGTCTGGTAGGCGGCGACATAGGCCGCGACGTCGCGCCCGAGCAGGGGGATGCGCTTGGTGCGTATGACGTGGTCCGGGGTCGCGGGCCCCTGCTGGGTCAGCACCGCGAGGTCGGGGCGGCGGGCGAAATCCAGGCTGCGCGCGTCGCGCTGGGCGACCAGCAGCAGCGGAAAACCGGCGGCGCGCGAGGCGTCGCGGCGCAGGGTGGCGAGGGCGAGGCGCAGGGCCGGCCCCTCCGTGGGGGCGCTTGGTGCGGGCGCGGGCAGATCCCAGGCGCCCTGGCGTTTCAGGTAGTCCTCCGCCCGCGCGACGAGTTCGATCATGCGTTCATAGGATTCCCGCGCCGTCGATCCGAATGAAAAAATTCCATGATTCATCAGAACCATGCCGATGGTTTTTGAGGTGGATTCTTTGGCGAAGCGTTCCCCGCACAGGCGAGCGAGGTCGAAGCCCGGCATCACATAGGGGATGACGACGACGTCGTCGCCGAAGACCTCGGCGATCCGTTCCCGCCCCGCCGCGGTGTTGGTGATGGCGATGAGGGCGTCGGCGTGGGTGTGGTCGACGTATTTGTGCGGGATCACCGCGTGCAGGATCGCCTCGACCGACGGGGTGGGCGCGCTCGCCCGGGTCATGTGGGTGCGCAGTTCGTTGACCATCTGCATGTCGCTGAGGGCGGGCAGGCGGGCCAGGGCGATGAGGTGCTCGAGCTTGACGGCCGGGAAGCCCGCCTCTTCGATGGTCTCGAGGTCCCATCCGCTGCCCTTGACGTACAGGATCTCTTCCTCGATGCCGAGGAGGTTGCGGACCGTTTCCTTGACCGAGGTGTTGCCTCCGCCGTGCAGCACCAGCGAGGGGTCCTGCCCCAGCAGGCGGGAGGTATAGACGCGCAGGGCGAGCGGACTCGTGTATTCCGCCGCCGTCCGATCGTTCCAACGGTTGAGCATGGGCTGCGAACCTTTTGATTGTAATTGATTGTTTATATCGGTCGGGCCGGTCGCCGGGCCGCCCGGGTCGCCCGGGGCGTCCGTGGCCGGCGCGGCGTTCCGCTCGGAACGAAGATTCTACAATAGTTTTCCCACGGGTGGCCGGCGGGGGCGCGGTTTCTCCCGTCCCGGCGCCCGGTCGTGCGGGGACAGGCCTGGAATCCGTATAAATCTCTGCCCGGGCGGCCGGGGCTTATTCACAATGCCCCGCGGCGGGGGCGCGGTCGGCGCGGTTCGCCGCCGTTCCCGCGCCCAGGACAGGCGGGGGAGCCGATTTATAATTCAAGCCGATGTCATATAAAGAGAATTTTAATGGGCCGCTCATGAACAAAATATGAACAAACTAATAAAATCCCATGACAAAACGGCCGATCGTCGAATTATTAAAAAGTTATCCACAGCTTTATGCACCGTTTTTGTGGATAAGAGAATTTTATCAACCGCATCAGCCGAGTTAGGTTTCAATCTCGAGAAAGACATGAGGTGATCGGGCGCGCCTGGGGCGGGGCTGCGATCGGGGGACGAAGGAGGGCGACAGGATCACTGGCGCCCCGGAGACGATTTGAACGTCCGACCTTCCCCTTAGGAGGGGGATGCTCTATCCAGCTGAGCTACCGGGGCTTATCCGTGAAATCGATGGATGTTCTTCTTTAGTAAAGGTGTCCGGTGCGCGGTCATGCGGCGCGCTCCGGGCGCGCCTCCGCCGGTCGCGGTCTCCGGCGAAGCGGGTGAGGCATTGGCGGGCGATTATAACAGCAACCGGCCGGGCGCGGTCCAATGCAGGGAGAGGCGGAAGAGGGGGCGGTCGGAGGATCGGCCGTCCCCCTCGATCCGGAAGTAACGCGAGGGTGTGGCTTCAGTGCTCTTCGTATTCGTCGCGGAAATCGAAATCGGCGATGTTCTGCTTCAGGCGCTCCCGTTCCTGGTGGTGCTCGATCGATTTGCGCACGTTTTCGGTGCGCAGCGGGATGTCCTTGCGTTCTTCGACGTCCAGGATCTCCTCGAGATCGGTCTCTTCGAGAAAGGTCTTGTCATTCTTGTTCAGGCAGACATAATTGTGTGAAGATTTACTCCCCATGACTCCCCCTTGCTTATGACGTTTGTTGTTCGACTTGGTTATCTACGGCA
The DNA here is from genome assembly GCA_020847075.1 of Gammaproteobacteria bacterium. GTDB lineage: Bacteria > Pseudomonadota > Gammaproteobacteria > SZUA-140 > SZUA-140 > JADJWH01. The sequence continues at coordinate 28,437 of JADLCS010000092.1, forward strand.
ATGGGACTTTCATGCCCGATCCTAAGTCAGGGATATCAGTGCGTTCCGTGAACCGGTTCACAGATATGCGACAAAGAGGGCGACGGGATTGTGCGGGCCGGGACGGATCCGGTTCCGGTCTGCCGGAGGCCGCCGGGGTCCCGCATCCGGGGCGGCCGGTCGCGATCGCGCGGACGGGCCGTCGATGTCCCGCGGGAGACGGTGAGGAGAGACGGTGAGATCCCTGCGAAGACGGCGCGACGCCTATGCCTGGATCGGTCTGCTGGCCCTGCTCCTGCAGATGGCCTCGTTCACCGCGCTGGCCGGGCGGCATTCCCTGCACGCCGGCCCGATGGCCGACGGTCCGCCGTCCGCGGACGCCATGTCCGGGGGGCATTGCGCGGACGGCGCCGTTTCCGCCGCGGCCGACCGGGGGCAGGCCCCCGACGGGCACTGCCCACACTGCGCCGACCGGGCCTGCGGCATGTTCGGCTGCGTCCCCGCGATCCTTGAGCTTTCCACCGCTTCCCCGCCGAGCGGTGCGATGATGGATGCGTATCCGATCTCCGCCCTGTCCCCGGCCTGTTGCGCCGAATCGCTCTACCGTCCTCCCAACCGCCTCTAGTCCCGCAGCGGTCCGCGGCGCGCCCTCCCGCAGCTACGGGGCGCGCGCGTTTCATCGTCGTTGCGGGCCCGGCACGGCAGTTCCGTGTCGTCGCGCCCGCGGGATCAGGAGGTATGCGATGTCTGTCGAGAACCCTGGAAGGCCCGGATACGGGCCTGTATCGAAATCACGCCGGCGCTTCGTCCTCGGCACGCTTTCCGTCGGGGCGCTGGCCGCCGCCGGCCGGACCCTGGCCGCGGATCCCGGCTGGGGTCAGACCCCCGTTCGGGGTCTGACCCCGAGTGCTCTGACCGGACCCGTCTTCGAGCTCGAGGTCGGGTACCTGCCGGTAAACTTCACCGGCCGCGAACGCCTGGCGACCGTGGTCAACGGCGCTCTGCCCGCGCCGCTGCTGCGCTGGAAGGAGGGCGAGCGGGTGCGTCTGCGCGTCACCAATCGTCTCGCCGTCGAGACCTCGCTCCATTGGCACGGGATCGTCCTGCCCGCGGAGATGGACGGGGTTCCGGGGCTGAGTTTCCCCGGGATCGCCCCGGGCGAGACCTTCGAGTACAGCTTCCAGGTCCGGCAGAGCGGCACCTACTGGTATCACAGCCATTCCCATTTCCAGGAACAGACCGGTCTGTACGGCCCCATCGTGATCGACCCGATCCGGCCCGAACCCTATGGCGGCGACCGGGAGTATGTGGTGATGCTGTCCGACTGGTCGGACGAACCGCCGGAGCGGATCTTCACCCGCCTGAAGAAGGACAGCGAATTCTACAACCGGGATCCGCGCACGGCGGCGGACCTGTGGCGCGAGGTCCGCGCGAAGGGTGTCGCCGCGACCTGGCGCGACCGCGCGATGTGGAACGGGATGCGCATGAGCGATCGCGACATCTCCGACGTGACGGGCGCCGCCTATACCTTTCTGATGAACGGCAGGACGCCCGCCGAGGGCTGGACGGGTCTGTTCCGTCCCGGCGAGCGTCTGCGCCTGCGCTTCATCAACGGATCGGCCATGACCTTCTTCGATGTTCGCATCCCCGGCCTGAAGATGACGGTCATCGCCGCCGACGGCCAGAACGTCGAGTCGGTGACCGTGGACGAGTTTCGCATCGGCGTGGCCGAGACCTACGACGTCCTGGTCGAGCCGGAAGGGGACACCGCCTACACGCTCTTCGCCCAGGCGATCGACCGTTCCGGTTATGCGCGCGGCCTGATCACCCCCGACCCCGCGCTGGTCGCCGAGGTCCCGGCGCTCGATCCCCCGCCGCGGCTCACGCACGCGGACATGGGGATGGGGCACGGCGCGGAACACGGCGGCCATGCGATGCCCGCCATGGGCGCCGCCGGGGAGTCTCCCGCGCACGCGATGTCCCATGACGGGATGGACATGGCCGGGATGGCGGGCATGGAACACGGCATGCACGCGGACGAGGAGGCGATGCCGTCCGCGCCCGCGATGGGGTCGGGCCGCGCCGGCCAGGGCAGCGACCGTCCCGTGCGTCACCCGCGCAGCGAGCGGGGACCGCAGGTGGACATGCAGGCCGCCGATCCGCGTTACCGGCTGGAGGATCCGGGGCCCGGGCTGCGCGGCAACGGGCGGCGCGTGCTGACCTACGCGGACCTGCGCAATCTGCGCGAGACGCCGGATCCGCGCGAGCCCGGGCGCGAGATCGAGCTGCACCTGACCGGTAACATGAGCCGCTACATGTGGTCGATCGACGGCGTCGCCTTCGCCGACGCGGAGCCGCTGCGTTTCACCTATGGCGAACGGCTGCGCATCACCCTGGTCAACGACACGATGATTCATCACCCGATCCACATGCACGGCATGTGGAGCGATCTCGAGACCGGCGACGGCGAGTACATCCCGCGCAAGCACACGGTCGTCGTGCAGCCCGGGGCAAAGCTGAGTTATCTCGTGACCGCCGATGCGAAGGGCCGCTGGGCCTATCACTGCCATCTGCTGTACCACATGATGGGCATGTTCCGCGAAGTCCGGGTCGGGTAGGGAGGGCGAGACGATGAAAAGATTCGCAATGAGGGTCGGCGCGCTGCTTGCCTCCCTGGCGTGCGTGTCCGCCGGCGCGGACGCGCATGCGCACGGGGAGGGCGACCCCGTGCTGGGCAAGCTCATGATCGACGCGCTCGAGGTGCATGAGGTCGAGGGCGACGATCCGCTCCGGTGGGATGTCGAGGCCTGGCTCGGCCGGGACCTCTCGAAGCTCTGGCTCAAGAGCGAGGGCCGGCGCAATGACGGCGCGACGGAGGCGGCGGAGCTGCAACTGCTCTACGCGCGCGCCGTGACGCCCTTCTGGGACGTCCAGGCCGGCTGGCGCGGCGATCTCGAGCCGGGGCCGAGCCGCGACTGGCTGGCGCTGGGACTGCGGGGCACCGCGCCGTATTTCGTCGATGTCGACGCCGCGCTGTTCGTCGGCACGGCGGGGCGTACCGCGCTGCGTGTGAAGGCGGAATACGAGTGGAGGCTCACGCGCCGGCTGATCCTGGGCCCGGAGCTGGAAGTGAACGCCTACGGCAAGGACGATCCCGAACTCGGCCTGGGCGCGGGCCTGTCGACGGCGCAGCTCGCCCTGCGGTTGTACTACCGGCCGGTGCCGCAGTTCTCGCCGTATGTCGGGGTCGAGGGCCGGAGGCGGTTCGGTGAAACCGAGGACTTCGCCCGCGCCGGCGGCCGCGCCCCCGACGACGCCTGGTTGCTCGCGGGCGTGCGCGCGTGGTTCTGAGGCCCGCCGGCGTCGCGCCTAGTCCCGTTTTCCGTCCCCGGCCTCGGGCTGCAGGGTATCCATCAGCGCGATCTGCAGACGGGAATGGAAGCGGATCAGCTTGCGCCCGAGCACGATGCCGAGCAGGGTGACCGCGCACCCGATGAGGACGAGCAGCTCGAGCGGAGGCAGGATGCTCGAACTCAGCGCGCCGATCAGCAGCAGGAACAGCATCATCGAGAGCAGGGGGATGAGCTCGGAGAGTATCTCGCGCACCTTGGCGGTATGCCTGCCGGCGAAGGATGGCCGCACGCCGGTTTCCGCCAGCAGCATGCTGAGCGCCTTGAGCTTGCGGTAGGCGGCCACCAGGAACGGCAGCGACAGGATCAGCGCGCCCGCCCACAACGCGGCGCGCTGGTAGCGTTCGCCCAGCGCGGAGGTCCCCATCCAGGCGGACAGCGGTTCGGCGAAATAGGCCATGCCGAGAAAGGCGGCCGCGATCAGCGTGATGTTGACCGCCACGTGCGCGACGATGCGCCACACCATCGCCGCCAGCACGGCGCGGTCGCCGCGGGGCTGCAGGCTCTGCAGCCATTCGGTGTACAGGGCGAGGGAGTTGTGGAACGTGCCGGGCAGGCGGCGCGCGAGCCGCTCCGCCAGCGGGTCGGAGGCGCGGATGAGATAGGGCGTCAGCAGGGTGGTGATGGCCGAGACGGTGACCGCGATCGGATAGAGGAAGTCGCTCGTCACCCCCAGGCTGACGCCGAGCGCGGCGATGATGAAGGAGAACTCCCCGATCTGCGCCAGCCCCATGCCGACGCGCAGCGAGGTCCGGCCGTCGTTGCCGGCGATGAACGCGCCCATGCTGCAGGTGGCGACCTTGCCGATCACCACCGCCAGCGTGATGGCCGCGATCGGCAGGGCGTGTTCGATCAGTACCTGGGGGTCGAACAGCAGGCCCACCGCGACGAAGAAGATCGCGCTGAACATGTCGCGCACCGGTTCGATGAGGCGCTCGATGCGCTTCAGGTCGCGCGCCTCGGCGATGATCGCGCCGATCATGAAGGCGCCGAGCGCGACGCTGTAATCGAGCCGGATCACCAGCAGGCAGAAGCCGAAACACAGGCCGAGCACGGTCACCAGCAGCATCTCGTCGCTGTCGAAGCGTGCTACGTAGGCGAGCAGGCGCGGCACCAGCAGCAGGCCGATGACCACGGAGACCACCATGAACACCACCAGCCGCGTCAGCGTGCCGGCCACCTGGCCGACGTCCATCGAACCGGACATGGCCAGGCTCGACAGCAGTGCGATGATGGCGATGGCGAGGATGTCCTCCACGATCAGGATGCCGAGGATCAGGTGCGCGAAGCGTTCGTGCCGGAGCTTTAGCTCGTCGAGCGCCTTGACGATGATCGTGGTGGAGGAGATCGCCAGCATCGCCCCGAGGAACAGCGCGTCCATGGTCTGCCAGCCGAAGAAGCGTCCGATCTCGTAGCCGATCCAGATCATCAGGACGATCTCGCCGACCGCCGCCGTCAGCGCGGTCATGCCCACCTGGCGCAGGCGGCGCAGGCTGAATTCCAGGCCGAGCGAGAACATCAGAAAGATCATGCCCAGCTCGGCCAGCATATCGATGGTGTCCTTTTCCGCGATGAGCGGAAACGGCGGCGTGTGGGGGCCGATGATCATGCCCGCGAGGATGTAGCCGAGCACCACGGGTTGCTTGAGCCGGTGGAACAGCACGGTGATCACGCCGGCGATCAGCATGATGACCGCGAGATCCTGGATGAAATGCAGGGTATGCACGGTGTGGTCGACCTTCGGGCGCCGGGCTCGTTTCGATCGCGCCGCGGGCGGGCGGCCGGTTCATTATGACAGCATCGCGGATGCCCCGGAATCGTCCGACCGCTCCCTCTCGCGCGCCGCGCTGGCAAAGCGGAGGGCGGCTGGGCCATACTGGCGGCATGCGAGGGCGCCGCATCGCCGCCCCGGGCGGCCGGGGCCTCTCGCCGTGTCCCGTCGATCCGATCGAAGCGCCGATACCCGATGAACGTCCCCCATAGAAACGATCCCTGTCCCTGCGGCAGCGGCAGAAAATACAAGACATGCTGCGTGGACAAGGCGCGCCCCGTCCCGGCCGCGGGCGACGCCGGCCGCTTGATCGGGAGCGCGGCCGATCTCCAGCGCCGGGGCCGGCTGGCGGAGGCCGAGGCGGCCTGCCGCGAGGCGCTGAAGCTCGAGCCGGGCCGGCCCGAGGCCCTGCACCTGCTCGGCCGACTCGCCGCGCAGGCGGGACAACCCCGTCTGGCGGTCGACTGGATCGAGCGCGCCATCGCCGGGAACGACGCCGAGGCCGAGTACTACAACGATCTGGGGCTGGCCTACGCGGCGCTCGACCGGCCCGACCGGGCCGCGGCCTGTTACGAGCGGGCGTTGACGTTGCAGCCCGATCTGTTCGGCGCGCGGGTGAACCTCGCCTGCGCCCATTCCGCCCTGGGCAGAGCGGAGGCGGCGGCGGAGGGTTTCCGCGCGGCGCTGGCGCTCAGGCCGGATTCGGAGGTCGTGCACTTCAATCTCGGCAACACCTGTTACGCCCTGGGCCGGTTCGACGACGCGGTGGCGAGTTATCGCGCGGCGCTGGCGCTCAGACCGGAGTACTATCAGGCCTACGTCAACCTGGCCAACGCCTATATCGATCAGGGCCGTCCGGAGGAGGCCGCGGTCTGCTGCGAGCGGGCCATCGCGATCCAGCCGGGCGCCGCGGTGGCGTATTACGATCTGGGCCTCGCCCGCTTCAACCAGGGCAGGCTGGACGACGCCGAGGCGGGCTATGCCCGGGCGCTGGCGCTGAAGCCGGACTACCTCAACGCGCAGGTGAATCTGGCCCTGGTCTACATCAACATGGGGCGCCTGGCGGACGCCATGGCCTGTTACCGCCGGGCGCTGGAGATCCAGCCGGATTCCGCGCTGGCGCGCAGCACTCTGCTGTTCACCCTGTTGTTCCAGCCGCGCTATTCCCCTGCCGAGATCTTCGCCGAGCACCGGCGCTACGCCGAATACTGCGAGGCCCCGCTCAAACCGTCCTGGCGTGCCCACGGGAATTCCCGCGTGCCGGACCGCCGGCTGAAGGTGGGGTATGTGTCTTCCGATCTGCGCCATCATTCCGTGGCGTATTTCATCGAGCCGATCCTGAGCCGGCACGACAAGACGCGGGTCGAGGTGTTCTGTTATTACAGCCATGCGAAGTACGACGGGGTCACGCACCGGCTCGCCGCGAGCGCGGATCACTGGATACCCTGCAAGGGCCTGTCGGACGAACAGCTCGCGGAGCGCGTGCGCGCGGACGGGATCGATATCCTGGTGGACCTCGGCGGTCACACCATGCACAACCGCCTGCCGGCGTTCGCCCGCCGGCCGGCGCCGGTGCAGGTGACCTATCTGGGATATCCCGCCACCACGGGGCTCGACGCGATGGACTATCGCCTGACCACGCCGGAGGTCGATCCTCCAGGGCAGGAATCCTGGCACAGCGAGCGCCTCTATCGTCTCCCGCGCAGCCTGTGGTGTTACCGCCCGCCCGAAGGCCGCCCCGAGGCGGAGGCCGCGCCGCCCTCGGCGCGGACGGGGACGATCACCTTCGGATCCATGAACGCGTTCACCAAGATCTCGGACGCGACGCTCGCCGTATGGGGCGCGGTCCTGCGCGCGGTCCCCGCATCGCGCCTGCTGATGACCAGCGTGCCGGAGGGCTCGATGCGCAACGCTCTGCTCGAGAAGTTCGCCGGACACGGCATCGACGCGCAGCGACTGGTGCTGTGGAACCGGGTCCCCGTGGAGCGCTACGTCGAGATCCTCGGACAGATCGACATCGCCCTCGATCCGTTCCCCTATAACGGCACGACCACCACCTGCGAGACCCTGTGGATGGGCATCCCCGTGATCGCGCTCGCGGGCGACAGCTCGGTGTCGCGTTCGGGTTGCGCCCTGCTGAAATCCGTCGGTCTCGAAGAACTGATCGCGCCGGATGAGGAGGCCTACGTCGGGATCGCGGCCGCGTTGTCCGCCGATCCCGCGCGACTGGCCGGTTTGAGATCCGGGCTGAGGGCGCGGATGATCGCCTCGCCCCTCAGGGACGAGGTGGGCATCACCCGCGACCTGGAGGCCGCCTATCGGGCCATGTGGTATACTTGGTGCACTTCGAATCCGGATCCCGCCGCCGGCGCGTGAGGATCCCGTCGTCCCCGCGGGGAGGCGACGGCGCGCGGGTCGTTTACCGCGCGGCGCCCGATCCGCCGGGGCGCGGGCCCGGGGTCCACAATCCCTGATAATAATAAAGCGTTCCGCCATGACGATCGTCCGCCCCGACAAGCATGCGACCCTCGAGATCGTCGATGGGGTGAAGATCTGCTGCCCGGTCGGTGAGCAGTTCATGACGCCCTACATCCTGAACGAACAACAGGACTGGTTCGAGGACGAGATCAAGTTTCTCCGCGAGATCGTCCGGCCGGACACCCGCTTCATCGACATCGGGGCGAACTATGGCCTCTACTCCCTGTCGGTCGCGAAGCTCTGCCCGGACGGGCACGTGTGGTCCTACGAGCCCGGCGGCGAGACCGCCGGCTATCTGCGCGAGGGCATCGAGGCCAACGGACTCCGCAACGTCACCCTGATCAACCAGGCCCTCTCCAGCAAGGCCGGGACCGGGCGGTTGAGCACCTCGGACAACTCCGAGCTCAACGCGCTGACCGATGTCGGCGACCCGGGGCGCGGTGAGCCGGTGGAACTGACCACGCTCGACCTGGAAGGCGTTCGGCACGGCTGGCGCGAGGTCGATCTCGTCAAGATCGACGCCGAGGGGCACGAGCTCCAGGTACTGGAGGGGGGCGTGGGATTCTTCACCGGCGCCTCGCCCCTGGTGATGTGCGAGATCAAGGCCGGCGCGAACACCGACCTGACCCCCGTCAACTTCCTGATCGCGCACGGCTACCGCTCCTACCGGGTGATCCCCGGGCTGCGGGCGCTGGCGCCGCAGGACCTGGGCGCTGGGATGGACAAATATCAATTGAACGCGTTCTGCTGCAAACCGGATCGCGCCGCCGTCCTGTTGTCGCAAAACAGACTGGTGGCGCAGCCGGGCGCGTCTTCCGTGGCCGCGCCCGCGGCGGCGATCTGGCCGGAGTTTCTGCGCGGCTTTCCCTTCGGTGCGGCCTACGTCGGGCCATGGCGCGACAGGACCGCGACCCACCCCGAGGAGGGCTGGCATGAATATGAAGCGGCCCTCAATCTCTATGCAGTCGCGCGCGCTCCCGGCAACGACGTCACCACCCGTTATGACGCCCTCGTCGCCTGTTACGGCCTCCTGCTGGGGCTGGTGCGGCGGGCCAATCTTCCGCGTCTGCTGAGCTTCGCCCGCGTCGCCGCCGACCTCGGTCTGAGGGACAGCGCGGTGCAGTCGCTCGGGTTCATCCTGCGCTCGGTGCAGGAGCGCGTGGGCGAGCTGATCGCGGGCGAGCCCTTCGTGCCGCCGTCCGCCGAATACGAACAGGTCCCGCCCGGGCAAGTGCCGCAGAACTGGGCGATCGCTTCGGTCCTGGACGCCTACGAGAATCTGCGCAGTTATTCCAGCTACTTCATCGAGCCGACGCAGACCCGGCAGATAATCAACGAGATCAATCGCCTCGGATTTTCGACCCCGGGCATGGAACGGCGGGCGAGCTTGATCGACCGGAGGCTGGGCGGCGGCCTGTAATTCCGCGCGCCCCGTTCGTCCGTCGCGGACCATCCGGCCCGCCGGCGCGGGCGGTGAGGACGTTGCGGGTTCGACGATATGCTGGAAGGTGATCGATGTTCGATCTACACGAAATCCTGGATCAGCCTCCGCCGCCGCTGACCGTCGTGGACGTCGGGGCCGCGTCCATGGGCGAGGGCACCGATCCTTATGAGAACCTCGTCCGCCAGCCCGGGGTGAACGTCATCGGGTTCGAGCCGAACCAGGAGGCCTGCGCGAAACGCAACGCCGGGGCCAGGCCCAACCAACGCTATCTTCCTTATTTCATCGGTGACGGCGCGCCTCATCGCTTTTATCAGTGCGCCAATCCGCTGACCTCTTCGCTCTATGAACCCAATCACCCCCTGCTCGACAAGTTTCAGAACCTGAGCCTTCCCGTCACGGGAGTCTCCTCCGTCCAGACCGTCCGGCTGGACGACATAGGGGAGATCGACGACTGCGATTTTCTGAAGCTGGACATCCAGGGCGCCGAACTGGATGCGATCAACGGCGGGCAAGCCCTGTTGCAGAACGTGATGGTGGTGCATACCGAGGTCGAATTCATTCCGATGTACCAGGGACAGCCCCTGTTCGGGGACGTCGACGTGAAGCTGCGCGAGTTGGGATTCCTGCTGCACAAGTTCGACAAGATCTTCAGCCGGCAAATGAAACCCCTGATCGTGAACAATGATCCCTACAGCCCTTTCAGCCAGATCATCTTCGCCGAGGCGGCGATATACGTCCGCAATTTCATGGCGTTCGACGCGCTCCCCGTGCACAAGCGCATCAATCTGGCTCGGATTCTGCATTCGGTTTATGGCTCCTACGACCTGTGCGCGGTGGCGCTGGAGAGCATCGACAGAACGGCGGGCATGAAGATGCGCGATCGCTATCTGGAGCGCCTGACCCGCGGCGGGGCCTAGCCCGCGCCGTTCCCGGAAAATTCGGAGATCCGTTCTTGACCGACCCGCACGCGAACGCACCGATCACGCCCATCACCCGCTGCCGCATCTGCGGCAATCCCCGTCTGGAGCGGGTCCTCGACCTGGGGCGGCAGGCGCTGACCGGGCGGTTCCCCCGTCCGGACGAGCCCGATCCGCTATCCGGACCGCTCGAACTGGTGCTGTGTTCCGGCGCGCCCGAGACCTGCTGCGGGCTGCTCCAGTTGCGTCACAGTTATCCGCTGGAGCAGATGTACGGGCCGAGCTATGGGTATCGCTCCTCCAACAACGCCACGATGGTCGCGCATCTCCGAAACAAGATCGCGAACCTGGTCGCGCTGTCCCGGCCGGCGCCCGGCGAGCGCGTGCTGGACATCGGCTGCAACGACGGGACCACACTGAAGCTGTACGATGGCCTGGGGCTGAGCCGCATCGGCATCGACCCGTCCAGCGGGCGCTACGCGGGCGAGTACCCCGACGATATCCGCCTGATCGTCGATTTCTTCAGCGCGGCCAGGATAAGACGCGAGGTGGCGGAGGGGGGCTTCAAGATCATCACCTCCATCGCCATGTTCTACGATCTGGAGGACCCCCTCGGGTTCATGCAGGACGTGGCGTCCCTGCTCGACCGGGACGGCGTCTGGGAGTTCGAACAGCATTATCTGGTCGAGATGCTCGGGCGCCGGGCCTACGACAGCGTGTGCCATGAGCACATCAGCTATTACGGCCTGCGGCAGATCCAGTGGATGACCGACCGGGCCGGGCTCAAGATCATCGGTATCGGCACCAACGATATCAACGGAGGCAGCCTGTCGATCATCGCCGCGCGGCGGGATTCCCGTTACCCGGAGGCCTCCGCGGTCATCGAAAGATTCCTGGCCCGCGAGGCGGCGATGCGGCTGGAATCGACCGCTCCCTACCTGGCGTTCGCCCGGGACGTGGCCGAGCATCGCGCGTCGCTGCGGCGTTTCCTGGAGGAGGCGCGGCGTGCGGGGAAACGTGTCGTGGGGTACGGGGCGTCCACCAAGGGCAACGTCGTCCTCCAGTATTGTGGGCTGAGCGCGCGGGACCTGCCCTGCATCGCGGAGAAGTATCCCGCCAAATACGGGCTGACGACGCCCGGCACCCGCATCCCCATCGTGTCGGAGGGGGATGCCCGTGCCATGGCGCCGGACTACATCCTGGTGCTCCCGTGGTATTTCCGCGACGAGATCGTCGAGCGCGAGCGGGCCTATCTGGCGCGGGGTGGGACCCTGGTCTTCGTCCTGCCGTCACTGGAACAGGTCTCCGCCGGGGGCTGAGTGCGATGTCGGAGCGGCGTACCGCCCTGATCACCGGTATCCTGGGACAGGACGGCAGGCTGCTGGCCAGGCGTCTGTGGGACGATGGATACCGTGTGATCGGCATCACCCGGCCCGGGAGGGAATCTCCGGGCGACGGCCCCGGTCCGGGCGTCGAGGTGCTCGGCGTCGATCTGGCCGATGCGGGCGCGGTCGAGGCCGTGCTGGGCGACCGGCGTCCGGACGAGATCTATCATCTGGCCGCCGTCCATCATTCCTCGCAGGAAAATCCGCTCGCGTCGGGCCTGGACGTGCGGGAGGCCATGTTTGTCCACAACTTCCTGTCCACCCGCGCCATCGTTTCCGCCATGGCGCGGCGGCGCAGCCGCGCGCATCTGGTCTTCGCCGCCTCCAGCCAGATGTATACCGCCGCCTCGCCGCAGCACGAGATCACCGAGGACAGCCGCCGGGATCCGCCCACGTTCTACGGGCTCACCAAGTCGTGGTGCATGGAGATGCTGGCCTTCTTCCGCGCGCATGAAGGGCTGCGCGCCAGCGGCGCCATCCTGTTCAATCATGAATCGACGCTGCGCGACCCCCGTTTCGTCTCCCGCAAGATCACGCAGGCCGCGGCGCGCGCCCGCGCGGGGTTGGAGACCCGGCTCGAACTCCTGAACGTCGGCGCGCGCGTCGACTGGTGCGACGCGCGCGACGTGGCGCAGGCCCTGACTCTGATGGCGCGCGCGGAGGCGGGGGGCGATTACGTCGTGGCGTCCGGCAGGCTGCATACGGTGCGCGACCTCCTGCGGGTCGCCTTCGGCCACGTCGGGCTGGACTGGCGCGACTTCGTCTCCTTCCGGCGCGATGCCGAGGAGCCCGCGCGGGTCGGGCAGCCGCGCCGGATTCGCGAGACGCTCGGCTGGAGCCCGGCGGTCCCGTTCGAGGACATGATCGTCGAGATGGTCGAACACGATCGCCGGCGGCTCGACGGGACCGCCGGCGCGGAATAGCGCTCAGCGTTTCCGCCACGCCTCGGCGCGCGGCAGGCAGTTCTCGAGCAGGGCGTACAGCGTGAGCGGAAACTCCCGATCCTCCTTCCGGTAGAACAGGATGTTGCCGAAGGCGCCGGCCCGGTCTTCCGGGAGGGCGGTGTTCACGAAGATGTCGGTCAGGCGATAGACCCAGCGGCCCTGTTCGAAGTTTCCGTCGTCGGTGTAGTTGAAGACGACGGCCCCGTAGCCCGCCTCGCTCATGCGCCGGAGGACTTCGTTGACCTCGGCCAGGGTCTGGCGCGCGAAATGCGTGCCGTATTCGATCATGACCAGCGGCGGCCGGATCCGCGAGAAATCGTGGGATTCCAACACGTCGAAGTCGTAGCCCTCGGCGTCGATCTTGAGCAGGTCCACGTGGGTGATTCCGTGTCGGGAGTAGAAGTCTGCCAGGCGCACGTTCGGCACCTCGATGAGGTCGTCGGTGGGGCCGAAGGGGGAGTCTCCCAGCCCGGACAGGCCGTGGTTGCGCGCCTTGTGGAAGGTGACGGTCGCGGCCGCGTCGTTGCTGACCGCGCTGGCGAACAGGCGCCAGTGCGGGGCGAACCGGCCCAGATTGCCTTCCAGCGTCCGGCGCGCGCCTGGATCGGGCTCGAACAGGTCGGCGCTCCAGCCGGCGGCCAGCAGCGGGGCCGCCATCTCGCCATAGCAGGCGCCGACGTCCACCAGGTGGAGTCTGCGCCCCTTGTGGTGGGCGCGGAAATAGGGCTCGATCAGGGCGTGGACCAGCCCTATGTCGGTCAGGGTGTTCAATTCGAAATTGGCGCCCACGACCGAGTCCGCGAGCGTCCGCAGCCGCTCGTCCAGCGCCGCGTCGTCCAGCCCCCTCAGCTCGCGATAACGGGCCTCGTATCGGTCGTACAGCCCCTGCAGCGCGTCGCCCACGCGGGTGGAGAAGGTCTTGAGGTCGAAATAGGGCGGCGTCGGCGCATTTTTCAGTTCGAGAAGATGATCGCGAATGCGCCCGCGTCTTGCCGGGTCATTGGCGAGAGATACCGCGGTGGCGATGTATTCCTCCTCCGAGCCGGTCATCAGTTCGGGCATGCCGATCATGCGTGACAGCGAGGCGGCGTGGTTCGAACGCCCCACGGGTCCGCGGCGCGTGACCGCCGGGACGCCGACGATGATCGGGTCGAGCATCGAACAGGCCCCGGCGAAGGGATAGCCGTCGAGATAGAGATCGGCGAGGGCGATGATCCGGTGGACATCGGCGCGCGCCGGAACCGGGTCGGCGATGCGCAGGCGGTTGGGGTCTATCGACAGTTCCGACATCTGCCGGTGGATGCGCTGGAAGAACGGCGTGGCCTGATAGTGGGAGTCCCAGTTGAAATTGAAGGGCATCAGGATCAGGACGCTGTCGGGGACCGCGGCCAGGATCCGGGCCCAGGCCCGCGACAGCTCGGGAAGGATCTTGTAATAGTTGAGCCCGGAGAAGAAGACGATCTGCTCGTCCCTGAGCCCGAGCGAGGCGCGCGTGATGTTCAGGGTGGCGGGATCCCGGTCGTACTGGAAGGCATAGTAGTTGACCGACCCGGGCATGAGGTACAGATGCTCGGTGTAATGGTCCGCCGCGTCCGGCTCCGGCTCGTTCCATTCGGCGGACAGCATCACATCCATATGGCGTGCGCCGGTGGTCACCGGGGTGCTCACCGAGGCGACCTGAATACGGGCGAGGCGATAGGCGCCGAGCATGGCGGCGATATTGGTGACCGCCGCCATGTTCGTGCTGATGAGCAGGATGTCCAGGTCGTCCGCCCGGATCCGGTCGACTTTGTCGCTCAGGTTGGTCTCCGGCAGCACTACGAAATCGTCGGCGAGCGCGCTGCATTGCCGTTCGAACGGCTCTCCGTACGACTTGTTCACGTACAGGGTGATATGAAACCGCGCGTGATCCAGGTGCTCGAAATGCGACAGCGTGAAGTAGGTCTCGGTCTGGGCGGGCAGGTGTTCCGCGAAGATGCCCAGCCGGATCCTGGCGGGCGGTTCCGCGCGCGGCGGCAGAGCGGAGAGGGTCTTCTGGCCGGAGGCGATCAGCGGCGCGGCGATGATGTCGCCGCGCATCGCGAAGAGCGGGCGCAGGTTCCGGGTGTTGAAATAGGTCTGTATGTAGCTGGTCCTGGACGCGCACAGATAGGTCAGCGCGCGCGCGACCGGGTCTTCCGCGATGCCGAGCCGCGTGATCCCGATCTTGTGAAAAGTCTCGATCAGGCGCGTCAGGTAACCGGTGTATTCATCCGCCTCGCCCTCCCGGTGGAATACCGCCGGCTTCTCCAGCAGGAAATCGACATAGGGCTCGCGCAGCCACTCGGGTAGGGCGGGCAGGTTTTCGGGCACCGGAAGCGCATGGCTTCTGTACAGCAGCATGGCCGAGAGGATGTCCACCGGCTTTACCCGGACGGGGCCCTGCGCGGCGAGCTCCGCCTTCCATCGTCTCGATACCGCATCCTCGCCCGGGGAACGCGGATGATCGCGCAGACCGGACTTCATCAGGGCCCTGTGCGCATCGAGGATAGGGGTCCTCCACAGCGACGCCAGAGAGTCCGCCGTCTGCGGTTTCAGGAACGCGAGCCATTCGTCGCGTATCCCGCGCAGGGCCCCGACGGTCGCGGCGTTGATGGCGGACTGAAAGGCCCCGACGGCCTCGTTCGTCCTGCCGCACAGGGTCCTGATGATCTGCTCGCGCAGCCACAATGCGTCGTGATCCTCCGGTTTCCTGAGCAGGAACTTCCTGCAAAGCTCGTCCGCCTGCGTGAGACGGCCGGCCTGGAGGTGCTTCAGGGCGGACTCCAGCGCCTTGGGCAGCGATGGCGGGGTCGGTCGAGTCTCGTCAGGGCGCATCGGAGTCGGGTGCTCGCTTTTTCTCGCTGAGTCGATGTTTGGAAAGGGCCCCGGCTCTCCCGGGCCGTTCCAGGGGGCTCGCTTTGCCCGTGGGATTCCGTCGATGCATGATTTTATTATGGATTTTCATGTGTCCGGTGAGGGGATAATACGCTAGTTTTCCGGGATTATGGAGGGTGTCGGTACAGGGCGGCATGATGTGCCGAAGGCGTTTGATGCCCGGGTGAGAGGTCCTTCGGAAAATCCCCGGGACAG
>JADLCS010000093.1 GCA_020847075.1 Gammaproteobacteria bacterium
CGGCCTCGTCGACGTTGACCTCGAGCTTCATCTGCGTCAGGTCCTCGGCCAGCGTGAACAGGGTCACCGCCTGCAGCGAGGCCGCGACGGCGTTGCCGGGATCGACCGAGCGCGCCAGCACCACGCCATTGATGGGCGAGCGGATCGCCGCCTTCGCCACGTTGGTCTCGGCGGAGCGGAGCGCGGCGCGCGCCTCCGCCACGCCGGCCCCGGCGCTGGCCTCGTCCGCCAGCGCGCGCTGCAACGCGGCCTGGGCCGCGGCGAGCTCGGACTGCGAAGGGACCTGACCGCCGGACAGACGCGACACCTCTTCCAGACGCGCGAGGTTGTCGCGCGACTCGCTCGCCGTGGCGGCGGTCTGCCGCACCGTGGCCTCGGCCGAGGTCAGCGCGGCGCGCGCCTGGGTGACCTGATCGTTCAGCTTGGCGGTGTCGAGTTCGACCAGGGTCTGACCCGTGGTCACGCGATCGTTGACGTCCACCAGCACGCGCGCCACCGTCCCCGACAGTTCGCTGCCGACGTCGACCTGATTGGTCGGCTGCAGGATGCCGTTGGCGGTGACGAGCACGGTGAGGTCGCCGCGCGTGACGGGCTCGGTCGCATAGCGCGGCATGGCGTCGGCGCGCCGCTGCCCCTGCCACGCCAGCAGGGCAACGACCGCCACGACGACCAGCGCGAGCGCGCCCCACAGCCCCGGCCGCCGCCACCAGGCGCGCGGCGCGCCCTCCTCGCCGAGCAGTTGCGCGATATCCCCGGCCGCGGCGGCCGGTTCGGTGGAAGAGGAATTCCGCGTTGCCATCAGGTGCTCCCTTGCGCCGCCGGAGGCGGCCCGTCATCGATGTCATCGGTGGCGCCGGGCGTCCAGCCCCCGCCCAGCGACTTGTACAGGCGCACGTAATCGGCGCCCAGTTCGGCCTCGGTGCCGGCCACGCCGTCCTGCGCGCTCAGCAGGGTGCGCTGCGTCTCGAGCACCGTCTGGAAATCGATCAACCCGCTCGCGTAGCGATGATCGGCCAGCAGCGCGGCGTTGCGCGCCGCCTCCGCCGCGCGCCGCTGCGCCGCCAGCCGTGCGCGCGCCTTGTCCAGCGCGACCAGGGAGTCTTCGACGTCCTGCAGCGCGGCCAGCACGACGGCGCGGTAATTCTCCCGTGCCTCGTCGAACGCGGCCTCCTGCGCGCGCACCTGCGCGCGCCGTTGCCCGCCGTCGAACACGGGCAGGCTCACGCCGGCGAGGATGGACCGCAGCAGCGCCCCGGTCTCGGACAGCCCGCTCACGGTGAGCGCGCTGAGGCCGAGCGAACCGCTGAGCTGGAACGAAGGCAGCCGCGCCGCGGCGGCCTGATCGATCCGCGCGGCGGCGGCGACCACCTGTTGTTCGGCGACCCGCACATCGGGTCGCTGGCGCAGGGTCTCGGCGGGGATGGCCAGCGCCAGATCCGCCGGCAGCGCGGGCGGCCCCACCGCCTCGGTCAGCGTCGCCGGCGAGGCGCCCGGCGGCCGGCCGGTCAGCACCGCGAGGCCGTTCAGGGTCTGCGTGGCGCTCGCCTCCAGCGCCGGGATCTGCGCCCGCGTCTGCTCGACGGCGGCGCGCGCCTGCTCCACCTCGAGCGAGGTGGCAAGACCGGCCTGGGCGCGCCATTGAGTCAGTTGCAGCGTCTGTTCCTGGCTGGCGAGATTCTCGCGCGCGATGGCGAGCCGCGCCTGGAAACCCCGCAACTGCATATAGCTCACCGCCGTCTCGGCGGCGATCGATACGCGCGTGTCGGCGAGGCTGCCGGCGCTGGCGAGCACATCGGCATCGGCCGCGCTCACGCCGCTGCGGGTGGCGCCGAAGATGTCGGGCTCCCAACCGGCGTCGAAACCGGCGCGGAACTGGTTGGCGGCGTCGGCGTCGCCCTGCTTGCTGCGCTGGGCCGAGGCGGAGGCGGTGAGGCTCGGACCCAGTCCCGCCGCGGTCACGTCGCGCTGGGCGCGGGCCTGGCGCAGGCGCGCGCGCGCCGCCCGCACGTCGGTATTGGCCGCCAGCGCCTGAACGACGAGATCCGTCAGCGCGGGATCGTCGAACCGCTCCCACCAGCGCGCGAGCGCAGTGGCGGCGTCCTCCGCCCCGGCAGACGCCTCCCCGCTCCAGGCCGGGGGTACGGCCACGCCGTGTTCCGGCGTCCGCCCCGCGGAGGGGACGGCGGCGCAGGCCGAAAGGAGCAGCGGCAGGAGCGGGAGGAATATCCATGACCCCCGCCGCGCGCGCTGGGCGGCGGGCGGGACACGGTGTGACGATGAGATGTTCATAACCTGTGGGGCGCGAAACCGCCGTTCTTCCGTTTGCGACAACCCGACCGGCCGACGGCGCCGCGGCGCGCGGCGGTACGCCTCAGGCGAGCGGACCCCGCTTGCGCGCCGCGATGCGCATGCGCAGGGCGTTCAATTTGATGAATCCGCCCGCGTCCTTCTGGTCGTAGGCGCCGGCGTCGTCCTCGAAGGTCGCGATGGTCGCGTCGAACAGCGAGTCGGTCTTCGAGTCGCGCCCGGTGACGATGACGTTGCCCTTGTACAGCTTGACGCGGACCCAGCCGTTGACGTGCCGCTGGGTCTCGTCGATCAGGGTCTGCAGCGCGCGGCGTTCGAGGCTCCACCAGTAGCCGTTGTAGATCAGGCTGGCGTAGCGCGGCATCAGGTCGTCCTTCAGGTGCGCGACCTCGCGGTCGAGGGTGATGGACTCGATGGCGCGGTGCGCCCTGAGCAGGATGGCGCCGCCCGGGGTCTCGTAGCAGCCGCGCGACTTCATGCCGACGTAGCGGTTCTCGACCAGGTCGAGGCGGCCGATGCCGTGCTTGCCGCCGAGCCGGTTGAGCTCGGCGAGCAGTTCGTGCGCCGCCATGCGTTTGCCGTTGATGGCCACCAGGTCCCCGCGCTCGAACTCGAGCTCGACGTATTCCGCGGCGTCGGGCGCGGCCTCCGGCGACACCGTCCAGCGCCACATGGATTCCTCGGCCTCGGCCGCCGGGTTCTCGAGATGGCGCCCCTCGTAGCTGATGTGCAGCAGATTGGCGTCCATGGAATAAGGCGAGCCGCCCTGCTTGTGCTTCATATCGATCGGGATGCCGTGCTGCTCGGCGTAGGCCAGCAGCTTCTCGCGCGACAGCAGATCCCATTCGCGCCACGGCGCGATGATCTTGATGCCGGGCTTGAGCGCGTAGGCGCCGAGCTCGAAGCGCACCTGGTCGTTGCCCTTGCCGGTGGCGCCGTGGGACACCGCGTCGGCGCCGGTCTCGTTCGCGATCTCCACCAGGCGCTTGGCGATCAGCGGGCGCGCGATCGAGGTGCCGAGCAGGTATTCGCCCTCGTACACGGTGTTGGCGCGGAACATCGGAAACACGAAGTCGCGCACGAACTCCTCGCGCAGATCGTCGATGTAGATGTTCTGTTGCTTGATGCCGAGCTTGAGCGCCTTGGCGCGTGCCGGCTCCAGCTCCTCGCCCTGGCCGATGTCGGCGGTGAAGGTGACGACCTCGCAGCCGTAGGTCTCCTGCAGCCAGCGCAGGATGACGGAGGTATCGAGTCCGCCGGAATAGGCGAGGACGACTTTCTTTATATCTGCCATGTCGGTTCCGTGAGGGGTGAGGTGTCAGGGGTGAGGCGTAGTTTACCGCAACCCCGAAACAATGGGGACAGGCGGAAACCCCTCCCCCGCAGTCCGATCGTGTCCGCCCGCCTCTGAATCATGGCCACAGGATAGGCGGATGCGGCGCAAATTGGGGTCAGCGGAAGGTAAAAATATGTAAATCCGGTTAAGAGATAGGGGACAGATTTGAAATCTGTCCCCTATTACGGTGTCTCGATGGCTATTTGCGCTTCGGTACGTAGATGTCGGTGCAACTGCCTTCGGCGACCTCGGCGGCGAAATTGAAGGTCTCGGACAGCGTCGGGTGCGGGTGCACCGTCAGCGCAATGTCCGCGATATCCGCCCCCATCTCCAGCGCCAGGACCGCCTCCGCGATCAGCTCGCCGGCGTTCGGGCCGACCATCGCGGCGCCGATGATCCGGTGCTGGGCATCGAACAGCACCTTGGTCATACCCTCGTCGCGCCCCAGCGACAGCGAGCGACCGCTCGCGGCCCACGGAAACACGCCTTTTTCGTAGGCGATGCCCTCGGCCTTGCACTGGTCCTCGGTCTTGCCCATCCACGCGACCTCGGGATCGGTGTACGCCACCGCCGGGATCGTCCGGGCATCGAAGTAGGACTTCTGGCCGGCGATCACCTCGGCCGCGACCTTGCCCTCGTGGGTCGCCTTGTGCGCCAGCATCGGCTGGCCGATGACATCGCCGATGGCGAAGATGTGCGGCACATTGGTCCGCTGCTGTTTGTCGGCCGCGATGAACCCGCGTTCGTCGACATGGACGCCGGCCTGGTCGGCCGCGATCGACAAACCGTTCGGGCTGCGGCCGATCGCGACCAGCACCTGATCGAAGGTATCGCTGGCCGGTGCGTCCTTGCCCTCGAAACGGCACACCAGCCCGTCGGCGGCCGGTTCGATCGCCGTGACCCTGGTATTCGTGAAAATGGCCTCGTAGCGCTTCTTGATCCGCCGCTCCAGCGGCCGCACCACATCGCGGTCGGCGCCGGGGATCAGACCGGGCGACAACTCGACGATGGTGACCTTGGCGCCCAGCGCGTCATAGACCGTCGCCATCTCGAGACCGATGATGCCGCCGCCGACGACCAGCAGCCTGCGTGGCACCTGCCGGATCTCCAGCGCGTCGGTCGAATCCATGACCCGGGGGTCATGCCACGGGATGAACGGCAGCTTCGTGACCCGCGAGCCGACCGCGATGACGCAATACTGAAAACCGATCACGGTCCTGCCGCCGTCGGCGGCCTCGACCTCGATCGTATGCGGCGACGTGAACCTGCCGTAGCCGTGCACGAGCTTGACCTTACGCTGGCGCGCCAGCCCTTTCAGACCGCCGGTCAGCTTGCCGACCACGGCATCCTTGTGGGCGCGCAGCTTGTCGAGGTCGATCTCGGGCGTGTTGAAACCGACGCCGATGTCGTGGAACTCCGCGGCCTCGTTGATCACCTGCGCGGTATGCAGCAGCGCCTTGGACGGGATGCAGCCGACATTCAGGCACACGCCGCCGATGTCCGGATAGCGTTCGATCAGCACCACCTGTTTGCCGAGGTCGGCGGCGCGGAACGCCGCCGTGTAGCCGCCCGGTCCGGACCCGAGCACGACGACCTCGGCCTCGATGTCGACCTTGCCGTGGTAGGCTGCGGCGGCCGGCGCCGGTGTCACGACAGGTGCCCCTCGATCCGACTGGGGCGGCTGGGCCGGCTGCGCCGCCTCACCCGGCGGTGCGGCCGACGGGGCCGCGGCGGCGGTCTCCAGCGTCAGGATCGCACTGCCTGCCGAGACCTTGTCGCCGATCTTGACCTTGAGCTCCTTGACGACGCCGGCCTGCGGCGACGGGATCTCCATCGAGGCCTTGTCGGACTCGACCGAGATCAGCGAATCCTCGGCGCTGACCGTATCGCCGGGCTTGACCAGGATTTCGATGACCTCGACCGCGGAAAAGTCGCCGATGTTGGGCACCTTGATTTCGATGACAG
>JADLCS010000094.1 GCA_020847075.1 Gammaproteobacteria bacterium
GCCTTCGCGCACGGCTTCAACATCCACTTCGGCCAGATCGAGCCGCGCGCCGATCTCGACGTGATCATGATCGCGCCCAAGGGCCCCGGCCACCTGGTGCGTTCCACCTACACCCAGGGCGGCGGCGTGCCCAGCCTGATCGCGGTGTACCAGGACGCGAGCGGGCGCGCCAAGGACATCGCGCTGTCCTACGCCAGCGCCAACGGCGGCGGCCGCGCCGGCGTCATCGAGACCAACTTCCGCGAGGAGACCGAGACCGACCTGTTCGGCGAGCAGGCCGTGCTGTGCGGCGGCGCTACCGCGCTGGTGCAGGCCGGCTTCGAGACCCTGGTCGAGGCGGGCTACGCCCCCGAGATGGCCTACTTCGAGTGCCTGCACGAGCTCAAGCTGATCGTCGACCTGATGTACGAGGGCGGCATCGCCAACATGCGTTACTCGATCTCCAACACCGCCGAGTACGGCGACCTGACGCGCGGCCCGCGCATCATCACCGACGAGACGCGCGCCGAGATGAAGCGCATCCTGAAGGAGATCCAGACCGGCGAGTTCGCGCGCGAATTCATCCTGGAGAACCAGGGCGGCGCCGCGACGCTGAAGGCCAAGCGCCGCATCGGCCGCGAGCACCAGATCGAGGCGGTCGGCGCGCGCCTGCGCGACATGATGCCCTGGATCAAGGCCAACAAGATCGTCGATCGCGACAGGAATTGATATCTCCGCCCGTCGCGCGTCCGGGTTCGCGGGGTTGCCCTGGTTTGAAGGGCAACCCCGTTTCCTTATAATAGCCCTCACCCCGACCGGATAGCGGCATGCACGACGAGCCCACGGAAACCAAGCGCCACCGCGGCATCTACCTGCTGCCGAACCTGTTCACGACGGCGGCGCTGTTCGCCGGCTTCTACGCCATCGTCGCCGCCTCGCGCGGGGACTTCGATACCGCCGCCGTGGCGATCTTCGTCGCCATGATCCTCGACGGCCTGGACGGCCGCGTCGCCCGCCTCACCAACACGCAGAGCGATTTCGGCGCCCAGTACGACAGCCTGTCCGACATGATCGCCTTCGGCCTGGCGCCGGCGCTGGTGATGTACGAATGGTCGCTGGCAAGCCTGGGCAAGCTCGGCTGGACCGCCGCCTTCGTCTACGCCGCCGCCGCCGCGCTGCGCCTGGCGCGCTTCAACATCCAGGTGGGCATCGTCGACAAACGCTATTTCATCGGCCTGCCCTCGCCGTCCGCCGCGGCGGTGGTCGCGGGCCTGGTGTGGGTGGGCGCGGACTACGACATGCCCGGCGCGGACATCGTCCTGCTGGCCTTTCCGCTCACCGTGCTGACCGGCCTGCTGATGGTGAGCAACATCCGTTACAAGAGCTTCAAAGACCTCGATCTGCGCGGCAAGATCCCGTTCGTCGCCATGCTGATCATGGTGCTGGTGTTCGTCTTCATCTCCATCGACCCGCCGGTGGTGCTGTTCAGCATCGCGCTGGTCTATGCGCTGTCCGGCCCGTTCATGGCGCTGGTGTCGCACCGCCGGCGCCAGCGCGAACGGCAACTGCCCGCGCCGGCGGCCAGCACCGATGCCGCTAACGGTACACCGCCGTCCGAAGAGGACCGCCACTCCAGCCGGTAAAGCCCCGCCACCTTCCGGTCGATCCCGTAGATTGGGCTGAACGGAGTGAAGCCCAACGCCCGCGAGACGGGAATGTTGGGCTTCGCATGGCTCAGCCCAACCTACGTTTACCGATCCATGCGCTGTCCGGTCCGGTGGCCGCCCTGGCATCGCGTTACCGACGCCAGCGCCTCCAGCCGGTAAAGCCGCGCGGCGTTTGGCCGATGTCTGAATGAGCCCGCCATCCCCGTGGGCGCAGGCATCCGGATTGTAGGTTGGGCTGAACGGAGTGAAGCCCAACGGATGCAGGTGGTGCGGTCGTTCGTTGGGCTTCACTCCGTTCAGCCCAACCTACGGGGCAGGAGGCCCGCCGTAGCCCGGAGGGCGCGCGACGGAGCCGGGGAGATACGCCTCCCGCTTGGCATCATTCGAAACTTGGTCTATAGTTGGTCGCATGGGTAATACGACGACATCCGGTTTCATCCCCTCGCGCGCGGCCTTCGCCGGGCGCGCCGGCGTCTCTTTTGCCCGCGCCTCCCTGCTGTCCCTGCGACTGCTGCTGCCGTAAGGCAGCCACGACCCCGTTCCCCCAATCCTGTTGTTTATGCGCCCCGACCGCGGCGCGACGGCGATTTGTAACCGTCCGGCGGTGGGGTAAACTGAGCCCTAACTTAGGAGCACCCCCATGAGCGGCAAAGAGAGCGGCAAAGACAGACTCATCATCTTCGACACCACCATGCGTGACGGCGAGCAGAGCCCCGGCGCGTCCATGACCAAGGAAGAGAAGCTCCGCATCGCCAAGGCGCTGGAGCGCATGCGCGTGGATGTCATCGAGGCCGGCTTCCCGATCGCGAGCCCGGGCGACTTCGAGGCCGTGCAGGCCGTCGCCGAGGCGGTGAAGGACAGCACCGTATGCGGCCTCGCGCGCGCGCTGGACAAGGACATCGACCGCGCCGGCGAGGCGCTCAAGAAGGCGAACTCCGGCCGCATCCATACCTTCATCGCCACCTCGCCCATTCACATGCAGCACAAGCTGCGCATGACGCCGGAGCAGGTGCTGGAGCAGGCCGTGCGCTCGGTGAAGCGCGCGCGCCAGTACACCGACGACGTCGAGTTCTCCGCCGAGGACGCGGTGCGCTCCGAGTTCGACTTCCTCTGCCGCGTGTTCGAGGCGGCGATCGCGGCCGGCGCGCGCACCATCAACGTGCCGGACACCGTCGGCTACAGCCTCCCCGGCCTGTGGGGCGAGCGCATCCGCAAGCTGATCGAGAGCGTGCCCAACGCGGACCAGGTGGTGTGGTCCACGCACTGCCACAACGACCTCGGCATGGCGGTGGCGAACTCGCTCTCCGCGGTGCTGTCCGGCGTGCGCCAGGTCGAGTGCACCATCAACGGTCTGGGCGAGCGTGCGGGCAACGCCAGCCTGGAGGAGATCGTCATGGCGGTGAAGGTGCGCCGCGACATCTTCCCCTGCGACTCGCGCATCGACACCACCCAGATCGTGCCGACCTCCAAGCTGGTGAGCCAGATCACCGGCTATCCGGTACAGCCGAACAAGGCGGTGGTCGGCGCCAACGCCTTCGCGCACGAGTCCGGCATCCACCAGGACGGCGTGCTGAAGAGCCGCGAGACCTACGAGATCATGCGCGCGCAGGACGTGGGCTGGAGCACCAACAAGCTCACGCTCGGCAAGCTCTCCGGTCGCAATGCCTTCCGCGCCCGCCTGCAGGAGCTCGGCATCCAGCTCGACGGCGAGGAGGCGCTCAACGCCGCCTTCGCCCGCTTCAAGGAACTCGCCGACAAGAAATCCGAGATCTTCGACGAGGACCTCCAGGCGCTGGTCAGCGAGGCGCACCAGGGCGAGAACGAGTACATCAAGCTCGCCTATCTGCGCGTGGCCTCGGAGACCGGCACCCAGCCCGAGGCGCAGGTCACGCTCAGCGTGGACGGCGAGGAATGCCGCGCCCAGGCCACGGGCGGCGGGCCGGTGGACGCTGCGTTCAAGGCCATCGAGTCGGTGATGCAGAGCGGCGCACAGCTCCAGCTCTACTCGGTCAACAACATCACCAGCGGCACCGACTCGCAGGGCGAGGTGACGGTGCGGCTGGAGAAGGGCGGGCGCATCGTCAACGGCCAGGGCGCGGACACCGACATCGTCATCGCCTCGGCCAAGGCCTACATCAACGGCCTGAACAAGATCCTCGACGCCTCGCAGCGCCAGCACCCGCAGCGGGCGGCGCTGTGACGCGGCGGCCGTGACGCCATGAGCGACGCGCGCCGACTGCAATACCTGGAGGCCATGGGCATCCAGGCATGGGCGGAGCGCGGCGCCGCGCCCGCGGCCGCCGGGGTCGCCGAGGCCCCTGGGGCCATTGCCGAGCCGGCGCCGGTGTCCTTCTCGACCGAGTCTTCCATCGAGGCAGGCGACAGCGACGTCGCCCGCCTCGACTGGGACGCGCTGCAGGCGCGCGTGAAAGGTTGCACGCTGTGCGGATTGGAAAAGACGCGCACGCAGACCGTATTCGGCGTCGGCAACCGCAGCGCGGCGTGGATGGTCGTCGGCGAGGCCCCCGGCGCGGACGAGGACCGCCAGGGCGAGCCCTTCGTCGGCCGCGCCGGCCAGTTGCTGAACGAGATGCTGTGGGCGCTGGGCCTCGAACGTGCCGAGGTCTATATCGCCAACGTGCTGAAGTGCCGCCCGCCGGGCAACCGCGACCCGAGTCCGAATGAAGTGGCCTGCTGCGAGCCGTATCTCAAGCGCCAGGTCGCGCTGATCAAACCGAAGATCATCCTCGCCGTCGGCCGCATCGCCGCGCAGAACCTGCTCAAGACCGACACCCGCATCGGCGCGCTGCGCGGCCGCGTCCATCGCTATGCCGACACCGGCATCCCGCTGGTGGTGACCTACCATCCTGCCTATCTGCTGCGCTCGCCGCTGGAAAAGCGCAAGTCCTGGGACGACCTGCAACTCGCCGCCCGCACCTTCGGCGGCGGCGCGGGCTGAGACCCGCATGTCCACGGTGCGCAGCGACATCCCGTCCCGCCCCGCACCGGCCCACAGTTTCCGCGCCATGCGCATCGCCGACCTGCCGGCGGTGATGGACATTGAACAGCGTGCCTACGAATTCTGCTGGACCGAAGGCATTTTTCGCGACTGCCTCGCCGTCGGTTATCGATCTCATGTGATCCTGCTCGACGGCAAGGTCGCCGGCTATGGCGTCGTGTCCGCCGCCGCCGGCGAGGCGCACATACTCAATCTCTGCGTCGATCCCCACCAGCGCCGCCGCGGCCTCGGCCGCGCGCTGCTCAATCACCTGATCGAAGACGCCCGCGCCGCCAGCGCAACGGTCCTGCTGCTCGAAGTGCGCCCGTCGAACGCGGCCGGCATCGCGCTGTACGAGCAACTGGGATTCAAAAGGATCGGGATGCGGAAGGATTATTATCCCGCCAAAGGAGGGAGGGAGGATGCGATTATGTTGGAGAGGGAAATTTCATAAGGTAGAAATAATATTCATGCTTACGTAGAAATGAAGCAGATTATTAGTGTTGTCATTAGGTTGGGCAGAATTCTTTGTATGAAAGGAGTCAGTATCTTTTAATTTAATCAGAAGATACTGACTCCTCATTCTTTGGGGCGACAGGAACATCGATCCTTATTCAGGGGAAGTGGCTAATTACCTTGTAGGTAATGCCCGTGTTAGTGGCTTCAATTACTTCGATGCGTGCCCCCTTAACGCCAATTAGGTTGCTTTCAGAGAGATCAAATTTGAATTCCTGAGTAAATGCTGGGCGAATAAATGCGCCATCCTGAGTTTCATGGAATTCTTTGTAGAATACTGAAATTGTATTTCCACTTCTACCTGAATATTCGAGTACTTGCTGAAAATTTCTTGGATTCTGGACTATCTCCTCGGCATCTTCAAAGGGAATGTTCTTGCTCTGGAATTCTTTATCTGTAAAACAGACAGCATTCTGTTTTCCATTGTTTAGTGGATCTCGAAAAGTAATGGTTCCGCAATAATTTTTGCCATCATTTGCGCGAACATACATACCAAAGAAATCAGCCGGGAAGAGACCAATATTCCCGCGAGTAACCTGCGTTACCCTTCTGCCGCGTACTATTTCAACATCTTGCTGATAAAGAAGTCTGGAGCCTAATTCGGCGGTTTGTGTTTCGCCAATGGGGGGGCATCATATCTCTTTGTTGATTTGTCGACGTTTCTGATGGGAACGGTACATCCAGTAAATGCAAGAACACAAACAGCAACACAGATCAATCGGGTAAGCGACGGCATCACATTATCTCCCAGATTAAGGTCTTGCGGATGGTGCTGTATTAATGCACTTTCACAAGATCCGAGGCTGTATTTTTATAGATGCAGAGGAAATATATAAATTTTTACAGGGTCTTGTATTATTTGTATGGTTCTGAGACTGATCGTGCTTCCTGTACATAAGCAGCGACGTATATCCTAACAAAATAATTATTAACTTTGTCCAGTTGTTCGGAAGAGAAAAGCAGGAAATAGGGCAGAGCAGGTTGGGCCGCAAAACGAAATGACAATCTCTGTCGCATGGGTTCGAAAATTCAGGGGTGTTGAGGAGCTTGTCGTCGCTAGCGACAGCCGTTTGTCCTTTGGGTGTAGGTGGGACTGTTGCCCAAAAATTCTGGCCCTTCCGAGAGGTGATTCCGCAATTTGCTTCGCTGGGAACACTATGTATGCTTACCCAGTGATGCTGCAAGCGATCGCGGCTGTGTCTCAGCATGCGCGGCTTCTCAGTCGTGGGATGAACCTTGACGATCTCAAAGGCCATTTGCTTCGGGTTCTAAATAGTATGGTCTCCCTCATTTGTGATTTGCCCAATAACGGCGACAGCGATCCCGATACCACCTTTCTTTTTGGAGGTTGGTCATGGAGGCGCAATAGTTTCAAGATTTGGCTCTTGCATTACGATACCCACTTGAAGAAATTTACCTTCCGCCCTATTACGCGGTGGCGTGGCATCAATAAAGACAAGGTGTTAGCATTTACTGGAGACTATAAGGAAGAGTACAAAGAACGTCTCGTGGCTATATTGCGCAAAAAAAGGAAGCTTGAAAGTGGCGGTTTCAACATGGAGCCCCTTGAGGTGTTGAGAGACATGCTCAGGGACCCTTCATTTGATCTCAGTGGTGGTGCGCCGCACGTTATGAAGGTATATAAGTATTCAAGTTGCAAGCCGTATGTTGTCTTTTGGCCAAGTAAGGTTTCAGGGACCGTTAATCTCCTCGGTCGCCCACTACTTGATTATGAGCAATCGGAGTATTTGGTCCTAGACACGGATACAATGAAAACCATCAAGCATACGGGCATGTCATAGCTATTCGGGAAAGTGGGCCCCAGAAAAAGGGGTCAGTACCCTTTTCTACGGGCTGCGCGTTTGCACGAATTCGGCGACATCTCCGTCAACGTTTCCGCCATCCGCGTCTGCCACCCCGGGCCGCTGGCCTTCCAGTGCGCAAGGGTCTGGGGTGGAATTCGCAGGCTGATCGAGACCTTCGCATCCGGTGATTTCGGGCGGCCCCGAGGTTTCAGCAGGCGTTCCGCTGCTTCCTTTCCGACCAGTTTGGGCAGTACCTCGCGGGCTGGGCGCGCACGCTTGAAATCCGCCGCCGTCCATTCCGCGGAAATAATAGGGGACAGACCACGGTTTCCGTGAGAGTTTACCCACACCCTATGCGCGATGTAAGCGGATCTTATGCTATTAACTTCCAGGGCTTGCGCGTTTGCGCGAATTTGGCGACATCTCCGTCAACGTTTCCGCCATCCGCGTCTGCCACCCCGGGCCGCTGGCCTTCCAGCGCGCCAGGGTCTGGGGTGGAATCCGCAGGCTGATCGAGACCTTTGCGTCGGGTGATTTCGGGCGGCCCCTAGGTTTCAGCAGGCGTTCCGCCACCTCCTTGCCGACCAGTTTGGGCAGCACCTCGCGTGCCGGCCTGGCGCGTTTGAAGTCCGCCGCAGTCCATTCCGGATTTTCTTCGTCGATCAATTCAGGGTTGGGTTTTCGTTTCTTCATAGCGTCGGATCTCTCTGTCGTTCGCCTTGCGCAGGCTGATGATGTGAGTCTTGCCTGTTCGTGGCGTGAATATCAGCATGTGCAGCCGGTCGTCGATCAGTCCCAGTGCCTGGTAGCGCGGTTCGCCATAGTCCTTGCGAGTATCTTCGACGATCAGCGCGTTGTTCCAGTCGAAATCCGTCGCCCGTGCGAGCGAAATGCCGCGCAGGGCCACGTTCCGCACATCCTTGGCGGGGTCGAAGCTGACGTCCATGGTATTAATGTATATACGTATATACGGAAAAGCAAGCAGGTAGCCAGTAGCCCGGATGGAGCGGTGAGCGTAATCCGGGATGATCCCCGGATTGCGGCGCTTCGCGCCTGCATCCGGGCTACTGGAAGAGAGGCTTGGGTTGCGGGGATAGTTTTATAAATCTGTCCCCATTGATTCTGGTTTAAAAATGACCGCTCATGCCTTCGCCGCGGCTGGCTGTCCGCGCGCGCTCAGATAGCCCTCCAGGGCAAAGATCAGGAGCGCCGCCCAGATCAGGGCGAAGCCGACCAGTTGGGTGGTGGTGACGGCTTCGTGGAATACGAGGATGCCGAGGAGGAATTGCAGCGTCGGCGCCAGGTACTGGAGCATGCCCAGTTGCCAGAGCGGGATGCGTTGTGAGGCTGAGGCAAACAACAGCAGCGGGATGGCCGTGGCCACGCCCGAGCCGATCAGGAGCAGGTCGAGGGTGGTGCCGTCGTGTGGAAAGACGCCCTCTCCGGTAGCGCCGATGTAGAGGAGATAGCCCAGGGCGGCCGGGAACAGGAAGGCCGTCTCCAGGGTCAGGCCGTCCAGAGAACCGAGTGGCGCGCCTTTTTTGACCAGGCCATAAATACCGAAGGACAACGCCAACCCCAGGGCGATCCACGGCAGCCCGCCGTAGGCGTGGATCAGATACAGCACGCCGGCGACGGCCAGGGCGATGGAGGCCCACTGCCAGGGGCGCAGGCGCTCGCGCAGGAACAGGACGCCCATCAGTACGTTGATGATGGGCGAGAGGAAGTAGCCCAGGCTGACCTCGATGATGTGGTTGGTGATGATCGCCCACAGGAACACCGCCCAATTGATCCCGATCAGTACCGAGGCGATCAGATAGGTGCGGATTACCCGCGGCCGGGGAACGGAGGCGCAAAATGCCCGCCATTGCCGGGTGAGCAGCAGGACTCCGCACAGCATCAGGCACGACCACACGATGCGGTGGCTGATCAGCTCCAGCGCCGGGACGTGGCGCAGCTTCATGAAGTACAGCGGGAACACGCCCCAACAGATGTATGCCCCCAGGGCGTACCAGATGCCTTTGTTCGTTTTCATCGAGGAAACCGGGGATAGACCACGGTTTTATGTGGTGGGATTATTCCGTCGAGATATTGACGACGAAAACCGTGGTCTGTCCCCGGTTTTCACTGGGTCAGCTTTTTGTACTTCAGCCGATGCGGGGCATCGGCGTCGGTGCCCAGTCGTTTGTGCCGGTCGGCCTCGTAGTCGGCGTAGTTGCCCTGGAACCATTCGACGTGGCTGTCGCCTTCGAAGGCGAGCATGTGGGTGGCGATGCGGTCGAGGAACCAGCGGTCGTGCGAGATGACGACGGCGCAGCCGGGGAAGGCGAGCAGGGCCTCTTCCAGGGCGCGCAGGGTCTCGACGTCGAGGTCGTTGGTCGGTTCGTCGAGCAGCAGGACGTTGCCGCCGCTCTTGAGCAGCTTGGCCAGGTGCACGCGGTTACGCTCA